>JBDTWO010000136.1:0-12899 GCA_040006635.1 Chloroflexota bacterium
TTGGCTCCCTCCAATAACACCCACATTGATGGCAGTTTGGATTTCGAAAAAGAATCCTATGATGGACGCAACTTCCATTTTGGTGTGCGCGAACATGCCATGGGCGCTGCCCTGAATGGTATGAATTTATTCGGCGGCATCATCGCTTATGGCGGGACGTTCCTGATCTTCTCTGATTACATGAAGCCTGCGATTCGCATCGCTGCGATCTCGCACATCCCATCCATATTTATTTTCACTCACGATAGCGTTGGTCTCGGCGAAGACGGTCCCACACATCAACCCATCGAACAGCTTGCCGCTTTGCGTGCGATCCCGAATCTGGTCACTATCCGTCCTGCCGATGCGAACGAAGTCCGCGAAGCTTGGAAGGTTGCAGTATCCCGCCGTGATGGACCGACAGCATTAGCTCTCACACGCCAGAACGTTCCGACTTTCGAACCTTCCAACGTGCTAACTGTTGAAAAAGGTGCCTATGTCTTGAAGGATTTTGGCACTCCTGAAATTATCTTGATGGCATCCGGCTCGGAAGTCAGTTTGATTTTGGATGCGGCACAGAAATTGCACGAAGAAGGCAAAGGCGTGCGTGTGGTCTCCTTCCCGAGTTGGGAATTGTTCGAGAAGCAGGATGAAGCCTACAAAGAATCCGTGTTGCCGAAAAATATTCAGGCACGACTCGCTGTCGAAGCCGCATCAAGTTTCGGCTGGGAACGCTACGCCAAGTCCGTGCTCGGCATCGACCACTACGGCGCATCCGCCCCGGCGAAGATCATCTTTGAAAAGTTTGGTTTTACCGTTGAGAATGTTGTGGCGAAGGCGAAAGAGCTTTAAACACAAAGTACACAAAGGGCACGAAGTTGGGTTGGGTGATGGTTTCGGCTCTTTGCTTCGACTGAGTTTTGATTGATCGTGTATGAAGTTTTTTAACGACATGAGTAGAAGACAATCTAAAATAATTCACCACGCTGTGCCGCACATAAACCTTTGTGAACTTTGTGTCCTTCGTGGTAAAAAAGGAATTAAATGAAAATCGCAATCGGATTTGACCACGGGGGCTTCCCACTCAAACAAACTGTATTGGATGCGGTTCGTGACGCAGGACATGAACCCATTGACATGGGCACGAACTCCGCGGATGCGGTCGACTTCCCTGACTTTACTGAAAAAGTTGGACGCGCTATTCAAAACGGCGAAGCCGAGCGCGGGATCATCGTCTGCGGTTCGGGTGTGGGTGCATGTATCGCCGCGAACAAGATGAAAGGCGTCTACGCCGCCATTTGCCACGATACGTATTCCGCCGCGCAGGGAGTGGCACACGACGACATGAACGTGCTCTGCCTCGGCGGTCGCGTCATTGGACCTGAACTCGCGAAGGTTCTCGTCCCTGCGTTTTTAGGTGCGGAGTTTCAGGGCAATAAAGCGGGCGGCGAAAGATTGGCGCGGCGCGTTGGGAAGATACATAAACTCGAAGAAGTTGGCAGGTTGGAAGGTTAGCAGGTTTACAAGTTGTTTGACTCAACTGGTACAAGGAATAGAAATGGCGACCATCACACGCTTTGAAGAAATCGAAGCATGGCAGACTGCAAGGGAATTAACGAAGTTAATTTATTTACTCACTGAGAAAAGTATGTTTTCGAGAGATTTTGGATTGAAAGACCAAATTCGCCGTGCATCTGTTTCTATAATGTCTAATATTTCGGAAGGCTTTGAGAGTCAAACTCAAGCTCAATTCATCCGCTATTTGGGAATCGCAAAAGCCTCTGCAGGTGAAGTTCGTTCCCAGCTATAAGTTTCACGTGACCTTGAATATATTTCTCAGGAAAAATTTACTAAAGCGTTTGCGTTAGCCGAGAAAGCCTCTCGCCAAACTGCTCGCTTTATTTCTTATCTAGAAGCACACCCTCAATCTCAAAAAGTTCGTGAAGACTCCGCAGAATACGAAGTCTAACTTGCCAACTTTCAAACCTTCAAACCTGAAAACGAGAAAAACTATGAACCCTATAACAAAACTAACTCAGCTTGGTCAATCTATCTGGTACGACAATATCCAGCGCAAACTACTGGAGAATGGCGAACTCAAAGCTATGATCGAACGCGGCGACATTCGCGGCGTCACATCCAACCCCACTATCTTCAACAACGCCATCGCGAAAACGAACGATTACGACTCGGCGTTGACTCCGCTTGCCTGGGCAGGCTGGGATGCGGAAAAGATCTTCTGGCAACTTGCCATCGAAGATATCAAAGCCGGGTGTGATGCCTTCGCACCGCTGTATGAAGAATCCAAGCGCGGCGATGGATATGTCAGCCTTGAAGTCAGTCCGTATCTCGCGCATGATACTGAAGCCACCGCCGCACAGGCACAGCAGTTGTGGGCGCGTGTCAATCGTCATAACCTGATGGTAAAAATTCCTGCTACGAAAGCGGGTATCCCTGCCATTCGCAAGGCGATTGCTGCGGGTGTGAATGTCAATGTCACATTGATCTTCTCCCTCACGCGTTATGCCGAAGTGATGGATGCTTATCTCAGCGGACTTGAAGATCGCGCCGCGGCGGGACATCCCATTGATCATATTGCCTCGGTCGCTTCGTTCTTTGTCTCGCGTGTTGATTCCAAGATCGACCCGAAACTGCCCGACGGTTCCAACCTCAAAGGCAAAGCCGCCATTGCCAACGCCAAACTTGCCTACGATCTCTATCAGCAAACTTTTGCGGGCGCGCGTTGGGAAAAACTCAAATACAAGGGCGCGCGTGTCCAGCGTCCGTTGTGGGCGAGCACCGGCACGAAAAACCCCGCCTACTCCGACACGGTCTACATCGATAACCTCATCGGTCCCGAAACTGTCAACACCGTCCCGCCCGCCACGCTCGATGCCTTCCGCGATCATGGCAACGCCTCCATGACCCTCGTGCGTGGTCTCGCTGAAGCTCAAGATGCGATCAATCAACTTGAAGCCCGTGGCATCTCGATGGCTGTTGTGACCCAAGAATTGGAAGATGAAGGCGTCAAAGCTTTTGCGGATGCGTTCACACAATTGCTCGCAACGATTGATGAGCGAAGGAAGAACGCCGCTTCATCTCTTGGTCCGCTAGCTGCTTCTGTTTCCAAGCGTATCTCTCAACTGGAAGCGGATTCTGTCCCCGCCCGCATCTGGAAAGGCGACCCGTTCCTTTGGGCGCCTGCCAAAGATGTGGCTGGTCAACATGAAGTCACCATCCGTATGGGCTGGCTGGACTCTACCGACAAAGCGCGCAAGAAATTGAAAGAGTGGCAAGCCTTTGCGAAGGAAGTCAAGAAAGCCAAGATCGATCGCGTGTTGGTCTTGGGTATGGGCGGTTCATCTCTAACCGCAGAAGTGTTTAGTTCACTGTTTGCCGCCGCTGGAATCGAAGCTTCGTTATCTTTAGCAATTCTTGACTCGACTGACTCTGCGCAAGTTAAACTCGCGGCTGAGCAATATCCGCCCGATAAGAGTTTATATATCGTCGCCAGCAAATCCGGCGGCACTGCCGAAGTGATGGCGGCGTTCGATTACTTCTGGAAGCTGAGCAAGAAAGATGGTTCACGCTTTATCGCTACAACTGACCCGAATACTTCACTCGAAGCGTTGGCGAAGAAACGTAACTTCAGAAAAATATTCTCTGCTGATGAATTCGTCGGCGGGCGTTACTCGGCGTTGACTGATTTCGGTCTAGTCCCTGCCGCGTTGCTAGGAATAGACTTGTCCCAACTGCTTGATCGTGCAGATTGGATGCGCGCGCAGTGCGGTGAACACATCCCTGCGGCGCGAAACCCCGGCTTGGCGCTGGGAGCTGTCCTTGGGCAAGCGGCTCTCGAAGGCCGGAACAAGCTCACAGTCGTCAGTGATGCGCCTTTGTCCGCTTTTGCAGGCTGGATCGAGCAGATCGTCGCTGAGTCCAGTGGCAAGTTGGGGAAGGGCATCCTGCCTGTGCCGCTCGAACCGCTTGGCGATGTGAAGTCTTATGGCAAAGATCGCCTGTTCGTTTATCTACGTCAAACCGGTGAACATGATGAAGCGATGATTGGGTTGCAAAATGCCGGTCACCCCGTCATCCAATTACCGATTGCGAATTTCTACGATATCGGCGCGGAGATGTTCCGCTGGGAAATTGCGACCGTGGTGGCGTGTTCGGTGATGGGCGTGAATGCGTTCGACCAGCCGAATGTGGAAACGAGCAAGAAGCTGACGAAGGCGAAGATCGCCGAGTATCAGAAAAAAGGTAAGTTGAAGGAAGGCAAGCCCGCGTGGAAAAAGGACGGCGTAGCTGTGTTCGCACCGACCGCGGTGACAGGCGCCTCGTTGAATGCGGTGTTGAGCAAGTTCTTGAAGAAGGCAAAAGTTGGTGGCTATGTTGCGATCAATGCTTACTTGCCGCGCAATGGCGAGATGGTCAACGTATTACAGAAGATGCGAGTCGCCATTCGTGCCAAGACCGGGAATGCTGTGACTGCAGGCTTTGGTCCGCGCTTCCAGCACTCCACAGGTCAATTCCACAAAGGCGGAATCAAGGACGCGCTGTTCCTGGTTATTACTGCCGAGCCTGAAAAGGATTTCGACATTCCCACCGAAGGCTTGACGTTCGGCACGCTCATTCGTGCGCAGGCATTGGGTGATTATGAAGCACTACTCGATGCGAAGAAGAAAGCGATACGAATTCATTTGCCATCGGTGGAAGCGGTTGCTGAGTTGGTGAAGGCGCTGGAGTAAAGTAGACAGGGAAACAAGTAAACAGGTTGATAGTCGGTGGTCGAGTTATGCCACCGACTATTTTTTTTGTTGGTGTTCTTGTGTAAGCGGATTTTGGAACGGATGGCGTTTGCGAAGCGGATAAGCGGATGCTCATTTTATACGATAAAAATATAAAATTCCGCAATTCGGTATCTTTATGGTTAGTGCGGCTGAAATTTTGCAGAAGGTCTATTAATCCTATTTTCACCTGATGGGTTTACACTTGTTTCGAAAGGAAAATTATATATGCTTGATTTAGGTGCTCCTGAACTACTAATTATTCTAGTGATCGTTGTTTTACTTTTTGGTCCTGGGCGGATCGCCAAAACCCTGGGCGAAGTTGGCAAAGGAATCCGCTCGTTCAAGGATTCGATGTTGCCTGAAGAAAAATCAGATTCTGTGTCGGAAACCACTACCACGCCAAAACAGTCCTAGACCTTTATTGAGTTATTACAACTCAAGACGAAAACCAAAAGACCCGCTGCATGTTGTGCAGCGGGTCTTTTGGTTTATAACGTAGTGTGGAGTTTTACTTCCGTGCCAGCGTGTGGTGAATGAGTCCGGCGACAATCGTATCAGCAATATCCACGAAGCCCGCCTCCAGGATCAATTCAGTGACGATGTCCTTGAGATTGTCGGACGTGAAGGCATGGTCTGCATACCAGGAACCGAATGCCTGACCTGCCCAGGTTGTCGGCTTCCCAAAGTCGGAGATCAATATTTTGCCGCCAGGTTTCAGTACCCGGTAGCTTTCGCGGATCGTAGCGCGTTTGACCCCAAGAGGCACATGGTGAAATGTTAGGGAGCTTACGACCCAGTCAAAGGAGGCATCAGGAAACTGCAACTGCTCGCCAATGCCCAATCCCAGCTGGGCATTTGGGGCATTCCGCAGCTTGTGCCTAGCAACGGCAAGCATGTCATCAGAAGGGTCAATGCCATGCAGAGAGACTGCATCGCCAAACTTCTTATGCAACAGGTGTAAAACTTCACCGGTTCCGCAACCGACATCCAGAATGGATTGCCCCGGTTGGAGTGTGATCAAGCGGACATGAGGCCAGGTCACGAAGGGCAGTCCCAGCGGCGAATTACCGATATCGTAATACTTTGCCCTGAGTCCTTCAACGATTTGCCCGGTAGTGGCAATAGCTTTGGATGAAGTTTCGTGTGTGTGATGCGTTCCGCTCATAGTATCCGCCTCAATTCAGTAGTTTATGGAGAATCATCTCGCGTAAGTTGAATCAGATGATTTAAATATTTTACACTATCTTATTCTCGTACGGGTACAATTGCATATTATGGAAAATCTATCTCAACTCAAGTGCGTAGCCTGTCGTGGGGGTGACCCAAAGTTGACCGATTCTGAGATCATGGATCTACGAGAACAGATCCAAAATTGGCAAGTCCATGAGATTGATGGAATCTTGCGCTTGACGAAAGTGTTCAAGCTAAAGAATTATGTTGAGGCTTTGGGGTTTACGAACAAGATCGCCGCACTCGCTGAGCAGGAAGATCATCATCCGTTGATCGTGCTTGAATGGGGAAAGGTCACCATCCAATGGTGGACGCATGTCGTGAAAGGCTTGCACAAGAATGATTTCATTATGGCGGCGAAAACTGACGTAGCGGCGTCTGAGTTTAAATCTGTTTGATCTCAGAGAAAACAGCTTCCACTGCTCGATTTAGAAAATCGGCGTTTAAGTCCCCTGCGTGCCAGACCACGGGGCAAAATATTTCCATCCCAACCAAGGTACTTAATTTAGCGAGGTCCCCGGTGTAACCGTCTGCGTGATGGACGGCGAGAACGGTCGGCAGGTTTTGAGTCTTTGCCCACGCCAGGCGGCTGAATTGAGGATTGGCGGTGTTAAGCAGACCGGGTTCCTGTTCCATGAAATAGTCGAACATCCGCATGTCTTCTGTGATCACCAGACCATAAATGGGATTTGGGTATTCAACATCAAAGGGATCAACGGAGAGCGAGAGAAATGGGAAGCCGTAGAGATGTATATTTCCATAGCCATTTAGTTTATAGGGCGCAGATGTGATGTGGATGCCGTTCGATTTATAGGCATTCTTTGAGTCCTTTTTGTATTTCATCAATTCGTGCGGGATACTGGTTTTTTGATACTCCGGCAACAGCGCATGACCATATTCCCATAGGTCGTCGCCAGCCAGATTGTTGAGAAAAAGAACGGCTTTTTCTGAAGTTGATAATTTGGACATAGTTCCTCTTGCCCGCCATTATCCACTGAATCGGCTGCCTGAATCATTGTCAAAACAATACAAGAATTACGGGCGCCAGATGGCGCCTGTAGATTGCTCGTAGTTCAATTTCAAATTTTGGGATTAGAGGGAATTCAAAATCGCTGCAAAGGTGGATATACTTGTGGCAAGCGGATAGAAAAGCCACATCTTTTTGTTGTTGTGCTTTAGGCTTTCTAAAATGGCAGGCAAAACCTGACGTCTGGCGATTTTCAAGAGTCCCAGATTTTGGGCGAACCATATGGGGACATTGTGATGTTCCGAGATGGGCATGCTGGCGCTGAAATCCACTTCGCGGTCGTTGAGTTGATATTTGTAGCGCGAAATTTTGCGGATGTTGACATCAGTTTCCAGGTAACTGCGTAACGCGTCGAGTTCCTGTCGATTCATCCATTGCAGGAGGTCGGACGTGGCTTTGAAGCCGGATATTGTTCCCAGATCTAGGAGTAGTTGTTTTTCATCCGGTTTGAGCCAGTTGAATTTTGAGCGGAAGAACATGACATCAGGATCAATATTGACCAGCGGTTTCAGCCATAAGCGATGAAAGCTAGTGCGGATAGAGTTTTGCGTGCAGGGATCATTTGGATTATTGAGCCACACAGAGAGCGGTTTGTTCATCCAATATGGCGAAACATCTGGTCCAACACGGATGCCATCGCACAAGCCTAGTGATGGGATAACCGGCGCGCCACATGCCAAAATGTAAGCATCGCCAGCCGCTTCGCGCATAACCTGCATGGCGTTGCGATAGGCAACCTCGCGCGGGATATCCTGATAGCGTTTACCGGGAATCGCGCCTGCATAGAGGAAGTCCAATTTGAGATAATCGTAGCCCCAACTTCGGACCTTGCGGATGAGTTGTTCGAGCCATGCCAAGACTTCGGGATGACTCACATCCAAGGCATATGGCACGCCTTCCCAGGTGAGACCGACGGGGACAGGCTGTCCGTTTTCATCTTTCAATAACCAGTCAGGATGATCGCGGAAGATGCTGGATAGTTTGGTTACCATAAAAGGCGCAAGCCAAAGCCCGGCGGTTCTGCCGGTGGCTTTGATCTTGTTTGCCAACTCTGCCATCCCGGAAGGAAATTTTTTGGTGGGTTCCCAATCTCCATGCGTGACTTGCCAGCCGTCATCAAGTTGGAAGACATCGAAGGGTAAGTCGCCTAATGCGTGGAGGGCGTTCACGATGATGTGTTCATTGATCCATTTGTAGAGGCTGTACCATGAGCACCAGACACGGGGAGCTTTGTCGAAGCGGGTTTTGCCGAATTTGGTTTCAAGCAGGGCTGTGTATTTTGCAAAGACATTATCTTCTTTGCCACGAATGAACGCCCACTGACTTTCGTGACCATCTTCATAAAAGGCTTTGAGGGTTGTGCCATCCAGTTCGACGCGTCCGCTCAAGTCCAAGGCGCCAATGAGCAAGATGTCATCGTCGCCAAGCTCCACGGCGCCGACCCAGGCACTGACGTGGTTCTTGGCTAATGCGTAGGCGGGGTCTTCATCTTTGGCGCGGAATTTAGGCGAGCTGATGGGGTAGGGCGGTTCGCTGGGATCGAGCCAGGTGGTGAGGGTCCAGGATTGCCATCCGTGGCGGAAAAAGTGTTTCGGAGGCTGGGGCAGGTTCAGGCTGAGTGAAGAAGCGGTGAAGATTTGCGAGTCTGAGACCTGATGAAGAGTATCAAGCTGCAGATGTAGAATGGTCATAGCGGCATTATCCCGCGTATCGTGTTGACGGTCAATTTAAAATGTGGCATAATGCGGTTAATCACATATCAATCCCGTAAGGGAAAAGGCGATGAAGAGAACGAGTAAATCTGCCAAAATGTTGTCAGCGAGCCTGAATTAGTGAGAGCAGGTCAACAAAGCAGGTTGAAAATCATCTCGGAGCCGCGAGCCGAATTTTAGTAAGCAAGCCGATGTTGTTCTTCGTTATCAGAACAGGATGATGTTAGTCGTCCAATGAGTGTCATGCCTTTGGCGTGAAACCAGAGTGGTACCGCGTGAGCTTTGCTCTCGTCTCTGTTGGAGATGAGAGTTTTTGTTTTAATTATTCTGTACTGCGACATTTATGTCGCCACCAAGAAAAGCGGCATAAATGCCGCGTTACTGAGGAGTTAAAATGTTCAAACCTGTATCATCCAAACTCAATGTGACTTCGATGGAAGAAGGCGTGCTCAAGACGTGGAAGCAGCGCGAGATCTTCAAGAAGACGCTTGAGCAGCGCGAAGGCGGACCCGAGTACGTTTTTTATGAAGGACCGCCGACCGCGAATGGCAAGCCCGGTGTGCACCATGTGTTGGCGCGCGCTTTCAAGGATATGTTCCCGCGTTATAAGATCATGCGCGGCTATCATGTCTCGCGCCGCGGCGGCTGGGATACGCATGGTCTGCCGGTTGAGATCGAGGTCGAGAAACAGCTCGGTTTCAACAGTAAGCATCAGATCGAAGAATATGGCATCGATAAGTTCAACGAACTTTGTCGCAAGTCCGTGTTTACCTATATCCAAGATTGGGAAAGGCTGACCGATCGCATCGCGTTTTGGGTTGACTTGCAAGATGCCTACGTGACCTACACCAACGACTACATCGAGTCGGTTTGGTGGATCTTGAAAAACTTCTGGGATAAGGATCTGCTCTTCAAGGGCTATAAGGTCGTGCCGTATTGCCCGCGCTGTGGCACGCCTCTTTCTGACCATGAAGTTGCCCTCGGTTACGAAGACACGACCGACCCTTCGGTCTTTGTCCGCATGCCGCTGGTGGATAAGCCTGATACCTCGTTGCTCGTGTGGACGACCACGCCGTGGACGTTACCCGGCAACGTCGCTGTCGTTGCGCACCCCGATGTGGATTATGTAACTGTCGAGCGTGATAATAACGGCACCAAAGAAAAACTCATCCTTGCCAAGGCATTGGTAGAAAAAGTATTTGGCGAAGAGGAAGTTAAAGTCCTTGATACCTTCAAAGGCAAGAAACTCAATGGTATGAAATACCAGCCGTTGTATACCTTCCTGCCTCCGGATAAACCTGCTTACTTTGTCGTGATGGGTGATTATGTCACAACGGAAGATGGTACTGGTCTGGTTCATACCGCGCCTGCCTTCGGTCAGGAAGATATGGAGACGGGGAAGAAATACAACCTGCCGGTATTGATGACTGTCGCACCGGACGGCACATTTATCAACGAAGTGACGCCGTGGCGCGGAGTATTTGTCAAAGATGCTGACCCGCTGATCATCGAAGATTTACGTGCGCGCGGATTGTTGCTGAAATCAGAAGGCTATTTGCATAGCTATCCGTTCTGCTGGCGTTGCCATACTCCGTTGTTATATTACGCGCGTGATTCGTGGTATATCCGCACGAGTGCGCATCGTGACCGCCTGGTGGAATTAAATAACACGATCAATTGGGTTCCTGAACATACGAAGGAAGGTCGCTTCGGGAACTGGCTCTCCAACAACATCGACTGGTCGCTTTCGCGCGAACGTTATTGGGGCACACCGCTCCCTGTTTGGGAATGCGAAAACAAGCATCGCGAATGCGTTGGTTCGGTAAAAGAACTTTCCGAAAAAGCTGGTCGCGATTTAACAGAACTTGATTTGCATCGTCCATATGTAGACGATGTACATTGGGATTGCCCGGATTGCGGCAAGCAAATGACGCGCGTCAAAGATCTGATCGACGTCTGGTTCGACTCGGGTTCGATGCCGGTGGCGCAGTGGCACTACCCGTTCGAGAACAAGGAAAAATTCGAATCGCAGTTTCCCGCCGATTACATCTGCGAGGCCGTTGATCAAACGCGCGGCTGGTTCTACACCCTGCATGCCATCAGCACGTTGCTATTCGATAAAGTCGCGTTCAAGAATGTTCTATCGCTGGGTCACATCCAGGATGGACAGGGTCGCAAGATGTCCAAGTCGTTGGGTAATATCGTCCAGCCCTGGGATGTGTTGAACGCACACGGCGCCGATGCGCTGCGCTGGTATTTGTTCACTGCCACGCCGCCGGGAGTTGAGCGCCGCTTCTCTTCCGATCTGGTGGGTGAGGTGATCCGTAGTTTCACGCTCACGTTGTGGAACGTCTACTCGTTCTTCGTGACCTATGCCAACCTCGATAAACCCACCGTCACCACCATGCCAATAGCGACGAGTGACCTTGACCGCTGGCTGTTGTCTGAGCTCAATGTGCTTGTCCGCGACGTGACGGAAGCCTACGAACATTATGACGTGCCGAATGCCACGCGCCCGATCGAAACGTTTGTGGAGCGATTATCCACATGGTATCTGCGACGTTCACGCCGCCGCTTCTGGAAATCTGAATCGGACTCTGACAAACAAGCCGCCTACTCGACTTTATACACGGCTCTTGTTACCATCTCGAAGCTGCTCGCTCCTACCATGCCTTTCCTTGCCGACGAGTTGTACCAAAACCTCGTCCGCTCGGTGGATGAGACTGCGCCCGAATCTGTCCACTTGGCGGAGTGGCCCAAGGTATTGCCTGAGATGATCGATGAAGGACTCAACCGCGACATGGCTTTGGTTATGAAGCTCGTCTCGCTCGGACATTCCGCACGCCAGAAAGCGAATCGCAAAGTCCGTCAGCCGTTGGCAGAAGTGGCTTTCTCGTTGGGTAATGCCAACGAACGTAAAGCCGTTGAAACCTACGCCGACTTGTTCATGGATGAGTTGAATGTCAAACAAGTCCGTTTGCTGGATGCAGCCACAGAAGCCGTGTCGCATTCGGTCAAGCCGCTGCCGAAACAGCTTGGACAAAAATATGGGAATAAATTCCCGGCGATCCAGAAGGCGATCTTGGCGATGAACTCAGAGGCTGCTGCACGGCCGTTATTGGAAGGCAATCCATTGCGGGTTGAAGTTAATGGCGAAACTTATGATGTCTTGCCCGACGAAGTGGAAGTGAAAGCGCTTGCCAAGGAAGGCTTTGCGGTAGCTGAAGAAGGTCCGTATGTTGCGGCGCTGGTGACTGAGCTCACGCCCGAACTTATCCAGGAAGGACAAGTGCGTGAATTTGTCCGCCGTGTGCAAGACCTCCGCAAGAGTTCTGATCTGGATGTAGCTGACAGGATAGATCTGTTCGTCGAAGCCTCAGCAGGCTTGAGGTCCGCAATTGAGGCGCATCAGGAATACATCACGGTTGAGACGCTCACGTCCAAGCTTGCCTTTGCAAGTCCGCCCGAGGGTGCCTTCGTTGTCGAAGATACGTTTGACAGCGAGACGGTCAAAGTTGGGTTGGTCAAGAAATAACAATATTGAAAGAGACGCATCGCGAGGTGCGTCTCTTTGCTATAATAGATTCAATATCTTTTGTGAGGTGATCACGTGTTGGCTAAACTTCCTCTTTGGGTGCGGAAAATGTTTGCGAATGGGGTGCATCTTTTTACAGCGACCGGTGCAGTGTGGGGTTTTTTGACCCTGCTTGCCATTTGGGATGAAAACTATAAACTTGCCATTATTTACATCATCGTTGCGATGTTTGTAGATGGCTTTGATGGAATGCTGGCGCGTTGGTTCGATGTCAAGCTGTATGCCAAAGGCATTGACGGCGGCTTGATGGATAACATCATCGATTTTCTGAATTATGTTATTGTGGCGTCGCTTTTCTTGCTAAAGGTTCCAAACCTGATGCCAGTAGGCTGGGCGATGCCAGCGGCAATCTCGATTCTATTGACTTCCGCTTTTCAATTCTCGCAGACAGATGCGAAGACAGATGATCAATCCTATTTCTTCAAGGGCTTTCCTTCAGTATGGAATTTTCTGGTCTTGTATATGATGCTGCTCGGGTTAAATCCGTGGATCAATCTGGCGGCATTGGTGATCTGTAATATTCTGGTGTTTGTGCCGGTGAAATATCTGTACCCGACCCGCAA
>JBDTWO010000137.1:0-12872 GCA_040006635.1 Chloroflexota bacterium
CGCACTGTGAAAATGGCGATGTGATCGAAGCTCTTATCCCTGAAGCACTAGCGGCGGGACATACCTCACCTGAATATCACGCCCTCACACGTCCCGCCTGGGGCGCCGTCGAAGCGACCCTGCGCATGGCGGCGATGGCGCAGCAAGCGGATGCGCCAGTGTACATTGTCCACATGAACGTGGGCGGCGAAGTGGATATGTTGAAGTATGCGCGCGAACGCGGCGTGCCAGTGATGGGGGAGACCTGTCCACAATATCTGTTCTTCACGATCGACGATCTGCGCAAGGCTGACGGCGCAAAATGGATCTGTTCGCCTCCCATGCGCACAGAAAAAGATAATGCTCGTTTATGGGAAGGGCTGTCGAATGGGGTTTTGCAGACGATCGGTACTGACCATTGTCCATTCTTTTCGGACGGAAGCAAGCCCATCGTTTATGAAGGCAGCGAGATTGCCATCCCCGGTAAAGAATTGGGGAAAGATGATTTCACCAAAATCCCGAACGGTCTGCCTGGAATCCAGGATCGTATGCCAGTCATGTGGACATATGGCGTGCATGCGGGACATATCACACCGAATCAATTCGTGGCCTATAACTGTACGAATCCCGCGAAGATCTTTGGATTGTATCCACGTAAGGGCGCACTTGTCCCCGGTGCCGATGCAGATATTGTGATCTGGGATCCGGAAAAGCGCGTGAAGTATGGCGTGGCACATTCGCACCAACGCACGGACTATAGCTTGTATGAAGGCTGGGAATTGGTGGGCTACCCCGAAAAAGTTTTCCTGCGCGGCAAGCTGATCGTGGATGGGGATGAATGGAAAGGCAAACGCGGCGACGGCAAGTTTTTGAAGAGGGGGGAAGGGGAAATTTTATAACTCGGGAGTCCGATAGCTTGCTGTCGGAACTTTCGCAGAGATAGTTCAGGTTTTGAGTAATTCTTTTAGGCGCGGATGCTCCGCATAAACTCCGCGATATTTCTCTGGAAGAAGTGCCGCGATCTGGCACATAATTTCATCGGTTGATTTTTGAAGCGCTGCATTGCGATCCATTTTTGGCAAAGGGGGAATGCTGAATTGTTTTCCGCCAGTCAATGTAACGTGTGATTTTCGAAAGCGCTTCACATTTGCGAAAACCACTTCATCTTCAGTTCCGGTGATTGCCACAGGAATAACAGGAAAACCCGAACGCGCCGCGAGATAAGCAACACCAGGTTTACCCTCGATCAATGAGCCAACGCGCGAGCGTGTCCCTTCGGGAGCAATTACAAGACACTTGCCTTCTTCCATTAGTGCCATCATCTTGCGCAAGGCTTTCAAGTCAGGGTTGTAGCGATCAACAAAAAGGAAATTGAGTTGCTTGCCAAGCCATTTGATCCAGCCGATCTTTTCCCACTTTTCCGCAACCGGGATGAACAAATCAGTGCGGTCGATCACAAAATAAACCATGATGATATCGAGGATGCCAATATGGTTGGATGCGATCACCATCCCGCCTGAAAGTGGAACATTTTCCTTGCCGCGAATTTCAAAGCGGGCAATCAACCTCAATAACATGCGGATCAAAAAGCGTAGGATTTGAAGCATGCTTATTGTCCAGCCAGCAATTCTTTTAAGCGCGGATGCTCGGCGTAGACCCCGCGATACTTCTCCGGCAAGATCGCGCCAATGCGGCACATGATCTCATCAGTCGCTTCACGCATGGCTTGCTCACGGCCCTTGCCCTTTGGGATTTCAACCATGAACGGGTCTCCAGCGCGGACAACGATCTTCAAGCGTCGAAAGTGTTTCAAGTTGTCTGCCACACCGCGATCTTCTGTGCCAGTGACTGCCACCGGCAAAACGGGATATCCGCTTTTGCTGGCAAGGAAAGCGACACCCAATTTGGCTTCCTGTAGCGCTTCGGTCTTGGAACGTGTGCCTTCGGGTGCAATGACCAGCATGCCGCCTTGTTCCATGCGCGTGAGGATCTGTCGCAGTGCGCTGAAATCTGCTTCGAAACGGTTTAGCCAGATGGCGTTGGCGGCGCGTCCGATTGCGCCATAGAGCGGATGATTCTTGTATTTCTCCGCGACTGGCATGATGATGTCTTCGCGGTCGAGGATATAGAGCAGGGTGGCTGTATCCAGCCGTCCCAGATGATTCGCAGCGACGATCACATTTCCCTTAGGCAGCTTTTCGGCACCGTGCACTTCCACATCGGCGATGATGTTCATGATGAAACGGACGATGGAACGCAATGTTTTATATTTCATACCGTCCATTTTACAACAAGCGTCGCACTTTGTCCCGCGTGTTTTTTTTGCGGGTCTGAGAATAAAAAAACAGGCAGCTGGGCTGCCTGTTTTAAAAACGAAAAATAACCTGGAGCTTATCTCCACAAATGATCGTCAGGCGATCCCTTTTTTTGTGTTGCGTTCTGGGTGCCATATTTTTCAAACATGCGTTGAAAGATCACCATGTCGTTGGGCGCCATGTTGATGATCTCGAAACCAACATTGTAAGAGGTCGGGTCGATATGATCGGGATGACACCACTTTGCGCGTGCAATAAAGACCATGGAGGTCTTATCCGCGATTTCAGCCGTCAACTGTACGGCTAGGCGATAATCCTGCCCGGTCGGGAGCGGTTTACCGCAATCCAGTTTGAAACCTCCAGTGCTAATATCTGAAAGATAACCGACCAATTGTTTGGTCACATCGTCCGTGACTTGCATATAATAAGTAAACTCACGGCGGTTTAACTTGCGCTTGTTGCTAGCCATTTGGCTCCTCCTTCGTTCATGTCCGATAAGTATAAAATACTCTCAACGAAGATTCAATAGTTTTCTTAAATAGGAATGTGTTTGCAATATTGATTTTCCCCACCTGTGGGAGGAATTGACTTACCATAACCAGATACAGGCAATGACTGCTTCAGGGTAAAATTTCGATCTCATTTTGAAAACCAATTTTATAGGAGTATGCATTTGGAAACTAACATCCCATCCCGCAAGCCGATCCTGATCTGGTTGATCGTTTCACAGTTATTGGCGCTCGGGTCACTGTTATTTTGGCTGGTCATGGCTGGGGTTTCTGTGATGGCATTCGATTCGGGGTCAACACCCCAAGCCTGGACTTTTGTCATTGCAGTCTGGTCTTACCCGATCTGGCCGATCGCGTTTGCGATTGCAGCATGGATAGCTTATGCGCGCAAGAAAGATAAAGCGGCTGGGATTCTCACTGCGTTCACATTTCTGCCGGTGTTGGTTTTATTCATCGTGATCTTTGTGGGGAATTTGATGTTCTCATTGCGGTAATGAAAAACATGATTCACCCGGAATTTAATCTTTCAAGTTTTTAGCCACGGATTTCACTGATTTACACGAAAAAGGCAACCCTATTCAGAGGGTTGCCTTTTGGGTTTAAATTATTTTGAATTATTAATTTAAAAATCCGTGATGATCCGTGTAATCCGTGGCTCGATTCTTAAGTTTGGGGTTAATCAAGTTTGCATTATTCAGCTTTCAAAATGTGGGTGATGATCGTTGCGCCCGAACCGCCGATGTTTTGTGCCATGCCGATCTTCGCGCCGTCGACCTGGGTTTTCTCACATTCACCGCGCAGCTGCTGGACGACTTCCACGATCTGGTACATACCCGTCGCGCCGACTGGATGTCCGCGCGCCTTGAGTCCGCCGCGGGTGCATATGGGTACACGTCCACTGGGACCGATCTCGTTATCAAGTCCAAGTCTCACACCCTGACCGCGTTCTGCAAATCCGCAGGCTTCGAGCGACAATGCCGACATGATCGAAAACGCATCGTGCAACTCGAACACGTCAATATCCTCAGGTGTGACGTTTGCCATCTCATAGGCACGTTTGGATGACGCATACGCTGCGGACAAAAACATCGGATCTTTTCGGGAGTGGACGGCAATCGAATCAGTTGCCGAAGCCGAGCCTGCTACGGTTATTCTGGGTCTGTTGCCCAGCGAGGCAACTTTCTCCGCCGGGACGATGATGACCGCCGCCGCGCCATCGCCGATGGGCGAAGCGTCCATAAGATTAATCGGGGTAGCGACCATGCTCGATTTTTCAAATTGCTCCACATTGAGTTTTTGATGCAAACGTGCAAATGGATTATGCATGGCGTTCGCATGCGCGTTGATGGAGAAGGGTGCAAAGTCGGCGTGCTTCCAGCCGAACTCGTACATGTAACGGCGCATGACTAACGCATTAATACCTACAAACGAGATGCCTTGTTCCACTTCATAGTCGGCGTCTGCCGCAGTGGCTAGCGCAGAGGTGACATCGTGACCGGCTTTGTCGGTCATCTTTTCGACACCCACTACCAGGGCTGATTCGATATCGCCGGAGGCAACAGCCATAAGTCCAGAACGAAGCGCGGCGGCACCGGAGGCGCAGGCGGCTTCCACTTTGACAGCTTCCTGTTTCCAGAGTCCGATCCAATCCGAAAAGAAAGTCCCGAGTTGGTTTTGCCCGCTGATTAAAGGCGAAAGCATATTGCCGACAAAGAGCGCATCGACTTTATCCATGCCCGCATCTTGCATGGCGGCGAAGGCGGCGTTGCCACCCAACTCGCGCAGGGAAAGATCCCAGTGCTCGTCAATTTTAATCTGACCGATTCCAAGAATGGCTATTTTTCTCATAAGTTTCTCTGGAGCTATTTTAACTGATTTCGCTCTCAGGTTCTATCAAATAAAAAGGAGCGGCGATCTGCCGCTCCTTAGGTTCTAGCTTATTTGGTAGGGCTTAAGGTTTATTGTTCCCGTTGCCTTTGCCTTTGCCATTGCCGTGGTCATTACCATTATTGTTTTTGCCTTTGTCATTACCTTGACCGTTGCCATTCCCTTGTCCATTGCCGTTGTTGCCATTCCCTTGTGGCGCGGGGTTATTGTTTTCGTCAGCCTGACCAGATACAACGCTGCCCAGGTTGTTTTTCTTTTCGGTGATCACTTTCTTGAACTGACCCCAATTGGCGGGAACGGTTTGACCATCCACTAGATACTCTGGGTGAGCTTCAAAGAAGGTTTCGAAATTTTTGTCTTGTTTGGCTTGTAAGATGTCGCCTGCCAGAGATGCGTCGCCGCCAAGATTTTTTGACATCCAAAGCGCCTGGGCAATGACACCGAAACCAAAGCCATCATTGTGATAACCGTCGATGACACTGGCATCTTCACCAAAGAAGCCAGCCAACAAAGCGGAAATGGGGTTGGCAGGTTCAGTTTCTGTAGTTGTATCGGGAATGACGGTGGCTGGGTCAATGGTCACTGGCTTTCCAATTTGGGTATTATCAACGACAGGGGCATTGGTGAGCGGGTCGAGTGTGACCAACCCCAGCGTAACGGCTGCATCCACACTCAGGCGGACTGTTTGGGTGGCGCCCAGATCATCCACCAAAGTGATGAGCACAGTCGTTACATTGCTTGCATCAGTTTCGGTGGTAATGCTTTGAATGGTCCCTGTGATGGTGGTGGGAGTCTGTGCCAGTGGAGCAGCCGCAGCGTGCCCCGCCTGCGCAAACAGGCCAACGAACATGAGCATCATGGTTAAGATCAGTTTTATTTTGTTCACAATTTTCTCCTTCGAGTGATTAACTCGATTTCATTCTAATCGGGTTAGCGTAGTTTAAACTTTCGCATTTGAAAGCGGTACCAATAGCCTACATGGTAGTTGACATCCAAAACAGGAAATAGTTTGGCTCCCTTTAATAATGACGCCAAGCGAGGCTAAAAGATATGGTGATTGAACGATATCGTAGTTTAATCATGATTTCAGGGATTTTCGTCATTTTATAACCTTTTCAGATGATTTATACTCGGCGCTGCTGATCAATCTATCTGATATGGAACAAGTCTATGGAATATACTATTTGGAAAGAAAAACTTTTCGAGGCTTTGATACATCTGGGTGAGCCCGGTCGAGATGCGGCGGAATTTCTGCGCGCTCATAAAACCTATATTGGATTCTGGCGGGTCAGGAAAAATGTCGGCGCATTCTGGACCGGGTTGCGAACCATTCACTTTAATTCTATTTATTATTCCCGGAATACCAATGTAAATGATGCCGCCATGTTGACACTGCTTATTCATGAAGTCAAACATTTACAGCAGGGAATTTTTCTGGCTCTATCCGTGTATGGCGAATTGGAAGCCTGGCAGTTGCAATTTCGTCTCTATCATGGATTGACCAATGCCCCGATGCATCCGACCATTGCCGAATTGTTGACCCTGCCCCTGAAATATGACCGGGATGTCATGCGGAAAGCTGTCGCGCTCATGCAGGCATACGCCGGGAAAGGTTACCGCGCTGACCTGTTGCCTTTCTACCCTTTGGGGCGCGAGATCAAGTATTGGCTCACACGAAAATAAAAAAATGAATGACAAAAAGAGCCGCCAACTCAACGTTTGAATTGGCGGCTCTTTTAATTTCAAAAGATGTTGAATTCTATTCCGTTCGCAGCTTACTGCCACAAGTTCGGCAGAAGCGATCCTCGCCAGTTGCCCGGGCACCGCATTCGTGACAATAGACCTGTTCGTTTTCATCCTTGGCGTTGTGACTTCGTTTGCGTGGTTTGGCTGCCTGAATGGAATTCGATCGCCAGAAATAAAAGACTGCCAGAACGATCAACAAGACACCTACGCCACCAAGGATATATGGCAAGTTATCCAGCGTGACGCGCCCGGCTGTATCTTGTGTGACCGGTTCCGATGCTGCTACTTGCGAAGTTGAGGCAGGTACAACTGGAACTTCGCTAATGCGTGAATAGTTCACAGCCAATTGATAGGTCTGTCCGGCCGCCAGATTGCTGACCGAGGCGCTGCCGCTCAGAAACGGTTGATTCGGCACAAAGGGCAGCATGGGTGTTGCCTTGACCGCCGAACTATCATCCGGCAGCTGCACCTCGACTCGAAAGCTCTTGACCAGGTATGCGCCGGTCCATTGAAACTTGAAAGACCGGTCGGTGCCATTGCGCGGGATCGGTTCATAATATTCGAGGTGGTAGGTCGTCAAGGTTTTGGCGAAAATTGTAATGACCTGATCACTGCCAGCCTCAACGGGACCAGCAAACTCAGTATTCACGAATTGACTGCCCTCCTGATAAGCCACGGCGGTGATATTCGCATCCTTGGGAATGCGAATATCCACTTTGGCAGGCAGGGTAGTATCAGGCGACAACTCAAAATCGTAGATCACCAGCATGCTGGGCTGGTCATACTCCGCCCATAGGCGCACATTTAAAGAGTCAAGCGTCACCGCATTTTGCGCGTGAACTGAAGATGGAAAAACAAGCAACAGTAAGAATAAAAGTGTGAACCACTTGCGCATCAAAAGCCTCCGAACCAGAAATATTGCTTTTATCTTACCATGCCATGAATATTGGGGAATACAACAAAATGCACCAATTTGGTGGAAGAAAATCACCCCTGTTTGCTCAGCGCCTTCACCATTTGCCAGCACGTCCAGTTTGCGGGCGCGCCGAGCTTATGTTTTTCAGCCACCTTGACAATTGCCCCGCAGATCGCGTCGATCTCGGTCGGCGCGCCGCGTAAAACATCCTGTAACATGGACGAGTGATTCGCGGCAGTCTTGCGCGCCACCGCTTCCACCGCCGCAACCGGATCATCGAATGGCAGGTTGATATTTTCTGCATACGCCACATTGGCGGCTTCTTGCGCCAACGCGCCCATCAACGTACGCGCCGAGGGACGTTCCAGCAATTCGCCGTTCGTCACTTTCAACAACGCTGTCAATGGATTGATTGCCGCATTGATGACCAGCTTGCCCCAAATCAACGCTTGCGGATCATCGACAACTTGCACATTGAATTTTGCGGATTGAAGAGCCGCTTCGATCTCACCGAGCGCCTGATTCCGTTCTAATGAAACGATGCCTTCACCTCCGGCTTTTACCAAGCCCGCGCCCAGTAACGTGGCTCCAGTGGTGGTACTGCCCAACGCAACCCGAGTCAAGCCCAGGCTTTGTATGAGCGTTTCGTAGTTGCCGAGTCCGTTTTGGAGGGTGAGGGCGAGCCCATCGTCAGCGAGGCAGGCTTGCAGTTGATGCGAAGCGCGTTCCGTCTGCCAGGCTTTGACAAGGACGATAGCATGTTTTATTCCAATGCAATCACGCGGATCATCCGTGGCATGGACTTTGAAGCGCTGTTCGTTGCCGTCTGCAACGACAAGCCGCACTCCCTGTTCGCGCAAGGCAGCCAGTCCAGCTTGCCATGTGCCTAGCATGGTAACATTATGCCCCGCCTGCCTTAATCGCGCCGCAAACAATGAAGCGAGTGCGCCCGTGCCGACAATGAGGATGTTGTTATTCATTTTATGCAATACGAAATACGCAATACGTATTCTAAAAGGTTAGGCAACCTCTTTCAGCAGCATATCCCACTCTTCATCTTTCATCTCGACCGTATGCTCCAAAGCCGGGAAGCGTTTCGTTTCGACATCCTCTATGTAATCAGCGAATGCCTTTTGCATCTCGTTATGGAAGTTGGCATATTGCTTGACGAACTTGGGTGTGAAGCGGTCGAACAACCCAAGTACATCATGTGTGACCAACACCTGACCATCACAACCCGCGCCTGCGCCGATGCCGATGGTCGGAATGGAAATTTTCTTCGAGATCAACTCCGCCAACCGCGCCGGGACTGATTCAAGCACGAGGCTGAATGCACCAGCCTCTTCAAGAATCTGCGCATCTTCCAAGAGACGTTTTGCAGCGACAGCCGTTTTACCCTGCGCACGGAATCCGCCAAGCTGGTTGATGGATTGCGGTGTGAGACCGATGTGTCCCATCACCGGGATGCCCGCACTGGTGATCGCACGGACAGCCTCCGCACGTTCGCGCCCGCCTTCGAGTTTGATGGCGTCCATGCCGCCCTGTTGCAGAAAGCGACCCGCGTTACGCGTGGCTTCTTCCACCGAAACTTGATAGGACATGAAGGGCATATCGCCGACGAGCAGCGCAGTCTTTGCGCCGCGTGCCACCGCGCGGCTGTGATGGAGCATATCTTCCATTGTGACTGACAAGGTGTTTTCATATCCAAGCACGACCATTGCCAGTGAATCGCCAACGAGGATGGCATCGACCCTAGCCTTGTCCATTGCCATGGCGGTGGGGTAGTCGTAGGCGGTGAGCATGGAAATGATCTCGCCGCGTTCTTTCTTTTGACGAAGCGTAAGCGTCGTCACTTTTTTGCGCGCATTCGCGCTGAGGGAAATTGGAGCAGGTGTTGACATGGTATCCTCCGAATAATGGTAGGAGCCGTTTGTTGCGACTATCCCCGCTAGATGTGCCGCGAATTGGGCAGCCTTGAATTTGGTCCGTCGCGTTCATGCAAAGCAGATACGCGCGGTGAGACTGATTATTCCACAAAACCGGGATTTCGCCTATAATAATTTTAATAGAATCCTTCTGCTCCCTGCGCCGTCCCCGGCGCAGGATATAACCAAAAACATCGCCGCCGGGGACGGCGGCTTGAGCTGAGAAACAACAGGAGAATCACATGAAAAGAATGTTTGGCTTTTTGATCGGGATCTTGGTGGGGAGCTTGGTGGGTTCGACGATCGCGTTGTTACTGGCGCCTGAATCAGGCGAACAACTGCGCGGAGAAATCCGTTCGCGCGGTGATGGTTTCTTCAACGATGTCCGTCACGCGGCGGATGAGCGCAAGATCGAGTTGCGTCAGCGTTTGGATGCCATGCGCGCACCGCGGGTTGGAGAATAAAACGTAATCAGTAATTCGTAATTGCGTTTAAGTACTTGGAATTTCTCTGCTTGTGCAGAGATAATTGCTTGTTTCAAACCTGCGGTTTGCTCCGCAGGTTTTGTTTTTGATATCCAGATATAATCTCTACTGCGCGTTTTTGATAATTGATGGAGGAGAGTAATGAAACAGAAACTGTATTTATGTTTGATGTTACTGAGTGCGTTTTTGATTTCTAATTGTGGGGCTGCGGTTAATCCTGTTCCTTCGCCAATAGCCTCTGTTACAGTGTTGATCGAGAATTCAACGCCAACTGAAACAAACACTCCCGCAATAACTCCAACGTCAACTTTGTCTCCTAGTGGGATTGAATATCATTGCATCAACATTAGTGATGACATGACACAACTGGGTAGCCTGAACGGAACTCTGGTACTGAATGGACACCTTGTTCCAACAGGAAATGGTAAATTAATCTCGAATCCATCCTTGCTTGTTGATATGAGTTCCGACAACGAAATTGCTCTTGCTGCTGATGATTTGACGCATGCGTTTGTTGTTTCACCAGACAGCGACTATTTGGCCTTTGATGTATCAATTGGAAATGATTATAGCAAAAGGCAAATCAACATCCTTGACTCAAAGGGTAATGTCTTGGCTGAGATTGAAGAAAAAGATTTTGTGTCAATGGAGTGGCTCAGTGACAAAATTCTACTTGTAGATTCTCAACTTGAACAATACAAAAACAGTCCACTTATTTTTCTTTCCCCGTTTGACCATACACAAAAAATTGTACAGCCATTTGTTAATGAGTTTGAAAGAATAATACCTTTAGATCATGAATGGATTTATCGTTGGGGGTTTTATTCTGCTCATAAAATCATTTATAACCCCACTTTTACAAGAGCCATCTATGCGGCCTCTGATAGTAATGGCTCCAAGATTGTTTTTCGGGATTTGACATCAAATCAAGACATTTCCGCTTTTTACACTCAGGCTTGGGGCGTATCACCAAAATGGTCTCCAGATGGAACCAAGATGGCTATTGGCGTAAATGTGAATTCGATTACTGGGAAAGATGAACTTGTTGTTCTTGATCAAAATGGAGTCCAACTATTCGCAACCAAATTGTCAACGCGTCCCGGAAAATATGCTTATATTTCTTCTTTATCTTGGTCACCAGATGGAAGTCGTATTGCCTTCTGGTATACAACCAGCGAAGATAGTAACCACGACTTGCGGCTTGCTGTTTTTGATATAAAGACTCAGAAAACCATAGACTATTGCATTACTAACAACGCTCCTGCTCATTTGTGGCACCGAAATGATACCTCGCCGATATGGTCACCAGATGGAAGTTTTTTACTTATCGAAACGCCTAACGCCAATAATAATCCCAATGTCGTTATTGTTGATCTTGTTCAAGAGGGTGCGAATATAATCAAAACTGGATATGAACCTATCGGATGGATGAAGTGATTCAGTAAATTATTTCTTTACCTCACTGTAAAACTCTTCTGCCTTCTGCATGTTCTGTTTATATTCCGCCCGCGCGGAGATGATCTCTTGATTTATGCCTGCGGCTTTGTTCCGCAGGTTTTTGTTTTCAATGGCGGTGATGATGGCGTCTGCAATGGATCGTGGACTCGTTGAATCGAACAGCAAGCCATTTTCATTCGGCGTGATCCATTCGCGGATCGATTCCAAATCACCAGCTACAGGGAAACAGCCGCAGGCGATGCCTTCGAGCAGGGTGTTGGGTGTGCCATCGTGGATGCTGGGCGAGACAACGATTTGCGCGCGGCGGAATACTTCCGCCATTTCAAAATGCGGCAGCGGCGCAAGCAATTCAGCCGCATGTTCGATCTTCAATTCACGCAGCCAGCCTTCGGCTTGCGCGTCACCTGCCATCAACGCGCAGATAAATTTTGCGTTCGGATGTTTTGCCAGCACGAGCGGAATGGCTTTGAAAAAATTATCGTTACGCACGTACGGACGAAAACCGCGTGGATTGATGATGATCGGTTCGTCCACTGGTTTTGATGCGGGGTAAAAAACATCGCTTCGGATTCCGCCGTTGCCGGGTGCGACCAAACTGGGCTTCTCTGCACTAAGTCCCCATTCTCTGGCAAGACGGACGTCACGTGCGCAATCGGCGTGCAGTGCATCCGCAACTTGCATGGTCCAGCGTGTGTAATGTCCCATCATCGAAGTCGATGGCGCATGAAGCGTAAAGTCATTGCCCCAAATGGATACGATCAACGGGATGCCCGTATACGCGTCCGCGGCAAGCATGCCTTCGTAGGGAATCCGCATGGCGTGGATGAGGTCAGGTTTTACTTCGTCAATGTATCGGCGCAGGCGTTGTGCGGAGCGGCGAATCGTCAGCGGCCCGAACCATTGTCGGATTGCCGTACGCAGCTTCACGGTCCGCGCGGAGGCGGTGCCGGGGCGTTGAGAAACTTTTTTAACTGAGCTAAAAGCAACCGGTGTGATCTCAAGGCTTTTAATGGGGAAATCCAATTCACATTGAAATGTGGATGCGATATGGACTTCGTCGCCGCGCTGAGCGAAGTGACGGATCCAGTTGGTGGCAATGGGGGAGCGGGCATCGACAACGTAAAGGATTTTCATGACGTCGGAATTATACGTCATTGCCCGAACTGTCGAGACGCGGTATATTTAATCCCAATGAGTAAGGGCAGTATTTTGGTCGTTGAAGACAATATGGATAATTATGAGCTTGTGCGCTTTGTGTTGGAGCGCGCCGGTTATGAAGTTTTTTTGGCTGTGAACGGTCGGGATGGCGTGGATGCGGCACGCCTGCAAAAACCCGATCTGATCTTGATGGATCTCGGTATGCCCGAGATGGATGGCTGGATGGCGGCGGGAAAAATAAAACAAGACCCGATCACAACTGCGATCCCGCTGTATGCCATTACTGCTCACACTCTGCCGCGCGATCGCTACCGCGCTTTACAGGTTGGCTATGATGGTTATATTTCGAAGCCGATCCATGTGCAGAGTTTTTTGACGCTCATTGAAGAAGCCTTTGAGAAGCTCAATGGGAAATCGCACTAACGCTTTTTCACTGCATCGAGAGTCGGGTACAATTGCCCGACTCTTTTCTTATGAATACACAAAACACTCCT
>JBDTWO010000138.1:0-12870 GCA_040006635.1 Chloroflexota bacterium
GAAGAAGCCGTCGATCTTGCCAGCGTATTTCTTCAAGAAGGCTTCTGCAACTGGTTTAGCTTCAGTAGGATTGAAGTTACCAGTCTGGGTATCCAGAATTGTGATGTTCTTAGCGAGGGTCTCGCGGAAACCTTTGGCACGGCCATTCGCAGCGCCAGAACCGGTGGTACCACTGATTTCGACGATATTACCGCCGTTGGGCAGCAATTTGTTCATTTCATCGCCGGATTTCTTGCCTTCAACTTCCATATCAGAGCCAATGTGAGCGGCATACAGGGAGGCGTCAGCAGATACTGAGCGGTCTACAACGATGACGGGGATATTGGCATCTTTGGCTTCTTGAAGGACTGCATCCCAACCATCTTCCACCACAGGGGGCAGAGCAATCACGTTCACACCCTGTTGGATGCAGGCGCGCATGGCAGAGATCTGGTTCTCTTGCTTCTGTTGAGCATCAGAGAATACTAGTTTTACACCCAATTTGGCAGCAGTTTCCTTGAAGGAAGCAGTGTTGGCGGTGCGCCAATCGCTTTCAGCGCCGAGTTGAGGATAGCACAAGGTCATATCAGCATAAGTGTAAACCTTTTTTGCCGGCGCTTGAGTTACAGCGGGAGCTGCAGGCGCCGGAGAACCACAAGCAGTGAGTATGAGGCTTCCCAGCATCAGAACAGCCAGCAGGTTGAAAAGCAATTTCTTGGACATTTTCTTCTCCTTATGATTGATGTTATGTTGGCGTTATAATCGGGTGAGACAGGCAGCCCATCAAAAATAGGGTTGCTTTGTCAGGGAGCGTACACCTCAGACGCCAATCTAGCGGTGTGCGCTTCCTTCTCTAACTTACAGTTTTTCTATCGCTTCACCTCCTTTTCAATCCTGATGTCTACTATCAGGCTGCACAAGTAAATGGATGAGACGGAAAATACATCAAACTCATCTTAAACAGAGGCTGTTATCGATAACAATATAATAAAATGATACAACTTAGTGATTTGAAAATCCATGTTTTCTTTTTGGGAAGAAGTTGATTTTTACATTACGTTAACAAATAAAAACTCACTACCCAAATGGGTAGTGAGTTTTTTTGGAAAAGAGTTAATTTTCTTTCGATTAGTATTTACGGGTTGGCAAAATTTTTGCAGCATCCTCAGGAAAAAAAATACTTTCAATGGATGGCACCCACTTGGGAACGGCTTCACCATTAACTACTTTCAAAGCCAGGTCAAAGAACTGGGGACCCAGCAAAGGATTACACTCAATGGTCGCGTTTAATTTACCGGCAATCATCGCCTCAAACGCCCCCCGGGTGGCATCTACAGAAATGATCTTGATATCCACTCCAGGCTTGAGTCCATACTCCTCAATTGCCTGGATCGCGCCAAGTGCCATGTCATCATTATGAGCATAAACAGCCGTAATCTTTTTTTCATATTTTTTTAGAAAATCCGCCATAACCTCCCTACCCCGGGCACGCGTAAAATCACCGGATTGCGAATCCATAATTCGCATATTAGGATAACTTTTTAGAATTTCTCGAAAGCCTGCATACCGGTCATTTGCAGGCGCAGAGCCGATCGTGCCCATCAACTCGACAATGTTCGCCTGCCCATTTACCAGTTTCGCCATGACTCGGGCGGCATTGCGTCCCTCTTCGAGAAAATCGGAACCCAGATAGGATACGTAAAGATCTTCTGGGACATCCGCACGTCGATCCACCAGGATGATCGGAATACCGGCATCCTTCGCCTCCTGAAAAACTTCATCCCAACCTGTTTCGACAATCGGTGAAATGCCAATGACATCTACTCTTTGGATGATAAATTTGCGAATCGCCTCGATCTGGTTTTCCTGTTTTTGTTGGGCATCCAAAAACCGCAACTCAACACCCAATTGGTTTGAGGTTTCTTTGATGGAAACTGTGTTCGCAACACGCCATTCACTTTCAGCCCCCAACTGAGCATAACCTACGATCAAGTCTGTATATTTTTTCTCAGGCTTGGATTCCAAGTTTGAACCAGATTGCTCGGCGGATATAGAAGCAGGTCGTTGAGCACAACCCAATGGCGCCAAAATAAGCAAAAAAAATGCAAATAAAATTAAAAAGCGAGATATCTTCATTGGAAACACTCCTCGACTGGTACCACGATTCTTAACTCTGACTGGTCACTGCATCATCAACCTGAGCGGATCTCTCCATTTTGGCGGGAATCACCAACGTTACGCAGGTGCCCGTGTTGTATTCACTTTGAATGGAAAGTCCATATTGTTTTCCATAATATAACCGGATGCGTTTGTTGACATTACCAATCCCGTAGCCGCTTTCCATTTTGATATCACCTGAGTCGTCATTTAACTCGGCACGCAATCGAGCAAGCTTTTCTGGTGTGAAGCCAATGCCATCATCTGCCACTTCAAGTAGCACCTCATCTTCACTTTTTCGTCTGGCGCGCACGCTGATTGTGCCGCCCTGTCTTTTGTTTTTAATGCCGTGATAAAGGGCGTTTTCTACTAACGGCTGAAGAATTAGTTTCAGAATCGTGTTCTCAACCACATTCTGGTCCACTTCGATTTTGAAATCCAAAATATCCCGGTAACGCATCTTTTGAATAGTCAAGTAGCTTTTGATGCGTTCAACCTCTTCACCAATCGTGATCCAATCCATGCCTTTGCTAAGACTGATACGGAAAAAATTCGAAAGGGCGGTGACTATCTTAACTACCTGGTCGGTCTTCTTGGATTCTGCCATCCAGATGATAGTATCCAGGGTGTTATAAAGAAAATGAGGATTGATCTGAGCCTGGAGCGCGCGTAACTCAGCCTTTTTGAGATTTTCTTGTTCCTTGATCTTAGAATCCAACAGTTCTTTGATCTTGCCGATCATGATATTGAAACTCATGCCCAACTCAGTAATTTCATCCACGTTATCGCTGGTCATTAACGCCTGCAAATCATTCTTCGTGATGGTAGTAGTCACATCATGTAATTTCTTGATAGGGGCATAAATACTCCGGGATAAACTCCAGGCAGCCACAAATGAGAATCCTACTGCGCTGAAAATCAAAATAACAGAAAGGATTTGCCAACGCACAAAGCCTTCACGCATTACCCGATATTGATCCTCAGTGCGATTCACTTCATACAACACATAATTTTGGACGACATCATCCAACACGGATGTCGCAAAACGAATTTGTTCCAACACGGCTTCGTTTTCTACGGACGTACTGTTATGAGCAATTTTATCGCCCATTTGATCAACGTAGCCCTTCAATGACTGTAACGTTCTGAGAACCAGATCCAGTTTGACCTTGGCGCGCTGCGAATCAGTATTTGCCATCATCCCTCGGACCTGGGCATCTACATTGGCAATGATCTCATACTGTGTGCCGTCAGAAAACTCGATATTTCCCGAAACAATTTTCCACATCTCGTTATCGATATTCGTTTTGACACTGCCGCTAATACTGTTCGCAGTAGTAATGTTTGTGATAATGGCATCATACTGGCGGCTGTAATTCAGCACTTGCAGCATCGAGACAACATTTGTAATTCCCATTAACAAGATGACAACGCATAGCGCCGCCAGGATCTTGGTGCGAATGGATAAATTAACGCCTGCAATAAAATCAGCCAGCCGCCCCATATATTTGCTGCGCGAATTCGCTTGCGCTCCTACTCTAGTCAGAATTTCAGTTTTTTGTGCCATGTCGCTCTCCTGCGAAGATCACTACATTTGCGATCGAAATTCGATTGGGGAAAGACCTGTATGTTTTTTGAAAACAGAACTGAAATAATGCGGGTCATTGTAACCAACCTGATAAGCGATATCTGTTGACCTCAACGCTGTCATACGCAGTAGTTCCTTCGCTTTATTAATGCGGATTTCAGTCAGGTGGTCCTTGAATGTCCGACCATTTTCCTGGCTAAACACAACGCTGAAATGGCTGGCACTGAGATTTGCCTGGGCAGCTACGATGTTGAGGGAAAGTTCCGGGTCCATATAATGGCACTCGATATACTCACGTGCCTGACGGATCAAATCTTTATATTGACCTTTAGGCTTACCATCTCTAAACGCCAGTGCAGTCGAAAGAATCTTGTACACTTGTTCACGCAACTGTTCAATCGTTTTGATATTTGACATGATCATTTCGATCGAATTCAACTCCGGAATAACCTTGTCAACTTCCCCGCCCAGATCATTCACAAGTTTTGCGATAGCCAGGACGACATCCACGAAAATATAGTTCTTGATCAGGTTTGATTTCAGCGCCGTTTCACCCAACGGCAATAGATAAGCATTATAGAATTCATCGAACCCTTCTCTTAAGCCACTATGCAGATATTTTTCGACGCTTGATTTATCCACTTTGAGCAATTCCATCCGCTCAAGAGTCTGATTCAATCCAGACGCATGTCCATCAGCTGGGTTCTGGATATAAGCCAGCGCCTCAACAAAAGACTGACAAATATCTGCAATTCGTTTTTTCGTCGTCCCTATGCCAGTTGTGAGTTTGTAGCGTGTCTTTGCAACCGCCAGCCTGATCTCCTCCATGAGCAAGTCGCGCTCCTCTTCAAGATATTCCGGGGTACTCCCTTTCATGAGCAAGATCAGGTCCCCCCAATCTCTTTTCAGCATAAAGATATCGGGGTTCTTTTCGATCAGCCCCACTACAACACTTTGGATCTGCTGGTACTCTTCGTGTTCATATTGTTCCGAAAGATCACTCAGTTCGATTTTCAAGACCACCACCAAATAATGCCTGGCGCTTAAATTGAGTCCCAACGACTGACCGTTTTCGATTGCCTCCGTTGGTGAAACTGCCCCCACAACCAGCTTAAATAAAAGTCGTTCGCGGAGTGTTGCGCGATTTTCTTCCGCCTGCGCCTGAAGTTGTTTCAGCTGTTCCTGTCCTTTTCTTTCCTGATCCAATTGCACGGTCAGTTTTTGCAAGGCATTTTGAAGGTTTTGTACAGTGATAGGCTTTAAAAGATAATCGGTGACCCCCAGTTTGATCGCTTGCTGGGCATATTCAAATTCATCATGCCCGCTAAGAATAATGATCTTGACCCAGGGCATACGCTCGCGCATGATTTTGCTCAACTGTAAGCCATCCATAAATGGCATCTTGATGTCAGTAATCAACACATCCGGCTGGGCTGTCCGTAATAAGGGCAACGCCATTTCACCATCAGCCGCCTCACCACAAAACTCAAACCCACTGGCTTGCCAATCCACGTTATCACGGATCCCCTCGCGGGTAATGATTTCATCTTCGACAAAAAAAACCTTATAGGACATACCGACCATCCTTTTGGCATTAGCAGTGTATTCGAACTTAACAACGCAATTAGCCCGGATACCAAACCTTACGCGGGTCATTCTCTGTGCGCACATAATCAAATGCAGCATCGATCATTTTTTTCAGATCATATTCAGGTCGCCAGCCGAGTAAAAACTTTGCTTTGGTGTTATCGAGCCACGTCGAGTGATATTCGGTTTTGATTTCGATGGTGGGGAAACCACGAGTCTCATTTAAATATCTGCCCATCTCACCATAGTCAACGGGTTCATCCATGCTGATGTTGAAAAGCTGCTGGCATGCTTTTGGATGGTCAATTGCCAGTAAGAGGGCGCTGACCAAATCGTCAACGTGGATAAAATTCCGTTTGACGGGAACAGACTGCGAGTCGAGCATGACCGGAACTGCTTCCGTCCGAATCAACTCATCTACACTGTGAGCGTCAACCAGATCACGCCAGCGCGGTCCGCCGAAGACATCTTCGCCGAACGAAAGTTGATACTTGAAATCATCCTTCTCCATGATCCAGGGCGCGCGCAGACAGCAGCCATTGAGAGCGTATTGAATGTAATACTGCTCAAGCATCACTTCTTCGAGAACTTTAGAGAGCGCGTAACAGCCGGGATACGCGGAATGCTTTTGAGTCTCGGTGACTGGGATGGGATGCGGATAAACAAAATGTCCCATGCCCGCATCGCCGCCGACCATGATGAATTGATTGAATGTGGGGCTGGTGCGACAAGCCTCAAGCAACCAGAACAAACCTTTGACAGCCACATCCATGATCTGCTCTGGTGTTTCTTTGACGGTCGCGAGATGCAGAACATGCGTGACGCCATCCAGCGCTTTTTCTACAACTTCGCGGTGTTCAATGGAGCCGTGGATATTTTCGATACGCAGATGCGTATCGGGTTCGCGGTGATGACATAACGCGCGAATCGTGAAGGCGTCAAATTTGGGATCAGACAGCAAGCGTTTAATGAATACACTGCCCACCTTGCCGGTCGCGCCTGTGACTAAAATAGTTTTGGGCATCGAGAGTCCTTAACTCTGGAGTCAGTCAGCAAGCTGACTGACTCCAGATCACTAACACTTTGTCCACTTGCCATCCGCTTTACTGGATGCGATGGCGCTGAAGACAAACTTCAAGGTCATCAAACCATCGAACGAATTCGGGAAATACAACGCCAACGGGTTCGGCGTATTGCCCGATCTTCTGGCGGCAATCGCTTCCGCAGCATCAGAATAGATATTCGCAAAGCCTTCATGGAAGCCTTCAGGATGTCCCGCGACAATACGCGATGAATGTTTTGATAATGGCAATGTGTCGGGTCCGTTGGGTGTACGGTTCTGCGATGGCGCACCCAATGGCTTGAACGTCAACGCTTGTGGAAATTCCTGCATCCATTCCAACGAGCCTTTCGTACCACTCACGCGAATACGCAAACAATTCTCGACACCCGCCGCGGCTTGCGTCACCCAATAACTGCCGCGCGCACCGTTATCGAAACGCAGCAACGCGCCGCCAAAATCATGCACGGCTCTGTTCGGGACGATGTTGCCGATCTCAGCGGACACTTCGTCAATCTCAAGTCCCGTAACAAAGCGGACAAGATTATGCGCGTGTGAACCGATATCGCCCATCACTAAAGATGGACCACCGCGAACCGGATCAAATCTCCACGAGGTGGACGGATCGGGCTTGCTTTCGTCTGCTTTGCCACCCTGAACATATTCCACTTGAACGAGTCTGAGCGTGCCAAGCTGTCCATCCGCAACCATCGCCTTCGCCTGACGAACCATCGGATAGCCGGTGTAGTTATGCGTGAGGCAAAAGATCAACCCAGAGTCTTGCACTTTCTTGTGTAAGGCTTCAGCTTCTTCAAGTGTGTTGGTCATGGGCTTGTCGCAGATCACATCGAAGCCGCGCTCCAACGCATACATGGCATATTCAAAGTGGCTATCATTCGGCGTCATAATCGCAACCACATCGGCGCCATCTTTCCGGGCGGATTCTTTATCCAACATTTCCTGAACGCTTGAATACAAACGATCGGGAGACAACCCGATTTCCAACGCGTCTTTTTTTGACTTTTCAAGATTGGCTGAAAGAATACCCGTGACAATTTCAAAGCGGTCATCAAGCCGCGCTGCTTGTCGGTGCATGGCACCAATAAAGGAACCTGATCCGCCGCCGATGACAGCGAGACGCAATCTGCGTCCCAACATGGATATTACGGGATTCAGTGCCATATCATTTCTCCTGCGTCAGGTAACTTCTTAGTGTTTCGACTACCAATTTGTGATCTTCCTCTTGAGGCAGACCAGATACAGTGATCGTGCCTACAATGCCAGTATCTTTCACAATAATGGGAAAGCACCCACCATGCGGAGCATATTCGGTTTCTGATACCAAATATGCCTGCTCAATATTTTTGCCTTTATTTTTGAGAAGCTGTCCTATGTAGAAAGAACTATGTCCAAACCTATAAACGGTTCTGATTTTTCGCTTTACCCATTCATCGTTGTCAGGAGAGGTCCCTCGAAGGCTGGCATGGAATAGTTGATGCGTGCCGCGGGTAATATCCACCGTAACAGGCAAATTCCGGCTGTGTGCTTTTTTAACGAGTTGAGAACCTAGTTTCCAGGCAACTTCTTCATTAAATTTCGTAAATTGAAGTTCCTGTTCTTCCTGCAGCAATTCCTTCAGCCTGTCATCCATATAACCATCCCATTATGATAAAGGTGACAGCCACCTTCATAGTAACTGTCACCTTTACTTAAATTTCCTTCTATTACTTGCTAGCTGCTCTTGTTTTTGTTGTAGACATCGAAGAAGACAGCCGCTAGGAGCACCAAACCTTTGACAACCTTCTGCCAATCGATCCCGACGCCCATAATGGACATGCCATTGTTCAAGACACCGACGAGAAAAGCGCCAACCACTGCGCCGATCACTTTACCGATGCCGCCACTCGCCGACGCACCGCCGATAAAACAAGCGGCGATAACGTCCAATTCCATACCATCCCCGGCATTGGGTGTGGAACTATTCAAACGAGCTGCCACGATCAAACCGGCTGTAGCGGCAAGCACGCCCATGTTGACGAACGTATAGAACAACAAGCGCGCCGTGTTGACACCCGAGAGCTTGGCAGCTTTTTCATTGCCGCCCATCGCATAAATACGACGGCCAATGACTGACGAACTAGTGACGAACGCATAGAATGTGATCATCACAAAAAGCAGGATGAGCACATTCGGCAGGCCCTTATAGGAAGCCATCAAATAGCACAAACTCATCACCGCCGCAGTGATCAAGATATTCTTAGCGACAAAAATATAAAATGACGTTACTTCAAAGCCATATTTCTGCTGGTTTTTCCTGGCACGCATATCCAAAACTATTAATACGGCTGAAAGTAATACACCGATCACGATCGTAGTAAGGTGAAATCCCGGATAATTGAAAAAGTCTGGGATAAACCCGGAACTGATGTTTTGAAACCCTCGTGGAAAAGGTCCGACTGACTCGCCCTGAAGCAAAATAAAAGTTAATCCTCGAAAGATCAACATGCCTGCCAACGTAACAATGAAGGCCGGGATTTTTAAGTACGCAACCCAATAGCCCTGAAAGGCACCGATCGCAGCGCCGACCAGCAGACAAATTGCAACGGTCAAAACCCAATTAAAATCATATCTGACCATGAGTACGCCCGCAAGCGCACCAACCACAGCCACAACCGACCCTACAGACAAGTCGATCCAGCCAGAGACAATAATTAGCAGCATGCCCAGCGCCATGGTGATAATATAACTATTCTGCAGAACCAGATTGGTTATGTTCACAGGCTTGAAAAGGATGCCGTTCGTAGTCCCCTGAAAGAACAGCATAACCGCGATGAGAGCGATCAACATGCCGTATTCACGAATGTTATTTTTGAAAAGAGCAGTTAAAGTTTTCATTATCCCATCACCTCTTGTTCTGTCATAATGCGTTTCATCACTATTTCCTGGGATGCTTCGCTGGCCGGCATTTCGCCGACGATCTTGCCATCCCGCATTACGTAAATACGGTCACAAATTCCTAAAATCTCAGGCAGTTCCGACGAGATGAAGATGATCCCTTTGCCTTCACTCGCCAGGCGGTTAATAATGGTGTAGATTTCGTATTTCGCGCCGACATCAATTCCGCGAGTAGGCTCATCTAGGATCAAGATATCTGGGTTTGCGAACAACCATTTGCTAAGTACAACCTTTTGCTGATTACCGCCGGAAAGATTTAGTGCCAACTGTCGAATACTGGAGCTCTTAATATTCAGCTTATCCCGATATTCACTAGTGACTGTCATTTCTTTGGGTTCATTGATCACAATCCCGCCATCTGAAACTTCCTCCAGATTTGCCAGGGTGATATTCTCTTTGATCTCCTGGATCAGGACCAAGCCGTAGACCTTTCGATCTTCTGTTGCGTAAGCAATGCCACTTGAAATGGCTTTATCGATGGTGCTAATATCTGTTTCTTGTCCGTGTTTATAAGCGGTGCCGCTAATTCGGGTACCATACGAACGGCCGAAAATACTCATCGCCAGTTCGGTCCTACCAGCCCCCATTAAGCCAGAAATACCAACCACCTCGCCCTTGCGGACGTTAATATTCACATTATTACTAACCTTGCGATCTTCATGGATGGGATGATACACATTCCAATTGCGTACTTCGAAAATAACATCCCCAATTTTCGAATCTCGAGGCGGGAAACGGTGCGTCAGATCTCGGCCAACCATGCCGCGAATGATGCGGTCTTCTGTAATTTTGTCCTTTCGGCAATCCAAAGTTTCGATCGTGGCACCATCGCGAAGGATTGTGATGGAATCAGCAACCTTGTTGACTTCACTTAATTTATGAGAGATCAAAATTGAGGAAATGCCGTTCTCTTTGAATTGGAGTAACAACCCGAGCAGTTTCTCGCTATCACTATCATTTAGTGAGGCTGTAGGTTCATCTAGAATAAGCAGCTTCACCTTTTTCGCCAACGCTTTGGCAATTTCTACCAACTGCTGTTTGCCCACACCCATATTTGTGATCAACGCATCCGGAGACTCATGCAACCCCACCCTATCCAACAACTCTTTAGTCTTCGAAATGGTATCGTTCCAATCGATCACACCATTTTGGGCACGCTCATTACCGAGAAACATGTTTTCAGCGATGGAAAGATAAGGAACCAGTGCAAGTTCCTGGTGGATAATGACCAGTCCGACTTCTTCAGAGTGATGGATATCTTGAAATCGGCATTCTCTTCCTTCAAAATAGATGTCCCCGCTATAGGTACCATGTGGATAGACACCACTTAATACCTTCATCAGGGTTGATTTCCCTGCTCCATTCTCACCCACCAAGGCATGGATCTCGCCTTGCTTGACGCTAAAGGTCACATTGTCAAGCGCCTTCACACCAGGAAAGGTCTTAGTAATATTCCGCATTTCCAAAATAACATCAGACATGGTTTTCTCGTCCTTGACCTATATAGGATGAAATTACATTTTTACACAACGATTTTAATGCAAACTCTTCAATTCTTCAAAAAAATCTCACTAAATAAAAACACCAAAACAATAAACATAAAAATGTGGAAAGTGTGTGAGGGCACTACTGCCCTCACACACCAGTTGTAAAACTACTTACTTCAGATCTTCAGCCTTAATATAGCCACTATCAACCAATTCTTTCTGGTAGTTGGTGACATCAATGCTGATGGGGGTCAGCAAATAGGAAGGCACGATCTTGACGCCGTTATTGTAGGTCTTGGTGTCGTTGACATCCACGGTGGTGCCCTTAAGAGCCTGGTCAACCATCTTGGCGGTCTGAGCAGCCAACGAACGAGTATCTTTGAAGACGGTGTAGCGCTGTTCGCCGGCAATGATCGATTTGACGGAAGCAACTTCTGCATCCTGGCCGGTCACGACTGGGCAGGGCAGGGTAGCGGTGCAGTAGCCAACACCCTTGAGGGCGGAGAGGATACCGATGCTCAGACCATCATACGGTGAGAGCACACCATCGACTTTCTTGTCGGTGTAGAACGCGCTCAGCAGGTTTTCCATGCGAGCCTGGGCGGTAGCAGCAAGCCAGCGCAGGGTGCCGACTTTGTCCATGCCAGTTTGTCCACTTTGAATGACGATTTGTCCGTTGTCAATGTAAGGCTGAATAACAGACATGGCACCGTTATAGAAGTAACCAGCATTGGTGTCATCGGGAGAGCCGCCGAACAATTCAACGTTGAAGGGGCCGGTCTTGCCATCTTTCAGGCCGAGACCTGTTACAAGCTGGGTTCCCTGAATAACGCCGACGCCAAAGTTATCGAAGGTGGCGTAGTAATCAACATTCGCAGTCTTGGTGATCAAGCGGTCATAGGAAACTACGAGCACGCCAGCATCATGAGCCTTCTGGAGTACATCGGACATGGTCGAGCCATCAATGGCGGCGATGACGAGAACCTTCGCGCCCTTGGTGACCATGTTTTCGATCTGGGACAACTGGTTCTGGACATCATTATCGGCGAACTGGAGGTCGGTGTCATAGCCGAGGTCAGTAAAGGACTTGACCATGCTATTGCCATCGGAAATCCAACGGGTTGAGGTCTTGGTCGGCATTGAAATACCAACCAGTTTTTTCGTAGATGCAGCAGATCCACCGCCGCAAGCTGTGAGAACGAGACTCGCCAGCATCACAACCGCCAGCAATTTGTAAAGCAAGTTCTTGGACATTTACTTCTCCTTATGAAATAGATAGTTATGTTGGCGTACTAATTTGGCGAGATCAAGGGGTTTCCCAGACAATAATGGGGTTGATCCTGCCTGGAAACATGCACATCAGACGCCAATCCACTGGTGTGCGCTTCCTTACGATTGTGAACAGCTTCCCTTACTCATCACCTCCTTTATACTGGATGTAAACGCTGCGAGCTTTGCCGCACAACCAAGGTTGGCGGCAGAATAATAGATTGCGGTTTGATCTGCCCCTGCCCCTGCCAGTCTGATTCAATGATCTTTATGATTTCTGCAACAGCCAGTTTTGCAACTTTATGTTGATCCTGCTGGATGGTTGTTAAGGCTGGAGAGAAAAATGCTGATTCAGCTAGGTTATCAAACCCAACAATTCCAATATTTTCAGGAATACATAATCCCTTTTGTCTGATGAATTGTATCGCACTAAGTGCCATTTGGTCATTCGCCGCAAAAACAGCATCCATTTCCGGATATTGATCAAATAATTTCTCGATCGCTGCCGCGCCGCTTGCAGAAGACCAATTCCCTATAACCCACTGTCTATCCTGAACGTCCAACCTAGCTTCAATCAACGCATCCTTCCAGGCTTGCATACGTTGCCGGGCTTCCCACCACTCCAACGGACCTGCAATATGTCCAATGTGCTGATATCCCTGCTCAAGCAAATGAGCCATTGCCAGACGCCCACCAAGATAATTATCCACAGAGATGCTCGTGAGAGTCTCCCGGGGTTCCATGGTGAGATAAACAAGGGGAATTTCAAGATCAAATTTCGAACTATT
>JBDTWO010000139.1:0-12827 GCA_040006635.1 Chloroflexota bacterium
GTGATCGGGATGCACTTCATGAATCCAGTCCCGCTGATGAAGCTTGTCGAAGTCATCAAAGGAATCGCAACCAGCGCAGAGACGCTCGCGTCAACGCTCGAGTTGTGCAAGATCATGAACAAGGAAGCCGTCGAAGCCAACGACTCGCCCGGCTTTATCTCCAATCGCATTTTGTGCCCGATGATCAACGAAGCGATCTTTGCGTTACAGGAAAATGTCGGCACGCCCGAAGCGATTGACGCGGTGATGAAGCTCGGCATGAACCACCCGATGGGACCGCTCACGCTGGCGGACTTGATCGGCTTGGATGTGGTGTTGTTCATCATGGAAGTGTTGCAGCGTGATCTCGGCGAAGACAAGTACCGCCCCGCGCCGTTGCTGCGCAAGATGGTGGATGCCGGGTATTTGGGCAGAAAAAGCGGACGAGGGTTTTACAGATATTAACCGCTTGAAAAATCGAGATTTATGATACAGTAATAAAAAAGGGGCAAGAAATGGAATAAGTGATAGACAAGCCTGGTCAATCGATAAAAGGAGGTTGACATGAACGTGAAGCGGATCGTCACTCTGATAATAATGGTGGTCATGGTCCTTTCTGCATGCGGCAGCAAAGCGCCTGCAGAAACTTCAACGTCTGTTGCGGGTGAAACGCTGGTCATTCCGATCACGGGCACCACAGCAACCGAAGCGGCTGTGACAGCAGATGTGCCTGTTGCAACTTCTGCGCCTGAACTAACATTTACAGCCACGCCGGAGCCGACGCGACCGCCCAACGCAACGGATTGCACCAACAGCGCCTCATTCGTGACCGATGTGACCATCCCGGATAACAGCGAGATGGTGGGGGGCACGACCTTCACCAAAACGTGGCGCATCATGAATACGGGGACATGTATCTGGGCATCCGACTACACCGTTACGCATTACGCAGACGAAGAGATGGCTGCGCCTGTATCAGTGCCGCTTACGCTCACGTACCCGAATCAAACCATTGACATTTCCGTACCGCTGACCGTGCCCAACAGTATCGGGACGCATCGCGGTTATTTTGTCATCAAGAACCCGGCGGGCTTGATCATGAAGATCAATTCGGACTCGCGCTTGTGGGTGGTCATTAGCGTCAAGGATACGGTTGCAGCCGTTGCAGCGACTGCCGCGCCTGCCTCCGGAGCGACAAGTGCAACAACTCCGGGCGCCAGTTCCAGCGATTCTGGTTTTGCCAATGTGACCTGTGCCTATAGCATGGACCCGGCAAAGGTGAACGATGTGATCAAGGCAGTCAACGCTTACCGGGCGGAGTCGGGTATGCCCGCGTATAAAGTGAACTTGCAGTTGGTACGCGCGGCGCAGGCGCATGCCAATGACATGGCTTGTAACAATCTCTTTGTGCATACGGGCTCCAACGGCTCGACCATCGAGTCGCGCGTGGCTGCCAGCGGATATAAGGCAGCGTATTTTTCTGAAAATGTGTATGGCAGTTACCCGCCCCTGACCGGGCAGGAGGCTATCAACTGGTGGCGGAATGATAAAACCGATCCGCGTCATAACCTGAACCTGGTCAGTGACACGTTCATCGAGATCGGTGTGGGTTATGCTTTCTTCAATAACTTCGGCTATTACGTGATCGTATTTGCATCGCCGTAGACGGTTGGACTCTGCCGTATCAATTCCAGAACTCCGAGATTTCAAGCAATCTCGGAGTTCTGCTATGCGGGTGGTTTTCTTTTGGGAGTAAAATTCATTCATTACCCCTCTGTCACGCGATTACGCGTGACATCTCCCCTAAAGGGGAGAATTTGAAAGGCACACACCATGCTCAATAACTTTGTCCATCGCCAATCAAAAAACAAAAACCATGCAAAGCGACTCGCGTTAACCAATACCAGCCCTTCCCCCTTTAGGGGGAAGTTGGAAGGGGGTTCCCATGCCACATGACCAAGCCTATTACGAAGCAGAAAAGAAAATCGAAGAAGCGCTGAAATCGGGCGCAACAAGACTTAACCTCAGCAGTATGAAGCTCACTGAACTACCAGAGTCGCTGGGGCAGCTCACACAGTTGCAAACTCTATCTGTCCTTGACAATCTACTGACCGAAGTGCCAAAGTGGTTTAGTAATTTGATACAGTTACAGGAGCTAGATTTTTCCTACAATAAATTGACATTTTTACCTGAGTCTTTTGGAGAACTTGTACAATTGCGATGGTTGTCTCTTTCCTATAATCAATTGACATCATTGCCAGAATCGTTTGGCGGGCTTGAACAATTAGTATCATTATTTCTTCGCCAGAATCAACTTGTAATTCTACCAAAATCATTAGGTAATCTTACACAGTTACAGTGGTTGTATGTTTCTGACAACCAATTAACCAAACTACCAGAATCAATAGAAAACCTTACGAAAGCGCAAGCATTAGATTTTTCTAAAAACAAACTAATGAGTCTCCCAGATTCTATTGGTCAACTTATTCAATTACGGTCCTTAGACCTTACCTCCAACAGCTTAGCCGAACTACCAGATTCAATTGGAAACCTCAATTTTTTAAAAGAACTTCCAGCGTCGAATAATGTATTAACCGAATTACCAGAGTCGATTTGCAATTTACGAAACCTAGAAAAAATTTATCTCTCCGGCAACGAACTTCGCAGAATTCCTGTACGAATTGGTGAATTACGGTTGTTGATAGAATTATGGCTTGATGGCAATAAAATTAACAATCTGCCTGAGTCGATAGGTGATCTTTATTATTTAGAGCGATTAGTCATCGGTAGCAACAATAATGGTGGAAATAACTTTACTGACCTACCTGTTTCTTTAGCAAATCTTATTCGATTACAAGAACTTGCTTTGGATAATAACCCCATAAACCCAGAACTTGCAGCGGCATACAAAGAAGGTTTTGCGTCAGTTCAGTCCTACATTTACGCCAAAGCCAAGGCGCAAACCGTCCTCAATGAAGCCAAACTCGTCCTCGTCGGCGAAGGCGAAGTAGGCAAGACCTGTTTGATGGACGCCCTACTTGGCAAGAAGTGGCAGGAACACGACACAACACACGGCATCGAAATTCAGCAGGTCAAAGTCACCGATGCGAAGAGCAAAAAAGAAATCACCCTCAACGGCTGGGACTTCGGCGGTCAGCGTGTCTACCGTCCCACGCACCAGTTATTCTTCAGTTCGCCTGCCGTCTATCTCGTCGTCTGGAAGCCGCGTGAAGGTTCGCAGGCAGGGCAGTTGAAGGAATGGATTAAACTAATCAAACATCGCGAGCCGAGCGCAAAAATTATCGTCGTCGCCACGCACGGCGGTCCGCAGCAGCGCCAGCCCGATATTGACCGCCAAGAACTGTGGGATACCTTCGGCAAGGAAACCGTCGTTGACTTTTTCTTCGTCGAAAGTAAGCCCGACGAAAATGGAAATCGCAAAGGCATCGAAGAACTCAAACTTGCTATCGCTCGTGTCGCTGCCACCCTGCCCGAAGTGGGGCGCTCTGTGCCGAAAAGTTTTCAGGATGTCCGCCTTGCCCTGGGTGCCACGGGCGTACCCTACCTGCCTTTAGATGAAGTCCTCGCCATCTGCCGCACCCACAATATGGACGATGAAATCGCGCGCCTCTTCATCACCATCTCGCACCGCCTCGGTCATCTCACGCATTACGAAAACGACCCCGCCCTGCGCGACATCGTCATCCTGCGCCCCGACTGGCTCGCTAGCGCCATGAGTTATGTCCTCGACGATGAAGCCACGCGCACCGCGCACGGCTTGGTGAAATTCTCGCGCCTCGGTCAATTATGGGATGACCCGACTCGTCCAGTGGATACGCGTTACCCAGATTCACTCCACCGAATCTTTCTCCGCTTGATGGAACGCTTCGATCTTTCCTACCGTGTGGCTGGTCTTTCCAAAAATGACGACTCTGACCCTGTCAGTTTGATCGCCCAACTCGTCCCTGACACCACTCCCAAAGAAGAAGATTTCAACAATGCATGGTTTCCAGAAATTGCAACAGGCGACATTCAACAGACTCAAATCTGCCGCATCGTAGATACCCAGAACGGTCAATCAGCCAATGCGGAAGGATTATTCTTCCAATTGATCGTCCGCTTGCATCGTTACTCTCTCGGGCGCGTCAAATATCCTGATAGCGTTCACTGGCAACGCGGCTTGGTTCTCGACGCAGATTACAACGGGCGCGCCCTGTTGCGCCACATAGGCAACGATGTGCATATCACAGTCCGTGCCGCGTACCCGCAAGGCTTTCTCAACACGCTCACCGATGAAGTCAAATATTTGGTTGAAAGTTTTTGGGAAGGTCTACGTTGTGATGTCACTGTTCCATGTCTCAATCCGAATCCATGCAGTGGTTTATTCGAAGTCCGCAAGTTGATCGAAAACAAAAAACGCGGACGCCCTGAACAACCCTGTCCCATTTGCAACGAGTGGCAAAATATTGACAGTCTCTTGCTCAACGCTCCCGCCGCGCAACCTGCACCCGCCGGGGAACTTCTCGCCAGTGGACAAGTACTTGCCCAACTCAATGACATGCGCCAGATATTGATCAAGCAAAGTTCTACGCTGATTGGTCGCTTTGATAATCTCGATGCTGGTCAAAAAGAATTGCTCAGCAAAGCCGAGACCTCCTACACCAACCTCATCAAAGTCTTCACCGACGACGCCAAAGAAGGTCCGCGTTTGTTTAGTCTGGTCCCTGTGGAACGTTCTGGCTTCAATCCCAAACAATGGACCAGCGCCAAATTCAAATTGATCCTGTGGTGCGAACATTCACGCTGGCCCTTGCCTGTTCTGAACGGTGAAGACAGTGACAAGGGCGTCTATGAACTTGAACTCACGCGCGAATGGTTCAAGAAAGCCGCCCCGGTCTTGAAAGCCATTACCAGCACCTTGAGTCTGGTCTTGCCTATCGCCTCGTCCGCTGTCAAATTGGTAATGGATGAAAATATTTATAAATCCATCGAGAACGAACTCGATTTCGGCAAAGATGTCATTGACGGAGTCTTGAGCGGCACCGAAAAAACCGAATTATTTACCGATGCTGGCGACTCTGTCGATCTACCGCATGGAACATCCATCCGCGCTGATAACGCCTCCCTGCGCGAACTCCACGCTCTGCTCAAAGCCAAAGACCCCGGCTTCGGCGGTCTCGTCCGCGTGCTGAACAAACGTCAGGAATTTTTATGGGTGCATGAAAAATTTGCGGGAGAATATTAACCCGTATCCGTAGGGGCGAGGTCCTCTCGCCCCCGTAATCACCCAAATAACAATTATTGGAATGCGAACAGGGCGGGGAGACCCCGCCCCTACGTCAACCGACATTGGGACAAATTGTTGCGTATTTCAAATATCAATCCACAAAAGAGATGAATCGCATCGAAACCGACAAGGTGATCACCAAATTCTGGCAACGCAATTATGGAGCCTGCCCTGAGCTTGTCGAAGGGAACACATCCTCCGCGACGAAACCGACCTCCAAAACAAAACCGATTACATCGACGCCAATCCATCCCTTTGGAATGAAGACGACAATAACCCCATAAACAATCAAGGGTAAAATACATCATCACACCTAAGGAGGACGCTCATGGAAATCAAAGATAATCCGAATGACCCCAACGCCAGTCTGTTTTTGGTGGATGGCTACATGCGCTGGGCTTTGCTCGCCGCTGAAGAAGTCGTTGGCAAGCAGGGCTTGCACGTGCTCCTGCGCGATCGCGGACTGGAACGCTTCATCGATAACTATCCGCCCGAACTGCTCAAGATCAGTGGTGCCATCACGCTCGGTGATTACGCACAACTCTGCGCGGGTCTGCTGACCTTCTTCGGACGCGCTGGGAAAAGTATGGTCATCCGCAGCGGACGGTTGACCTCCAAATACGCCATTGAAAAACAGAGCGCGGTATACAATGTCACTGCCAAAGCGGCTGCCAAGCTCATGCCTTCGGGCATGCAAGTCAAAGTGGTGCTCGATAGCATGGCGAATGGCTATAACAAATTGTATGCTGAGAACAATCAGGAAATTCACTTCAGCGTTGAAGACCGTGGCGACAAGTGGGCGTTTATTTGCGTCGAGTGTCCGCACTGCGCTGGCAAGTCTTCTGATACGCCGATGTGCTGGGGACGCATTGGTACATTGAAAGAAGGGGCGTTGTGGTTAACCGGCAAGGACTTCGATGTAGAAGAAGTCGCATGCCGTGCGTTGGGCGCTCCCGCCTGTATCTGGGAAGTCAGCAAAACGCCCAAAGAATGATCCGTCTCATCGCGCTCGGCACACTCTCCGCGTTATTCTTCAGCAGCACCTTCATCCTCAACCGCGCGATGAGTCTCGCAGGCGGGCATTGGGCATGGTCCGCGAGCCTGCGCTTTGGGTACATGCTGGTCTTTCTCATCGTTATCATCTTTGTCACGCAAGGTCGCAAAGCGCTTGCCGATGTCAAAGATGTCTTCCTCCAACATTGGGGCTTTTGGATTCTGGCTGGCACCATCGGTTTCGGAATCTTTTATTCCCTCATCACATTCAGCGCTTCCTTCGCCGCGGGGTGGGTGGTCGCCACCACCTGGCAGACCACCATCCTTGCCACGCCGATCGTTTTGCACTTCTTCGGCAGAAAAGTTCCCACCAAAGGTCTGCTCTTTATCGGCATCATTTTTATTGGCATCGTCCTGGTCAATATTGAACATGTCCAGGTTACGAGTCCGCGCGATGTGTTCTTTAGTGCGGCTCCTATTTTGGTCGCGGCGTTTGCCTATCCCACTGGGAATCAACTCGTGTGGGAAGCGCGACTCGGCGAGAACAAACGACTGCCACATATCACTCATCCAATTTTGGAAAACGGACTTGCCCGCGTCCTTCTTTTGACTTTGGGCTCGCTCCCGTTTTGGATCCTTTTCCTCGCCCTAGCTTCACCGCCCGCCCCCTCGCATGGACAATTGATCAGCACTGCGTTAGTCGCCCTGTTCTCCGGCGTGATCGCCACGACGATCTTTCTCTACGCCCGACACCTCGCCAAACACTCCTACGAGATCGCCGCCGTCGATGCGACTCAATCCATGGAAGTGGTTTTCTCGTTGGTCGGTGAGATCGTATTCTTGAAAGGCGCGATTCCATCCGCGCTTGGTTTGTTTGGAGTTGCTCTTACGATGCTTGGGCTGGGCGCGTATATGGGAGTCCAGAAGAAGTAATCATTATCCCAGCCGATAATGAAATATCCCTGACGATTTCGCGATCGCCGGAATATGACGTGCCCAGCGATAGGCTTTCAAGCGCGGTTCGTCATCGTCATAATAATTCCACTCGTCTAACATCTTGATGCCTGTGCCCCAACTTTCCATATCCTTACCTTCTCTGATACTCCACTGTAAGCGCGCCTTGACTTTTGCATGCGCCAGTTGTAAATTATCCGCCCAGATGACAAAGGGTGTATGTGCATCACAGACCAACTCCGAGCCGGGGAAATGTTCACGTAATTTAAGTATCAATGACTTGACCTGTGCTTCTTCAAAATAAGGCAAAACACCCTCCGCGATAAACATGAACGGACGGGGTTTATATCGGCTCACTTCAGCGAGCCACCCGTCTTCCAACATGGATGTGGCAAGTGTGTGATAACGTTTGCTGTCGTTGCTGAGCAATTTTTGCCGGAGGTCCATCACGTCAGCCAGATCAAGGTCGAACCATTCCACGAATCCGTTGTCCACACGTTCGAAGCGGGTATCGAGTCCACATCCAATATGGACAACAACCGCATCCCGATTTCGTGTGAGGAAGTCGCGCACATGCTCATCAAATTTCCGCATGCGCATGATGATGGCGACCTCGTCATGTTTTTGAAGCCTGAGATGTGAAAAATCAGCATCCAATTGATTGACCATTGCCACGGCTTTTTCATCTTTGAGCATGGCATCCGGTCGCTGTGACTCGCGCGCACGAACGTATAGTGTCAGTAGCAACGTCCTGGATACCCCATCCAGGTTTTGGTTAATTTTTTCAGGCATAAAACATCCCTTCTTCAATTATTACTATATACCGTTTGACTCAAAAGTCAACAGCCGCTTCATGATCAAAGAAGACGCAATCGATAGGTAATTTCGAATTGGTATAATCCACTTATACAAGGAACCTATGACAAACAAATCCATACCGATGATCGAAGCCCGCGGCACCTATCGTGAAGTTGGAAACCAAATCGGAGCGCAGTGTACGCCTCAGATCCATAGCATGCTTGCCTACCTCCGTGAGAACGTCCCTGTCGGATTTACCTGGGAGCAGATGCTCCAGCACAGCCAGGCTTATCTTGTGCCGAGCCGTTCGGTCTATCCACAATACATCGAAGAACTGGAAGGTATTGCCGAAGGGGCGGGTATACCCTTTGAAGATATTTTTGTATCCATGTGTGAAGAGTTATGGGAAGCGCCGGTCTTGCACGGCTGTACCGATATGGCGGCGCGTGGACGCGCGACTTTAGATGGAACTACCTTGATCGCTCACACCAATGACCTTTCCGCTTCAAGTGAATCGCGTTTGGTGATTCTCAAAATACAGGCAGTTGATGAACCAGAAATTTTGGCGCTTTCGTCGGGTGGGGTGGCAATCAGTGCTGGATATAATGCCGCGAAGATCAGTTTGACAGGCAATCAACTGGATAGTAACGATGTCCGTGCAGGTGTGCCGCGTTTATTGGTAGTGCGCGCGATTTTAGGGTCACGAACCTTGAGCGAAGCGATGACTCATTGTCTGTTGCCGCAACGCGCCTCCAGTTACAACAACGTGCTTGCTGATGCGAGTGGAGAAGTGTATTCGATGGAAGGCTCGGCGACGGACTGCGAAGCGATCTATATCAAAGATAACGTGATGGCGCATGCAAATCACTACGTCAGCCCGGCGATGCGCCGCTTTGAATTGGACCGGTCCGCCAATGCCAATTCGATCATCCGTCATAACCGTGCTGAATATTTATTGCGTGAGAACTACGGAAAATTAACCCCTGATCTTTTTCGAAAGCTCTTGGCGGACCATGCCGGATATCCAACATCCATTTGCAAGCATGGGCTGACGAGTGTGACGGTTTTCAGTATCATCATTCAAGTCGAAACACTCAAAGCCTGGATCGGACGCGGTTTCGCGTGCAAGACCGAATATTTTGAATATCAACTTGAGCCTTATCAATAATTAATTACCGCAAGGCGCGCGACACTTGCGCCTGGTGCAAGTGCAGGTGAGAACGCGAAGATTTAAAAAGATTTTCTTAGCGACCTTAGAGACTGTTTCTTAAAGCCCTTTTGCATGTCATGCTGAGGAGCGTTCTCCAGCGACGAAGCATCTCGCACTCTGTAATCGAGACCCTTCGGTCGCAGAAAAGCGCTCCCTCAGGGTGACATACTGGTCTGTTGACCACTTAAGAAACACTCTCTTAGCGTGCTTCGCGGTTAAATAAATAGTGAGGAACTGTGACTGAAACTCAAGCTCTATATCCCGAAACCTATGAAGCATCGCGAGAGCGTTTCCGTAATAGCCTATCTGCTGTTCAAGCCATGTGGTCTGATGCCAAGTTGTACCAATATAAATTGGCGGGCGATGAAGGCTTGACCATTGATTGGATTTATTCAGAAGCGCTTGAGAGCAACGAAAAGATTTTGCTCTTCACCACCGGCGAACATGGCGTGGAAGGTTATGTCGGTTCGGCGATGTTGCAACGCTTCATCGAACTGTATATGCCCAAACTCGATCCGCGCAAGACCGGTATCCTATTGGTGCATGCTATCAATCCGTGGGGGATGAAGCATCATCGGCGCGGTAGTGCAAAAAATGTTGACCTGAACCGCACCTTCGTTTGGAACGAAGGTTTTGACCCGGCGTTCAATCCCGAATACGACAAGGTCCAAGCATTTCTGAGTCCTTCATCCAAGCTTCAAAATTTGTTACTTAGCGATATCGCTTACATGCTTGGTTTATTCTGGAACATCGTGCGTATGGGCATGAGCAACTTCCGGTATGCGCTTCTGCTGGGACAATATCGTCATCCGCAGGGTTTGTATTACGGCGGCACAGAAACTCCCGAAGAAACCCGCACCTTGATGGAGCTCTATCGAAAAGCACTGAACGATTACGATCAAGTCCTGCATTTGGATATGCATACGGGCTACGGACCGCGTTATCAGATGAGCCTGGTCAACTCTGCGCTGGATACAGGTTCTTCGGATTATTTCGTCAAGCGCTTCAATTATCCGCTGGTGGTTGCTGCTACAGCTGACGAGTTTTACGCCATCCGCGGCGACATGATCGATTACATCTATACCTTGCGGCAAAATGAATTCCCCAAAAAGAAGCTATATGCGACATCGTTTGAGTTTGGCGCGCTCGGCGACACGCTGTATGGACTGTTCCAAAGTCCGCGTGTGATGATTCATGAGAATCGAGTCTATTGGCATGGAGCGCAGAATGCAGATATCCTTGCCAAAGCAAAACACGGCTTTGAAGAACTGTTTCACCCTGAAGCAAAAGACTGGCGCGAAAAAGCGGTCAAAGATGCTGATCAGGCTTTTAGCGGAATTTTGAAGGCTGAAGGATATATCGCCTGAATTTTATACAAACACACTTACACAGCCATCCGCATGCGGATGGCTACAGGGTTCGTCCAGCAGTTGTACTGCTGGACATTCGCACCTTCGGCAGTGCAACTGCCGAAGGAACAAGCTTGTTTAATAACTTATGGCGATTTACTTTACAGCGCGCACAAATCCAAAGAACAGAAATTTCTCATCAAGCTTTACCGCTTGACTAAAATGGATATCATTCAGCAGTTTGGGCAGATCTTCGATCCCAAAGTTGAGCCCATGGTGCATGGTCAGATTGATCATCAGATGATTGAGGAATGATTTTGTAGGGCGCATAAAGTCGAAGACCAAGAGCCGCCCGCCGGGTTTGAGTACGCGATAGATCTCAGCCAGTCCGCGCACTTTCAAGTCGTCTGGCAGATGATGCATCATCAGACTGGATGTGACCACGTCTATACTCGCATCGGGAAATGGAAGCGACTCAATGACCGCAATCCGAAAATCGATATCGAGGCCTTTGCGCGCGGCTTTACTCCGAGCGACAGCGATCATTTCCGGCGCGGGGTCAATGCCATAGACTTTGCCGTCCTTCCCAGCGCGGACCTTTGCTGGGATGGTAACATCGCCAGTGCCGCAACCAACATCCAAGACAGTGTCGCCGGGTTTGATCAACGCATGATCCACAGTCAGCTTGCGTAAGCGCGAGGACTGTCCCAGTGTGAGCAGGTTCGTGAAAAGATCATAATAAGGTGCCCATCGAATCAGCCGTCCCTGAGTCTGAGCGGGTTGTTCAATCGTGTGTGAATGAAAATGTGACATAAGCGTTTCTCCTTTGATGCAAACATTCTACCGATAATCGAGTCAACATTCAATCATCAGTGCGGGTAAAATGTCCATTAATGGATAAAAACGCCAAAGTGTGCGGAAACATGGAGATATCATGAACGAGAAGAAAGATCGCCGCAGTCAGCGTACGCGACAGTTATTGAGTGATGCATTGGTCGGGTTGATCAGGGAAAAAGGCTACAGTGCGATCACGGTCAGCGACATCATTGAACGTGCCAATGTGGGACGCTCCACGTTTTATGCGCACTTCCGTGATAAAGACGATCTATTTGTCGGTGAATTGGATCGTGTGATCGATGTTCTGGACAAGAGTGTAATTCACGAGTCTGATGAAGAAAATTCACTCTTCCCAAGTTTGGGGTTGTTCCGGCATGTGGGGGAGGAGTATGAATTGTACAAAGCGCTTGCCTGGGGTTCGGGCATCGATCTATTGACCAAGCATATACAAAAATCTGTCGTAGAAAAAATTGAAGAGAGTCTAAAGAAAAGCAGGAAAGAATTCAATGTTCCCATTCCAATTCTGGCAAACTATATGGCAGGCAGTTTCCTAACCCTGCTCAAGTGGTGGTTGGATAATAAGATGATCTATTCTCCCGAACAGATGAATGAAATGTTCAAGGAATTAACTTTGCCGGGAATTGAAGAAGCAAGAATTAAATAAGCGTCATCGCACAACCATCCGCGCGTGGATCACTGCCTGCGGTCAATGCGCCGGTGACAGGGTCACGCAAAATGACCTGACCTCTACCGAACAAGGCACGCTCATAGCCAGAGACGGGATACATGGCATGTCCCATTTTCTTTAATTCTGAAACTGTCTCTTGCGGCATGCCGTCTTCCATCGCAACTTCGCCGCCGTCTTCATCTACGTCGATGCAGAAGCGGGGCAGGTCGAGCGCGGCTTGTGCATCGAGTTCGTTATCTACCATAGCCGATAAGACCTGCACATGTCCCTGTGGTTGCATGAAGCCGCCCATGACGCCGTAAGACGCATAAAGCGAATCATCAGCTTCGCGTGTGACCATCGCAGGGATGATCGTGTGATACGGTCGTTTGCCGGGCGCGAGCGCATTCGGATGATTGGCGACCAAGCTGAAGTTATGTCCGCGATTTTGAAGGGTGAAGCCAAAACCTTTGGGGACGATGCCCGTGCCGAAGCCCCAGTAGTTGCTGTTGATGAACGAGCAGGCATTCCCGAATTTATCCACCACGCTCAAGTACACCGTGTTCGATGAATTGGTCGGTGTGCCGTGATGTTGGTCAGTTGTAGTGCGCTTCAAGTTGATGAGCTTGCGGCGTTCGGCGGCGTATTCTTTCGAGAGCAATTCTTTTACAGGCACATTCGAGAATGCCGGGTCAGCCACATACCAGCGCGAATCCGCAAACGCGAGCCGCATGGCTTCGATCATCAAATGCA
>JBDTWO010000140.1:0-12824 GCA_040006635.1 Chloroflexota bacterium
GGCGCTTCACTTTTGATATCGAGTGGAATGGGGAAGCATAGTTTGTAACAAGGTGGGATATGTAATATTGAAGGATTCTCAAAGTGTCATAACTTAAAACAGATATTTTAATAAAGGGCAAATCATCATGAAACCGATCAATAAACTAAGCCGACGTGAATTGGAAGTCATCCATCTACTTTTGCAAGGCAAGAGCAACAAGCTGATCGCCCTCGCGCTGGGTATTTCGGACCGCACTGTTGAATTTCACTTGAAAAATGTGTATGCAAAATTTCAGGTCAGCTCCAGAATGGAGTTGGTTTTAAAGCTGGGCAACGCCACAGGTGAGGCAATTTCCGAAAAGCTCGGGCTTTCCACAGTTGCGCGTTCGCGGGGAAAGATCGAGAATAGGGACAGGCGCCAGTCGAAAACGGACTGGGCCGCATCCCACAAAATAGCCGTATATCTCATCGGCAAGGAATTAACCATGAAGAAAAACATTCAGAAGTTTCATATTACAAATGCGATCCTGTGGGCTGCCGCGATCCTCGCGGCAGCCCTCCTGGGCGCACCCATCACTGTTACAACCGCTTTACTGCCTGCACTGGCGGGGTGTTCGCTGTTCATTGCGGAGTATTTGCTCAATAGGGCTGAATAATTCATGCCTATTCCGCGCGGCTTGAACCAAGTTGTCATAGATAATCATAGTTTATAAAAAGCAAAATAAATCAAAACCCCTGCTGTCATTGAAAAATAATCAAAAGGATGAAAAAATGAAACTTCATAAGAAATGCCCAGAGTGCGAAAGTAGCGAGATTTATACAACGCTTGTTAGTGCAAGAGGTGGCTGTGGACAAGATTTACTTCCTGGAGTTGGCGGACTTTTTAACGGGGGTGAATTTGAACTATATGTTTGCGGCAAGTGTGGTCGTTCACAATTCTATGTTCCGGAAAAAATGTTGGATGATGTACAAAAGAAATTTATTCGGGTCAACTCTGTAGATGCCAGCCATTAGAAACGCAAACGGTTGGTGGGGTTGATACGTCAACATCTGTTTTTTGTCGCAGGCATTTTGTTCCTTGTTGCTTTAGGTTTTTGGTAAAAAGCCAGGTTCGTTGTACACTTAGTCAAGTTTGCGGGCAGGTCTTTCACAGTCAAAAAGTCTGGCACAACACAGCACGCAGCCCAACAAAGCGTGCAGCAACTGTCTTGAAAATCCGCAAGTTTTACAGGCACTTTTCTGGCTTCGAGTTTCTCTCTGCTAACGCAAACCATTGGGCACATTCACATCATATTCATTTCTGAAGGAGTTATTGATGAAGAAATCTGAACTTCTAAGTTGGCTGCAGGAAGAGTGTCAGCAATGGGAAGTATTGCTCGAACAGATCGGACTGGAGCGTATGGATCAACCTGGTGTAAACGGTGACTGGTCCATGAAAGATATCGTCGCGCACCAGATCGGCTGGCTGCCCAAACTTATCAACTCCATACAAGCCGCGCAACGCGGCGAACCAGAGCCACCCCCATCCTGGCCAGCAGACCTGCAAACTGACGATGAAATCAATGCGTGGATCTATGAGTCCAATTGCGGGCGCTCGGTGCGCGACGTACTGGATGAATCGCATCAGAAACTTCAGGAGTTGCTGGCTGTCACTGAAGGCTTACCCGCTGAAGTTAAGATCGAGGAAGTCCAGCTCAATCATATATATTACGTTGTCTGGTTGGGCGCTCAACGTTTCCCCCTGGGTGAATTCTTTTACCATTTTCATGATGACCATGAGCCTGACGTCCGTGCCTGGCTGGCGCGAATGGAAAGTCAATCGTTGTAGTTCAACACAGCGCTGTTGTACGAGATTCGCCGTTACTGAATATCAAGGCGTTTTATGAATCCAACCATTATCCTGATCGGTCCGCTTGGTGCGGGGAAAAGTACCGTTGGGTGCTTATTGGCTGAAAAACTGAGCCTGCCTCAATGTTCATTGGATGATGTCCGCTGGGCGTATTTTGATGAAATTGGCTATGATAAAGAATTAGCATTAAGAATTGTCCAATCCGCGCAGACGATCCGCAAAAGGTGGAGCTATAGTAAATCTTTCGAAGTCCACGCGATTGAAAGGGCTTTGGCAGATCACAGCTACGGTGTCATTGACTTTGGGGCAAGCAATTCCGTGTATGAAGACGAATCGCAGCTCGCGCGCGTTGAAAAAGCTTTAGCTCCCTATCCAAATGTGATCCTGCTTATGCCATCTGCCAACCCGGATGAGTCAGCTGAAATTTTGAAAGCTAGATTGACCCTGATAGTGAAGGCAAAGGGTGAAGAGATAAATCAGGAATTGTTAGATATAAATGAATACTTCATCACGCATCCATCCAATCAACGGTTGGCAAAAATGGTCATATACACCAAAGATAAAACGCCCGCTGAAATTTGCGATGAGATTTTAGGAAAGCTTGCAGCATAAAGGTTTGCGAGTCTTTAATAGTTCCTCAAGATAAATCAATCGATATCAACATTCAGGAGACACAATGGAATTTAGTCGTATTCAGCATGGCAGTTTGGTAGTGCAAGATCTCCAGCGCGCCGCAGCTTTTTATCGTGAGGTGCTAGGACTACAGGAGATCGCCATCCCGACCACGTTTGTATCGGCGGGATTACAAGTGCGCTGGTTCCAGATCGGCACACAGCAAATCCACCTGCTTCAAAACTCCCAGCCGAATCAAGACAGTCCACGGCATATTGCGCTGCAAGTCGATGATGTGCAGGCGGCGCGCGTGAACTTGAGGGCGAAGAGCTTGCAACTGGATGAGGATATTCCGATACCGGGCGCGGATCGCTTTTTTATAACAGACCCCGATGGTAACCGCCTTGAAATCATTGAGTGGAAACAGGAATATGTAGCCATTCCAGTTTAGAGAGGCGCAGCAACGCGGAAGTGTTTAGCCTTTGAAACGCGGATACGAACCCAGCACCCGCAGCGTCACAGCATATTCCCCCAAATGATCGAGCGCGCGCCTGGTGGTCTCTTCATACGCTGCGCCGATGAAATCAATGTAAAACAAATATTCCCACGGCTTGCCCTGCAACGGACGCGATTCGATTTTTGTCAGATCGATATCGCGCAACGCAAACACAGACATCGCTTTGAACAACGCACCGGGTTGATTCTTCAACGTGAAGACAATGGATGTCTTCGCCTCCTCCGTCGGGACAACTGCTTCCGTCCGAATGGCAAGGAAGCGCGTATAGTTCTCCGCGTTGTCTTCAATCCCTTCTTCAAGAATATTCATGCCATATAACTCAGCCGCCCGCTTCGACGCAATCGCCGCCGTATCACGCGCACCCGACTCTTTGAGCATCTTCACACTACCCGCCGTATCGTAGACCTGCTCCGTTTTGATGCCGTGTGAACGTAAATATGCCGCGCACTGTCCCAGCGCCTGCGGGTGGCTGATAGCCTTTTTGATATCTTCTTTTTTGACATCGGGCATGGCGATCAGACAATGCCGCACACGCAATAAATATTCGCCAACGATATGCAATTGATTGCGTAACAAGAGATCATAATTTTGATGGATACTCCCCGCCAAAGAATTTTCAACAGGGATCAATCCCGCGTCACACTTCTGTGTGTTGACTGAATCGAAAACCACATCAAACGATTCACAGGGCAGTGTTTCGACATCCCCAAAATAATTGAACACAGCCTGTTCACTGTACGCGCCGGGTTCACCTTGGAAAGCGACTTTCATATTAACTCCACTGTTTCATAAATACGGGGCGGGAGGACCCCGCCCCTACTGATTACTGATAACTGCTTACTGAACTAGCCCCACCAGAATGAAACCGCGATCATCACGTACAGACCGATCAAAGCCAGACCTTCCAGCCAATTGGATTCGCCATCGTAAACGATCAAGGCACTTAGAATCGCAGTCAACGCCAGGCTGACGACCAGCAGCGGCGGCAGGACGAGAGTCAAAGCTACGGGGGTGAAAAAGAACGAGAGCAGAACCAGGATCGGGGTCAGCGCGAGCGCGACTTGTAATGAACTGTTGAGGATGACACTAATGGCAAAGTCCGGTTTGTTTTTGAGCGCCAATTGAATCCCCACTACATTTTCAACGGCATTCCCAGCGATCGCTACGACCACCAAACCAGCAAATGCCTGCGAGATACCCAATGCCGCAATCGCCGGCTCGAGCGCTTTCACGAACCAATCCGAAACCAACGCCGCAGAAATACCCGCAATCGCCAGCACGGAAATAACGCGCATCATCGACCAGGGCTTTACACCCTGCTCTTTTGAATGAACTGTCTCGGTCAAGGTTCCGCTTTGCAAAGAAAAAGGAATGCTGGCAAAAAAGACGATCAACAAAACGATGGCGCTGGCAATGCTCAAGGTTTCTTCATGCGCCTCAGCGGGCGTATGCATGGTATGCGCAAGGGTCGGCACAACCAGCGCCGATACTGCTAATACCATCAGGATCACGATTGCGCGCGGTGTTTCAGATTTAAATTTTTGCGTACCATGTTTTCTGCCGCCAAAGAAAAAAGCCAGCCCCAAGACCAGCAAACTGTTTGCAAGGATCGAGCCCACCAAAGCCGATTGGACCACCGTCACCAACCCAGCCTGCAAGGCAAAGAAACTCACGAACAACTCGGGCAGGTTGCCAATCGCAGATTGCACAATGCCCGTTGCGCCGGGCCCCATGTAATTGCCCAGTTGTTCAGTGGCTTCGCCCACCACCATGGCGAGAATAGCAAGCGCAACCGCACTGACCAGAAACGTCAACACCGCATTGGCGCTCGTAAAAGTAAGGATGGCGGTTAAGACGCTGGCGATCAGCGAGACGACAAACATGGTCCATTCGTTCTTAAGCAGATTACGCATGGTGCCTCTATGGATTTAAAAATTGGATGCTGGAATTATACACTTTAGGATTGCTTCTCAGCCCACGCCACGATCTTGCGAAAGCCCGCCTCAACATCCTCATCCGAGGCTGCTATGGTCATGCGGACAAAGCCTTCACCCTGACTCCCAAACGCCGAGCCAGGGACCAGTCCTACGCCAGCCTCCTCCAAAATCTTTTCACAGATCTCAGCCGAGGTCATCTTCAATGGACGAAAATCTAAAAAGAAATAGAACGCACCTTGCGGCGGCGTGACGAGAACTTTTTCACACTCCAACTCATGTGATAAACGCAATACCAACTCACGGCGGCGCGCATACGCAGCACGCATATTGGACGTGACATTTTGAATCTCTGGATCAGTCAATGCAAAGGCAGCAGCTTTTTGAATAAACGGCGCTACACACGTAATAGAATTTTGTCCCGCCTTCAACGCGTTCTCGATAACCTGTGCTGGCGCAGCGAGGAAGCCGACCCGCCAGCCAGTCATCGCATATGATTTCGATAGACTATTTACCAACAACGTTCTTTCTTTTGCACCATCAAACGCCGCAGCGGAAGTTGGTCTTTCACCATAATATAAACTTCCGTAGACTTCATCACTGACGATCCACAGGTTATGTTCTTTAGCAAAGACTTGCAGCTTCTGCAAATATTCACGCGTCGGATATGCGCCCGTTGGGTTCGAGGGATAGTTCAAGACGATGACTTTTGTTTTCGCGGTCAAAGCTTTCAGCCAAGAGTCGAATGAAGGGATGAATCCATTTTCGGCTGGCGCAGGGATGCGGATCACATTTCCGCGCAGCATGGTCGCCATGTTCTCATGCGTCGCCCAGGATGGATCGGGGATCAACACGTCATCACCGGGATTCAAAATGGACTGCATCGCCAGATAATAGGCGTGAATGCCGCCATGAGTGACCATGATCTCAGAAGCAGGGTCGTAAATCACACCTTCGTCACGCAAAAGTTTTGCAGCAATCGCTTTGCGTAATTCCACGGTACCGATGGCGGGACCGTAATGCGTGAGTCCGCTTTGCATGGCGCTGAGCGCGGCATCAACAATGGCAGGATGCGTATTGAAATCGGGATCGCCCACCTGTAAACCCACGAGTTGACGTCCACTGGCTTTAAGCGCGTTGATACGATCGGAAAGCGAAACGGTTGGTGATTGACGCACAAGTTCAAATTGTTGATTGAGGTCCATGAGTTTTCCTTGTAAGTCCCCCCATTATATAATACCCACCGTCACAAATTGCGCTTTCCACTTTTTGAAAAAGCGCAATTCTCTGGCACCGTTCGCCAGGGCAGGTGTGTGACCGAGTGCGGTATAACCATACCGACATCTATTTATCTGTTGTCCTTTGGGATATGTGGCTATATAATCTGCATATAAGCTGTTATACAGCGGGTTGCTGTATAACAACCCCGCACAGGGGAAATTACAGCACGATGCTATATAAATCATAGTTGGGCTGCCGGGAGAATTAAGTTGCGTAAAATCATCATTTGGTTTCTCTTATCAATAATCGCTTTAGCATCTTGTTCACAAAGCCCCGCAGTTGTACCAACAATGGCAATTATTACGCCTACAATAAAAGCACTAACTCCCACTATTACGCCAACCATTAAACCTTCTGCCACGGCTCTCCCAGCTGCAAGTGCAGCACCATCTGCAACCGCCGAACCCTTTGTAATGTCTTCAAAAACATCACCAAATGGAGAATTCACTGCCTATTCATATTTTCACTATGGAACAGAGCAACAGACGATTGAAATTAAAAATAAGGAAGGCAAACTCATTTGGCAAATTCCTTATCAAGGAGAATTGCCTCATAGTGATCCACGTACAACTATAAGCATCCACCGCTGGGCGAATGACAGCTCTCAATTGTATTTCTGCTACTCTTGGTCTCCTGATGGAGGTGATATTTTTATTCGGTATTCGTGCAGCAGGTTACAGACAATTGATATTAAAACCGGAGAAATCCGAACTGTTGTACCAGATGGCTATACATCATTTAGAATTTCAAACAATGGGTCTGAAATCGCTTATCTCCAATGTACAGATGAATCTTGTACTATCCATATCCAAAACCTATCAACTGGCTCTGAAAAAACAACGTCAGCAATTGACGACCCTAAAGATTACGTTGCTATAGGTAGCATATCCTGGTCGCCCAATGATAATGGTCTCGTTTTTCATACACAAGATAAAGATTACATAATGCTTCAAACAATTTATTTAGATGTCTCAAAAATGAAGCTTAGATTAATAAAGAAGTATCCTGTACCTTACTCTCGAAACGAGTGGGCAGCATTTGATGGATGGGTTGACGATAACACACTTATATTTGTTGAATCAGAAAATGCAGTTATTCAAGTCGTTTACTTAAACATCAGAAGTAACGAATCAATTGTGATAGGTACACCAACACCAAGTAATTGAAATGCTATAATGGCAGCCCACCCCAATGAACAGCAGTGTCAGGGTGAAGAGAAAAACTGAATGAGGAAAGTCTCGAACTTGAAAAAAGGCATCGGGACTGTTCTTCTTGGGATATGTTTGTCGAACAAAACGCCCTAGACATCAGGGCGTTTCTTTTTAAATACTACGGTCTCAACTTCATCTATGTTTATCCGAGCGCTTTCTTGGCTTCGGCAATGACTTCATCGTAATTGGGTTCCTGACCCAGCACCGGTAAATAATTGACGTAAGTCAACTTGCCATCACGACCCACAATAAAGACCGCGCGGCGCAGGAAGCGACGTTCCTTGATTAGCAAACCATACTTGATACCGAATTCAGTGTCGAGCACATCCGAAACCATTTTGACCTTATCCACACCAGCCAACGCGCACCAACGTTTTTGCGAGAACGGGAAATCCGTGCTGACGGTGTAGACCACGATGTCATCATCGAGCTTGGAAGCTTCCAAATTGAAACGGCGGGTTTCGGTGTCGCAGGTATCCGTATCGATCGAAGGCACCGCGCACAAGATGATGACCTTGCCCTTCGCCTCTTGCAGCGGGTTGACCGAACCCCAACCGGGCACAGCCGAAGTAAATTCAGGCGCCACATCTCCGACCTTCACATCATCGCCGTAAATGGTGGCGAACTTATCGCCGAGTTTGAAAAAATCATTGCGTACAGTTGTCATGTTTTATTTCTCCTGTAAATTGGTATTGTTATTTAACCACAAATTTATTAATTTTATACAAGAGAATTTGATTCCCGCATCTCATACACTGGATTTCAACGCCCGGCAATTTTCAAGCGGATGAAATTCATATCGCATCACCTCCGCCGGGACAATTGCCGTTTGGAACCGATCCAATTCCACGCTGACGGTTTCAGTCTGCAAACGCGCTTTGCCTTCGATGACCGTAATGGCATGAAAGGATTCGCCCTTGGTATCCAATTCGATCCTGTTCGCTGAAGCGGAAAGCAATTCAAGCGTAAAGTATTCGCATTCTACGAGCGTATTCCGTTTCCCATCGCTCAAGGTGGGTTGAGGCGTGATCGGTGCTGTGAAATCCGCCCGCGTGGAACGAATCGACTTTTCGATATGCAAGGGTCGCTTCTCCGTTGCGGGACGTCCCCAATCATAGACACGATACGTCCAATCGGAGGTCTGCTGCACTTCGTAAACCAGCAAGCCCGGTCCCAGGGCATGTAACGTACCAGCAGGCATGAAGATCGTGTCACCCTGTTTGACATTTGCATATTGCAAATGCTCGGTGATCGTCCCATTGCGAATCGAGTCGGCTACGATTTCTGGAGACGTGTTCGGTTTAAGCCCGGCAACTAATTTTGCATCCGGTTCTGAATCAAGGATGTGCCACGCTTCGGTTTTGCCGAATTGATTTGCGCCTTCCAACTCCACAGCAAGTTGATCATTGGGATGGACTTGTAAAGATAGCCACTCCGCGCAATCGAGGAGTTTAATGAGAAGAGGGAAACGAGTCCCCGTGCGGGACATCGGCTTTGTACCCAGAAGTGACTCACCAAATTGTTTTGCCACTTCGCCTAACGTCTTACCGGCAAGCTCACCTGATTCGATGACATCCTCTTCCCAAACCACCCAAGCTTCGGCAGTCGGGTAATGTCCCGGGCGTAGTTTTTCCCCGCCCCAGACGTAGTCACGATAGGCGGGCGTCAATTTCAGAAAAGAGTTGAGTTGTGGCATGAGGTGATATCCATAAAGTTTAGAGGCTGGAACTATTTGATAATACCGCCAAAGGTCAATAAGGCGATCGGGGTAAGAATCCATCCCAGAATCTTATGAATATATTTATAGATCCAGGCGACCCTGCGGTCAGGCTTTGGATCCCATTTTTCAGCAATATCCAATTCTATGAACGGAACAAATAACGCAAAACTATAGAGAAAAGGATTGTAAACCGGCTTCGTATCGCCATGCGCGAGAATGACCAGGTCGCTTTCCTTCCAATACATAATGCCGCCGATGGCAATCACCAGCGCACTCCACACCAATGCGAGAGCCGGTATTTGACCATAACCGGAGAACAGATATAAAAACCAGGACCAGAGCCAAGCTCCGGTATTGTGTTCCCATAAAATTTCATCACGCTCGCGGATTTTTCGGTTTAGTTCAACCTGAGCTGCCCATTCTGGATGGCCTTTGTCAGTTAGAAATTGTTCCAGCGTTCGATAAGTCTGAGGGCTATAGGATGATTGTTGTACCATTCGCAATAACACCCCCCAAGTGTCATCATTTAGTTCCTGATTAACCAATCCAATATCGCTATACGTCATCCCGCGCAAGTTGAAAGCATCAGATTTTTGGAGCCAAAACTCTTCACCGACCGTGAAAACGCCAAGGCTGGCATTGCTGATATCAAGATTCTTCTCAACTTTCATTTGGCGGAAGGTTGTTGAACCTGTGGCAACAAATCCCTGTGCTGAAAATTCATCAGTCGTTATATTTTCGACATTCAAGTCACTATCCACTTTTGTGGAATCCAAATGGATAAAGGCAAACTTCTGCTTTTCATTACCAGAAATGTCAAGGCTGCCAAATTGATTATGGGACAGTTCCAGACCGGCCGGGGCTGTGAACCCACTAAACGAAGCCCGTCCATTGACTTTGGCGAGATAGACCTTGAATGGTGCTGCTGAATATGTATAGCTTGCATTTGAAAAATCAAAATCGTTGCTTGCTTGCATACCCTCAAAGTTGACCGGTCCGTTAAACACCGCACTTTCGAAATAAGGCCATCCAATTGTTGGATACTGAAATGAAAAGTCTTTCTCCAAGGTAGTCTGATCAAAATCAAAAAAACGAGTAACGGATAAATAATCAAAATTTGCATTGCCAGCAAAAGCAGCACCAGAAAATTGAATATCGCGATCTATAATACTACTTTCAAACGTAACGGTATCCTTAAAGACAGCTTTTTGAAAGTTAGCCACATTGCCAACTGTGATGTTCATAAAACTGGCAGGCTTCTCAAAGGTAGCCCCATCGAATTTCACATCAGCATCAAACTTGGCATTATCAACTTTCGCTTCGCCTTGGATGATCACGCCAGTAAATTCAGCCGTCTGCCCGATATGAGTTGTCCATAATTCAAACGGATAGGCTGAATTAGGATCAGGTGTTAGGGCAAGAAACTTGGATCCCCTGGCAAATAAATTTTTACTGATGTCCGCGCCAAACAACGTTACCTCGCCTTTAAATGTGGATTGATATAACGCCAAATCACCATTGACGATCATCCGTCCCATCTTCACCGGGCCTGTCACAGTTGAATTATCGATCCTAAAGGTTTTGGTCTCAGTACTTTCCAGATCGATCCCGCCGTTGAACGTACAATTTTGAAGCTCGACAATAAATGGGAGGTTTAGACCTGCTACTTTAATATCATCAGCAACGATGGCACCCGTTATGGTGATAGATGGCTTTCCCTGTAAATCCGGGTCCTTTAGTAACCCTGAGACAAATTCGCCTCGTATGGTTCGATCAGACAAGTTAGTAAGATCTGCCGAGCCATTATTCATTAATTCGGTTTTTACAAAAATCTCAGTTGCTGTGAGGGTCAAATCCTGACTTGGGCTGGCTTTAACCAGTAAGGTCTGAGTAAACGCAACCACCAACATGAAACCAACAGTAAATAGGCGAGACAATCTTTTCATGGGAACTCCTCAATTCAGAAACGATCACTTAAATAAGCAACTGCTCCAAGTAGTTTACCAAAGACGCGACTTAAAGCTCAAGGTAACTTCTCACAGTGCTTTAAGCCAGCCGTGTAAATTATTTTCATTGGATGAAAAATATTATCTTAGATAATACCTTCGTTTTTGAGAGTCTCGACATCTTCCAGGCTCATTCCCAACAGCGTGGAAAAAACTTCCTCGTTGTGCTGACCCAGCAACGGCGGCGGAGTGAACGTGTCTTCGTACGTATCCGATAATTTGATGGGATTGCCCGGCATCTTCGCCGATCCGCCGAGGGGATGTTCCACATCGATAACCATGTTGCGAAAGAGAACCTGCTCATCGTTCAAAGCTTGTTGCAGATCATTGACCGGCGCACAAGGCACACGCGCCGCTTGTAATTTATCAAGCCAATATTTTTGTGTGTTCGTCGAAAAGATTTCGTTGAGCCGCCGGTTGATGAGTTCCTTGTTCTTCAAGCGTCCGGGTTGATATTTATTTTCATCCGTATTCAAATCATCAGCCGGGATGACCGTCAACAACGCCTCCCAAAAATTATCAGCAATGATCGCGATAATAAAAAAACCATCCGAACATTGATACGCATCATAAGGCACATGCACGAAATGCCCATTGCCAAGCCTTTCGGGGATCACGCCCGAAAGAAAATGCATCGTCGCGATATAGCTCAGCAAACTGATCTGCGCATCGAGCATCGAGATATCCACATGCTGACCGCGCCCAGTGACATGACGCGCATTCAACGCAGTCAGCACACCGATGGTTGCCATGAGTCCGCCAGCGAGATCACCAAACGGAATGCCCGGTCGTGTGGGCGGATTGCCGGGCTGACCCGTAATGCTCATGCCACCGCCCATCGCCTGCGCCACCATGTCAAACGCGGTGCGGTTTTTGCCGGGTCCGGTTTCGCCAAAGCCGGTGATCGTACAAGTGATGATGCGCGGATTGATCGCGCTCAAATGGGCATAATCTATTTTGAGTCGTTCGGTAACCCCCACACTAAAGTTATTGATGACCACATCGGCGGTCTTCACCAACTCGTAAAAAATTTCCAAACCCTTTTCGGATTTCAGATCAAGCGTGACGCTTTTCTTGTTGCGATTCAGCGTGAGATAAAAAGCGCCGAAGCCTTTCAAGCTGTTGGCTGGATCCCGTTCCAAAAGCCGACGCGTCGCCTCACCTGTTTTGGGCGGTTCCACTTTGATGGTCTCTGCGCCAAGATCGGCGAGCATCATCGCGCTGTAGGGACCGGAGAGCATGTGGGTCAGGTCAAGGATTCTGATGCCGTTCAAAGCCTTCATGATCGCTTCCAATACTCCATTATTTGTTATGCAAGCTAACGTTTCCACACTCGTCTTCTCGCCGACGGATTGCCACACTTCACACATACTCGGATACTGATCAGCCAAAACAAAGTATTACTTTACCCCAAAAGATATTTTGGCGTAGCGAAATATCTGCTGAGCCGCGATGGCAAAACAAAGCCATGAAATGGCGTTAATGGATTCTTCAATCCATTGTAATGCAATGGGCTGGTCATCAAGGCGTGCAAACCCATTCAACAGGATTATTCCAACCAGATTGATAACAAAGAACCAGCCCGCCCGTGAAAGTTTCTGCCTAAACCCAAAAACAATGAGCAGGATGCCTGTAATGACCGTCGCAAGCACCATCACACTAGACTTTATCCGAAATAATAATTGGTCATAGTTTCAGAGGCTTCTTGCGATG
>JBDTWO010000141.1:0-12754 GCA_040006635.1 Chloroflexota bacterium
TTCTCCGCCCAGACTTCCCAGATGTGGCTGTCCATGGCTTCGGTGTTGATGCGGCGCGAGCCGCCGACGCGGCGCAGGTAGGCGAGTAGCCATTGGAGGCGCGGTTGGAATGTAGTGGCGAATTTATTCGCTTGTTTGAGGCGCAGACCTTCGAAGGTAAGACCCGGGCGCGCGAATCGTTGAGAGATTTTTTCTTTGGTGTCGTCATCGGTGAGGACGATGATTTCAACGCCCGCGGCGAGCAGAGTCGGGACGACGTCGCTTTGCAGGAAGTAGATGATTGCCATGCCGTGGTCGGCGGAGATGAAGATTTTTTTCGTCATGTAGTTTGATAGTCACGTAGTTGCGTAGTTGGGTAGTTGCGAAAAGGATTTTACCCGCTTCGAGATTCGGACGGGATAAATCCCTGCCTCAGTTCGTGGAAGCCCGCTCAAGCGGACTCGCGTAATCAGCGCGAAGCGCTTCCATGTACTGAGCGTGTGGCTTTAGCCCAGCGATTGCCATGCCGTGGTCGGCGGAGATGAAGATACGTTTGGACATTATTTCTTTTTACGATTGTTTTTAATTATCTTAAACAGTTCTTCGTGATTACTAATATTAGTTCCGATCAACAAAGATGGCTTAGTTGTGCCTCCGTACATAAGACCATATACGCGATGAAAAGGTGTTAAAGCGTTCTTCGTAACCAGAACTCTTACTCTTTTTAGATTTAAGAGACCCAAAATCTTTCCGGGTTTGAAGTCTTCGATATCGTCCCAGCCTATGAAGAATGATTTAAATATAAATTTAATTCTCAAACCATCTTCCTCGACTTCTATATCGGTAGCCAAGTAAGATATAAATGCGAAAGCAAAGGGTGACCATATAGAAAATTCAACAAAAGACCAAAAAAGATGAGCAGGGGGTAATGAAAAAATCGTTTCTTGACCAGCTAAGACAGATAGTAGTTTTATTAAGTAAAGCAAGCCAAAAACAAATAAAATTGTGGACAGCAAGAAGAAAAAGGCACGGGGTAATTTTAAGGCGACCCCATAGGTATATTTTTTAGAAACCATATTAACATCTCGCTCTATATCACGAATAATACCAACTAAAAATCTTGTGATACACCGCCAGCAAAATCTTCTTGATAAATCCAATTTCCAATACCCGCTTCCCGAATGAGGCGGGTTTCTTTCTCCCTGCATCCTTCAACTCTCCACGCAGATACCCCAGCGTATTGGACATATTCATCGCCAGCGGGTCAGAGACCATCAGGCGCAGCAAACCCGCGTCGTTCATGCGCTTGTCTAACTGGCGGACCTGTCCCATGGGTTTGTCCATTTCAAAGGGCAGGAACTGCTGAAGCGTGGATTTGTATGCCGTGAACTGCCAGTGTGAAGCGCCCGCCATTGCAGTTACGCCTTTATAGACTACTCTCCAATCTCTAGTCTCTTCGTAAACTTTCTTATTCTCTTCTTCGGTCTGTCCGAGCGAGAGATTGAATTCAAGGAAAGTTTCCCACGGGATGAATTGACCTTCTTCCAGTTTCGCATTTTCCCTTGCCCATTTGAGAGTCGATTCGTAAAACTCAGGCGGCGTGCGGAAGGGACGCGCGGTCACCATGCCGACATTCGGGAAGGTTTCGAGAATTTCGACGGAACGCGAAAGCCACTTCGGGGAAAATAAAACGTCCGCATCGGTATAGGCGATGACCTCGCCCGGCGCGCCTGCCAGCATCACATTCCATGCTCCGCCCTTGCCCATGTTTTTTTCGGACAGAATCAAGTATTGGATGCGTCCTTCCTCTTTTTCTTTCACAAGGAAGTCGCGCACTTCGGCGCACGAGCCATTGTCAAAGACCATCAAGTCGAACGGCAGACCCGCATCCTTGCGCATGGATTCGAGTGAGACTTTCAATACATCGAGAGTCTCGGCATAGAATCCGCTTAGGAAGGGAATGTAGTTGAGCAACGCAACCGTGATCCGCTCGGGCTTGGTGACGTCTTTGACGAACTTGGCAGGGTTTTGACCTTTACGCATATCAGTTTCAAGTTCCAGGTTTCAGGTGTCAGGTTTTGGTCGAACGTCGAAAGTCGAAAGTCACAAGACCTTTGACGTTCGACGTTTGACTTATTTGAAAAATTTATTAAATCTCTTCTTCCATCTCTGCGGACGTACAATATTCTCGAGCATGTTCTCAGGCAGGAAAAAGAAAATAGCACGCAGGAACAGCTCCAATTTACGGGTGAAACGCAGTGACGTCAACTTCGGGCGGATAAGTTTACCATCCGCGAGTTGATGGGTTGAATCCAAAATCGTATAACGAGTCGCGGCTTGTCCGCCTGCGAGCTTCGTATTGACTTCGGTTTCAGGGTGATCGTAATGCGGCTTCGCACCGGGCAGGTGGCTGTAATCATGGTTCTGATGCACGATCATCACCGACGGCGTGCAATCGATCACCGCCCAATTTTCATGGCGCGCCTGATAGATCATCCAATTATCCCAGCCCGCGCGACCGATCGCAAAATTCGGGATGTCTTGATAGCAGGCTTTTGGGAAGAGGAAAAAATCGCTTCCCATCGGACGGTGAGGCTGTCCCTGCTTTCTGACAGTTTCTTCAAGCTGACGTCCCCACCCTGCGGCAAAATCCAGCGGCGACGCGATGTCATAATCCCAGCGCTGACTTAGCATAACAAAGTTCTGGAGTCCGACAGCTCGTGTGCCCGACAGGGTATGCTGTCGGTTCGTAAGAGTTAAGACCTGCTTTGCCGCTTCAACAAAACTTGGCATCAAGATCATGTCCGCATTGACAATACAGAGTAATTCGCTATTTGAGTCTTCTCGCGTCAATTGAAACATGGACGAGATCAGCGGTGTGCCGGATTCATTCCGCGCCACGTTGGGCAAATGCTTTACGCCAAGTTCTTTGGCGGCTTCGGCAAGACCCATTTCTTCGCCGAGCAAGATGACTTCGACATCGGGGAGCAGAGTCCATGACTTGATCGCGTTGCGTTGAATCATCGCAATGTGCGGATTGGTAAAGGGCTTGGGGGCGGAGAAGAGGGTAATAAGAGGCATGTTCAATTCATATGTCGTTGCGAGCCGTTTTTTGGCGAAGCAATCCCTAGTTAAACAGGAGATTGCTTCGTCGCAAAGAACCAGAGCGCTCCTCGCAACGACATTATTTCAACGCTCTTTTATCAACATCCTTCAAAGTCTTATGTTGCACACCGGCATTGATCTTCATCAACTCAGGATTATCGTGAACGAGGTCAAGAACTTCCTTCCATGTGAAGTCATCGCGCCCGTCGAAGTGACTATAAACCTGGCGCATGAATTCCAAATCTTCGGGGGTATCCACGGTCCAGCGGTAATCGCCGAAGTCGGTGGTGTGATTTAGTAAAGCGATTCTAAATCCACGCGGCGATACGCCTTCTGAAAGCTGACGGCTAACCGCCGAAAGTTCCACTCCCTCATAGAAGTAGGGCATGGCGTGTTCGCGGTGTTGCGGTTCTTTGGCTTCTTTCCATGCTTTTGCCAAAACCTTGAATGTACAGGCTTCAACATCCAAACCGATGGGATAGGTACGAGTCCAAGGCGGAGGCAGGCGGTTGCAGACAAAGTCGTATTCATCTTCAAGCAATGTATTGACGACATTATCGATCAACGCCGGGTCAATGACGGGACAATCCGCTGTGATGCGGACTACATAATCTGCTTTGGCTTGTTTCGCAGTCTGATAATAACGGTCAAGGACATCGTAGAGACTGCCGCGGGTGAAGGGGATTCCGCTAAAGTCGCAGTATTCAGCTACGGGGTCGTCAGAAGCGTCGGTTGTCGTGGCGAAGATCACGTCAGCGAGAGTCGTGGCTCGTGAAGTCCGCGTGAAGACGCGCGTCAACATGGGTTGTCCTACGATATCGGCAAGGATCTTGCCCGGCAAACGCGAGGAGGACATGCGTCCCTGAATGATGGCTACTGTTCTTGGTTTCATGACTGCTTCAACACCTGTTCGTACGTGGAGAGAAGTTTACCAAAGTTCTTCTGCCAATCGGCTTTTTGTTCGGCGGTGCTGCGCGCAGCTGCACCGATTTTTTTGAAGGACTTACGATTCTTGATCGCGAACAAGATCTTCTCCGCCAGATCATCCACATCCCCGTCACGGAACAGCCAGCCGTTGACGCCTTCTTCGATCCAGTCCTTGTTGCCAGGGATGTCAGATACCAAACACGGCAACCCGCTTGCCAGTGCTTCCAGTAATGTGACCGATGTACCGTCCACGTGCGAAGGCGAGATATAAATATCCGCCATGTGATACCAGCGCGGCAGATCGCGCTGCCCCACCTGTCCCCCAAAATGGACTCGTTCCATCACTCCGCCATTCATCAAGATCTGACGAATTTTCGTGCCCTGTGAACCGCCACCCAATAAAATGAGATCGACATCGGGATTCACACTCGCCACTTTGACAAAGGCTTTTGCGAGAACATCGACGCCGTATATTGATTCCCATGTGCGGCTGCAAAACAAGGTGATTGATTTACGATTGTCGATTTTGGATTTACGATTTTTAGATTCTGCTTTCTGCCTTCCGCCTTCTGCGCTCTTCGGTCTAAAATGCTCAATATCTGTTCCCCACGGAAAGATGACAGTCTTCTCTGGATTCATTCCAAACGAAATAGCTTTGTCACGCGAAACATTCGCATCGCTTGTAAAGAATGCACTGCGCTTCAACGTATACCGCGTTAACCACTGCATCCACTTGCTTTTATCTGCATCCATCACCAAGTCATAGCCCCACGACATTGCCAAAATGGGACGGAAGCCACTCAACCCCGCGATGAACGCACAAGTCTGGATCGGACCTGCATGGATCAGATCGGGCTTGATCTCGCGCGTCAAACGTCGAAGGTCAAACGTCAAACGCGGAAGATCGCTCCAGCGGAATTCGCGTTGTCCACCCGCCCATAAGATCTGCTGAACATTCTCAGGGACAGGGCGGTCTTCGATCTGACGCTGGTTTGCTTCCAACTTTAAATAGAAAATCTCGTGTTCTGTCTTTGAAAGCGAAGACAAGAATCTAAAATCGTGAGGTGTATAGTTTTTCGAGAAATAAAGAATTTTCATAAGAATCGGTTTGAAGGTTTGAAGGTTTACAGGTTTGAACGTTCCAACCTTTCAACCTGTAAACTTGCAAACTTTTTTACGCACCCAAATCCGTCCAACGCAGTTCCTTGCCCAACGGCATGTCAGCGATTGCCTTCGTGCCAAGGACATTCTCGATCTGGTCAGGCTTGATCGCGCCGGGAGTTGCGGGACGCAGCACATCGATCATATCGCGGACAAAAACTTCGCCCGCCTTGATATCTCGTGCCGCACGCAGACAGCGACGCTGCACAACGGCAGTATCGATCTCATTCTCAGCGATGAACTTATCCGCAGAACCAAGCGAGCGTTCGAGCAGACGCGTCTCTTCGACCATGCGTGCCCACTTGGCGGGATCCATCGCGAACTTGTGGTCGGGACCTTCGCGGTCGTTGCTGTCAGTGAAGTGGCGCTCGATGACGCGCGCACCCAGCGTCACCGCGGCGATGACCGGAGCGACTCCGTGTGTGTGGTCGGAGAGTCCCAGAATCACATCGGGGAACATCGTCGCGTATGTCTTCAACACATTGATGTGCAGATGGTCATAGTTATTCGGGCTGGCGGTGTAATTGGTATTGCATTGCATCAACACAAGTTGCTTGTTGATTTTCAAGATCGCATGGACAGCCTTCTGCACTTCGCCAATCGTGGATGCGCCCGTAGCGACAAAGAACGGCTTGCCTTTGCTCGCCATGCGCTCCAAGGCTTCGATCCAGTCGATCTCGCCAGAGCCCGCTTTATAGACCGGTACATACTGGTCAAGGAAATCGATCGCGGTGAAATCATACGGCGAGGAGAAGTAATCAATGCCCACTTCATTGCACTCTTCGACCAAGGTCATGGACCAATCAAACGGAATGGACGCGCCCTTATACACCTCGAACACAGATTTCTTCCACGCCGCCTGATGGCTGACCTGTCCGCCGCTCATGGCTTTGAAGCCGTAATCCGAGACAATTTTCGGCGCGTCGAAATTCTGGAATTTGGCGGCATCTGCCCCCGCCTCCTTCGCCAGGCGGATAAGCTGTTTCGCCCGCTCCAAATCGCCATCATGGTTGGCGGCAATGTCAGCGATGAAATAGGTCGGGCGGTTCAAACCGATCGTTCGATTTCCAAATTTGATTTCCATGTTGTCCTCCGAATTTAGTTGAGTTAGGTTACGTTTTACCAGACCTGACAGGTTTCCGTAGAACCGTAATTAATCGAGTCCTGCCTCATTCGCAGAAGTCTGACGGGCAAACGCCACGATAAAACCTGTCAGGTCTTCGTCCTGTTTTGGATTTGAGAAGTTCAAGAGTCATCAACTTCCACCGCCACTAAAGAACTGGATTTGAGTGACTACAAAGTTCGTGTCAAAATCAAATCTGATTCTGGTGTAGTTATTTCCAACAAAATCATACCAACTTAATGTTGTTGCCTTGCCATTTGCATCTCTTACAGGAGGGTCAAATCTGGTTTGATACTTTCCGATTTTAGCTTGTACATCATCGTATGTTGCAATTCCACGAGGGAATGCTTTGAAAATTTCTTCGTTGAGGTCAGTCGTGTAGATTTGAGCACCAGGTTTGCATTTATCCGAGTTTGTTTTGATGCTCAATTGACTACACAAATCACTTAATACTTCTTCGTCCAATGGCGTTGGGATAAACCCATCCACGAATACCATATTTTCAAGAATCCATTGCTGGTTGTAATAGAATAGCACTTGAGAATTGACATTATCTCTGAACAGAAAATAAGCCTTATGGTAAAGCGGAGGGTCCTCATATTTGTACTCATTTATAAAAGACTCTATTTTACTGTTGTATATTTTCTCAAACATGAACCTTTCTTGAATTAAAGGGAAAAAGTCCTGTGCATAAACTGTAGTGTTAGTTGTGCATGGAGCAGAATTCTTGGTTAATTCAAACCTCTCGCATAAATCTATAACAATATCTTTGTCCAATGAAGTAAGTTGGTCTGGGCGGATGAAAACTATTGATTTTATATTGCTTTCATAGTCGTTCCAAACAAAAATGCGGTTTACACCGTCGCCTGCCAAATCAAGCTGGTTAGCAGGAGAAAATGGCGTGCCTCGCTGTTGGCTCCCAAAGCCTAAAAGATCATATATTTCACGATAAGTAGTTACACCTGGCTTGAATCTATTTTCAAATAGGAAAAAAATATCTTTGGCTAAAACATCTTTGTTCGTATTACAAAGTGTATTTGCATGACTACTATTAAGTTTTTCACATAGCTCGTCTTTTAGTTCAATGCTAACCGGTTCTGGCTCTAGCGGAGGATGCGATGACGGCAAAAATCTCCCCAGTAAGGAGCAGATAAAGAATGAACCACTGACAATAATCACAACTATTAGAATAAGCCTGAACTTTGATACTTGTTTCATTACTTACACCTGATCATCTATCTCCCAATCCTACCCAAATGCGTATTCTGAAACGCATCGGGATATTTCAAGCCGTAGCCGAGAATGCGGTCAAAGTTGGAGTGTCTGAGCAACAACTCCAAAGGAGTGGAATGATTATAGATGTCGATTCGATGATTTATCAACCCCGTAGGGGTGTCATTTGTTTGGCGCATATCATGCCATCCTTTCAGGATTTGGAAATGGGCGTGCGTCAAATCTAGAATCATTTCATCCCGTTGGGATTTCATTTTCCAATCACACCCAAATGTGTATTCTGAAACGCATCGGGATATTTCAAACCGTAGCCGAGCACGCGGTCAAAGCTGGAGTGTCCGAGCAGGATTGTCCCTGCGAACATCAACCAGGGGATGGAAAGTAGGTAGCCCAAAACATACAGCGCCACCGCCAGCCCTTTGTGGTGGATCAGGTTATAAGTCCAGGAGCCGACGCGGGGGTTCATCACATAGCCGATCATGCTCAGGTCGGGCGCAAAAAACAGCAGCGCGTACCAACCCCATCCGTAATCCAATTTCGAAAAAAGAAAAAGCGCGAGACCGAACAAAAAGAATTCTTCAAGTTTGAGCATGTTTTTCATGTGGACATCCTGTGGATAAGTTTTGGATTTCACGGCTAACTACTGTTGATAACCCCTGATTTTCTGTGGATAACTCTGCTGGTGCTGTGTGTAAAACCCGTCCAAACCTGTGGAGAATTCGGGGATATCGCGCCCCAAATCTGTGGACAGTTTGTGGATAGACAGCCATAAATTGTGGGAACGCTTCGCGGTCAGACTCGACCTTTCAACTGATTGCGGCTCAATGAGGCTTGATCTCAGCCCGAACTTTTTCGCCACCTCCACCCCAAACTGATACTTGCTCATCGCCTGCGCGCCAACGACGTTATACAGCCCATGCAAATCCTTCTCAAGCATTTCGACGAGTGTTTGGCTGAGATGATTGACCCACATCGGGCAGAAGATGACATCAGTAAAGCCGTTGACGTTTTTGCCTTCAGTGAGATTGTTGACAAAGAACTCGCCTAGACTGCGCCGCCCACCCAGCGACCAGCCAAAGAAATTGACCCGGGCGATGATGGCTTGCGGATTGACTTCCTGCACAGCGCGTTCACTATCAAGTTTGGTTTGCGAATACACGCCTTGCGGATTCGGTTCATCCTCTTCGGTGTACTCGCCTTCTTTCGTGCCATCGAAAACCGCATCGGTAGAAAGATGAACGAATTTTATATTTCGCTTTGCGCAGGCTTCCGCCAATTCACGCGGCAGGTCGGTGTTTAGGATCTTTGCCTGGTCGGGATGTCGTTCACACTCTTCCAGATTCGCCAGCGCGGAGCAGTTGATCACCCAATCAGGCTGGGTTGAATCTAACGCGGGATCAAATGCGCGATGATTATAAAAATTCGTTTTGATTACCGGGAACGGGGCAGACAGTAACTTGCCGCGATCCACGCCAACAACTTCAACCTCGCGCATGGCTTCCATCGCGAGGTTGATTCCGAGTAGTCCGCTTGCGCCAGTGATTAAAAGTTTCATGTGTCAGGTTCCAGGTGTCAAGTTGCTATCGTTTGATTTTATTTCCACAACATCGCTGCGACTTTGTTCAAGTAATTTGTGCGAGGCTTTCGACAAATCGAGCTCAACTCGCAAAGTACTTAACTCTGCCGACACACTCTCGCCGAGCACCAACCCATCCGGATCTATGGCAATGGTCGGGCTACCTTGTTTAGGTGCAGCATTGTTAGCACTAATCACGTACCGTTGCGTCTCTGCTGCTCTGCTAACAAGCTGGCTTTTCCAAACAGATTGAAATTTATCCTCACCAACCGCATTATTGAGGTGCAAAATAACCTGTGCTCCACAACGGGCAAGCCAGCCCCATTGCTCAGGGAAGCGCAGCTCACGACAGATTTGAATTCCAATTTTGACTGTGCCGTCAGGCGTATTCACATCAAACGTTGGGAGATGATTGCCTGTTGAAAAAGCGCCACGTTCCTGATTGGCTAGATTTATCTTACGGTAAAGCTGTGTATTTCCATCGGCAAGAAAACCATGTGCGGTGTTGAACCATTTGTCATCAATGTTCATGCAAGCACCAATCCAGACATTGATCATTCGTTGTTCAGCCACTTGTTGAATATATCTCAACCCTGCAAATAATTCATCATGATCGATGTGCTGTAGAAATGACATATCAGGCGAATAGCCTGACAGCGAACCTTCAGGGAACAACACCCAATCCCCAGCGTTTGTTTGCTCCAATACAGAATCGATTATTTCCAAATTCTTCTGAATGGATAGTGATACAGGGAATTGAGCAATGACAGCAGAGAGTTTCATGTTTCAGGTGTCAGGTTACGAGTTACGTATTACGTATCACGTGTTGCGTAATACGTAAAACGTGATATGTAAATTCTTAGCCTTCGAGTTTCCCCTGCTTGAACAACTCCTCAAACGGCGCGACAAATTCCTTGATGCCTTCAATATCGAGCCATTCGGTATTGTTGTCACTGGTATAACGATAGCCTTCGGGAAGCGGCTTGCCTTTATCTTTCCACGAATAACCGAACCACACCGCTTCGGCGGGTTGGATGACATACATCTTGTCAAGTTCGATCGTGTGACGGGCTTCATCTTCCGAGATCAAGTCCTCATGCAGTTTCTCGCCGGGGCGAATGCCGATGATGTTGATCTTGGCATTGGGCACGATGGCTTTGGCAAGATCGATGACCTTGGTGCTGGGGATCTTCGGCACGAACACCTCGCCACCTTCCATTTGTTCGATGCAATCAATTACGAATTGGACGCCTTGATCAAGCGACAGCCAGAAGCGCGTCATGCGGTCATCGGTAATGGTGACAGTCCCATTCTCGCGTTGCTTGAGGAACAATGGCACAACCGAACCGCGTGAGCCGACGACATTTCCGTATCGGACGCACGAATAGCGGGTCGCTGTGCCTGCGGCATACGCGTTACTTTGAACGGTCAATTTCTCGGCGGCGAGTTTGGTCGCGCCGTATAAATTCGCCGGGCTGACGGCTTTGTCCGTGCTGATGGTCATCACTTTCTTCACGCCCGCATCCAACGCGGCTTCAACGACATTCGCCGTACCCATGATGTTGGTCTTGATGGCTTCCATCGGGTTGTATTCGCAAGCCGGAACCTGCTTCAACGCTGCGGCATGGACAACGATATCCACGCCGTGCATCGCGCGCACAAGCCGCTCGCGGTCGCGGATGTCACCGATGAAATACCGCAGCGACGGGTGGTTATATCCGCCCACCTGCATTTCGTGCTGCTTCAACTCATCGCGGCTGAAGATGATGATCTTCTTCGGCTGTTTCTGTTCGAGCAGAGTCTTCGTAAATTTCTTACCGAACGAACCTGTGCCACCGGTGATGAGTACGACTTGATTTTTCCAGTCCATGATTGCTCCTTGTTATGCTCGTAAGGGCGGGGTCTCTCCGCCCAATATAACCATCAAACAAAATTATTTAGGCGACACATCGCCTTGCCTGTAAACGGGGCGAGAGGACCTCGCCCCTACAAACGAATTATTTTACTGCTTCAAACAAACCAGAATCTTTCGTAATAAAGATTCTGCCTTTTTCTTTCAACTCTTTTTCCAGATCCACTTGGATCTTCGCAAAATCAGCTTCTGACAGTTCCGCTGCCCGAAAAGAGGAACGGATATAAGCCATCATGGGCGCAATCTCTGTGACATGTAAATTATCTTCATAACGCGAGAGGGTCACATGCGGGAAAAATGGTTCCAGCTGTTCAAGTCCGCTTTCGAGTGTGAAGGGATTTGTATAGGGCGTTTGCAGCCATTCCATCATTTCTTTTAGATGGTGATCGCCGACAGTGGCGGCGAATATCCGCCCGCCCGGTTTCAAGACCCGCTTGATCTCTGCAATTGCTTTCAGTCTGTCAGGGACATGATACAACATAAAATTGGCGATGACCGCATCGAACGTCTCATCCTCAAACGGAATCGACTGCGCGTCGATCTCTTTGAACTTGAAGTTGCGTCCAGTGACGACTAGATTCCGCCACGCTGAATCAACCATCCCTGAAGAAAGATCCGAGAGGGTTATGTCCCAGCCAGCAGGGATGCGGCTTGCACATTCCCGCCACATATACGCGGGACCCGATCCCAATTCCAGGATCTTCGCATCCGCAGGCAGTTTCAGTAAAGCATCAAAGAGCCAGTGATACCAGCCATACGGATTCGTGCTGAAGCGCGCATGGATATTCACCCGCGCGTCGAGGTTGGACGAGTCCTTGTATTGGTCGGTCTTGAGATAGTGCTGGTCTGTAAATTTTGACATAATTGTCAATCTGGTCGATACAGGACGGGAAAACCCCGCCCCTACTATTCTCTACTTTCTAATCACTATTAACGGATATTGCCCATTCTCGCCGAAGAAACGCGGAAAGGTCTCTTCGAGCCAGAAGACAAAACGCAGATAAGCCTTGCCGCCAAATTGCGGACGCACGAACCAGCGCATAAAGCGCGGACTCAAACTGCGCCACGGATAGATCTCAATCTTCACCGCGTCTTTCAGTTCCTTTTTCAGCCAGCGCGGCGTCATCTTTTCAACGAAGGTGCCGGTCTGATTTTCTTCGGCATCGCTGTTCATCTTCTTATTCCACGAACGTCCACTGAAAACACGTCCCAGGCGAATGAACGGTTCAGCAAGCTGCATCAAGAGCGGGTTATGCCAACCATTGACCACCACGCCTGAACGTCCCGTCTTTAGCACACGCTTCAATTCCACATAAGCGCGTTTGTGTTCGCTCATCGGCAAATGATGGATGGTATGCATGGACACCACACCATCGAAAGCCTCGGGCTTGAATGGCAGATTGGCAATATCCGCAACCACGAATAAACCCTTATCACCCAGTCGTATGCGCGCTTCTTTCAACGCCGTGATGGAAATATCTGCGCACAGGCGATAACGATAACCTTCGGAATACGTTAGATACTCGGGCCACTGCACAGGACCAGAACCCGCATCAAGCAAGATGTCACCTTTCGGCGCAAGATAGCGCTTCACACGCAGGTGGCATTTATGAATATACTCGCGCGAAACCGGACGCAGGTCTTCATAACGGGCGTTCTGATACAACCCATCGCCCACCTGCGACCAGCCGATCTGATCATAAAATTCGCGCACTTGTTGTTTTGTGTTGTCTGCCAT
>JBDTWO010000142.1:0-12714 GCA_040006635.1 Chloroflexota bacterium
GATAACCAAGAATGGGGATGAAGTCTGGAATCAGGTCAATGGGGCTGAGCGCGTACGCGATCGTGCAAAAAGCAACCGCCTTCGCAATCCACGGCGTGCGCGGATCTTTCGCGGCGAGATACACCGCAAAGGCTTCGTTCTTCAACGCGTGCGCACGAGACTTTAATTTGTTCAACATATTACATGTAGGGGCGAAGCAATGCTTCGCCCCTACAAACATCATTCACCAAACACAAAAAACTCGTTGATCGATTCGTGATGCAGGTTGTTATAGATCGCATTCGCGAACACCGATGCAACGGATAATATCTTTAATTTCGAATGCCGCTTTTCGGGCGGAATGTATACGGTGTCGGTGGTGATGATCTCTTTGATCTGCGGAATCGCTGCCAGTCTTTCAAGTCCGCCGCGGGTGAAGACGCCGTGCGTGCAGACGACGGTGATATTCTCGATGCCTTCCTCGATCAACACGCGGCTTAACTCGTCAATGGAGCCGCCGGTGGCGATCTCGTCATCATAGACCAGCGCATGTTTATGTCCGCGGACCTGGTTGCCGGAAAGACCGCTGATCTTTACTTGAGAGTCCGAGAGGCGCTCCTTGTTCCCGGCAGCAATGGGCAGCTCCAGGCTTTTGGCGAAGCGGGCGGCGGACTTCGCCGATCCCATGTCTGGTGCGACGACGATGTGGTCAGTCAGGTCTTTCGTCTCCAGATATTCCTTGAACACGGGGCGCGCACTGAGTGGATCGGTGGGCATGGAGAAGAAGCCATGCACCTGCGGCGAGTGGAACATCATGCTCATCACGTGGGTAGCACCGGCCGTTTTGAGCAGGTCAGCGACGAGGCGCGCTGTGATCGAGATGCGCGCGGCGTCCTTTTTATCGGAGCGACCAAACGAATAATACGGGATGATGGCGTGCACTTCAGACGCCGCCGCGCCGCGCGCGATATCGAGCATCATCAACAGTTCCATTAGGTGGTCGTTGGTCGGCTGTGACAGTGACTGCACAATATACACGCGGCGGTAGCGCACGGTTGCGCCGAGCTGGATATAAAGATTGTCGTTACTGAAACGGGAAATGTGCGTGCCATCCAACGGCACCCCCAATTCACCGGCGATCTTTGCCGCCAGGTCCTGATTTGAACTGCCGCTGAAAAAACGGACTTCATCTTCCGGGATCAAGGTCTTGGTCATATTGATTTCCTCGTTTGGGATTGTTTTGATTTAATAAATTTATCTTACCCCCACTTGATTGGATTTGAAAGATGAAGTTTGACCGACTCGGTTTTGATGAACTACGACAGGAATAGAACCCCAACACCTGCGATGGCAAGGATCGTTCCGGCAATCGCCTGCCAACCGATTTTTTCCTTGAATACGAAATAACTGATCGGCAGGACGATCACGGGCGGCAATGCCATCAAAGTGCTTGCCACACCGATCTCGGCATGTTGCACGGCGAGCAGCGATGCGGTGACACCCAACAAGGGTCCAATAAAAGCACCCAGCGCGATCAACCGAATGACTTGTGGCTTAGCACGCAGCGCAGTAATCGTTTCACCGGTTTGATGATTGAAGGCGGTCAGTAACCATGTAAAGATTGTTGCCGCCAGCATACGAACTACATTGGCTTGAAATGGTGAGAACTCACCGGACATACCCTGTTTTGAAAGCACAAGTCCGCCGGCCTGACCCAGACCTGCCAGGATGCCGAAGATCACACCCCATTTGGTATTGCCATGCGGCGTATCGGATGGTTCTTCATGTGCCATAACGACCCAGCCGATCCCTGCCAATGCAAGCACGATGCCGGTGATCTGTGGAATGGTGAGTGTCTCGCCGAAGAAGACCCAGGCGATGACTGAGCCAAAGATGGGAGCCAGACTCAATAACAGACTGCCGAGGCGCGGTCCAACGGAGACAAGTGACTGAAAGAAGAATGCATCGCCCAACGAAAGCCCAATAACTCCCGAAAGGCTTAACCAGATCCAACGCGAAGATGCGGCAGAGAAGGGCAGGGGTTCGCGAAAGAGAATCAAATTGAGAATGAGGAGGTAGATCAACGCGAATATCAAACGCACGCGATTCGTTACTTGCGAACCGACCATACGCCCGGTGGCGGAAAAGATCATTGCCGTCAACGCAAAGCAAAACGACGTCGCCAGTGCGGCGAGTTCACCGGTTAAATTCATAGGAAAGGGTCCTGATTTTTTAAATGCTACAGTTCAATGGCTTTATTTGAATTTTGGAATCCAGCGCGGTACTTGCCTGCAATACGCCTCATATGGCGCGCCGAATTTTATGCGTAGGATTGGCTCTTCGTAATAAACAATGAAGGTATTGAAAGCGATAAAGATAACCAATGCGTAGATCAATAAACTCCAAAAGCCAAACCATAGGAAGTGCCCGATGATCGTAAGAAGCACGCCCACATACATGGGGTTGCGAGTATAGCGATAGAAGCCTGTCGCTACCAACTCTTTGGGCGGGTCGAGCGGAGCAGGCGTGCCACGTCCTTGCACTAAAAAATTCCAGAAGCTCCATAAAAGAATAACTACACCGATCAACCAAAGCGGAAATGCAAGATATGCAAGAATGCCAGTCTCAATTTGAGAACCTCTTCGCAACAAGCCCAGAGGAATATAGCCAGCCACCATGCCAGGTGCGATGATTAGAAACAGAAATGATTTGAGCGCTGTCATGATCAACTTCTTAACTGGAAGTTGATTTGTCGCCATGGTTTTTGAGCAGGTCTTCAAATATCAGTTGCATGATCTGCGAAAACAGGCGATTTCTTTCGGGGCGGGACAAGACAACGTTTTCTTCGTCCAGTGCACTTTCATAAGCCTTTTGCAGAATTCCCAAAATTTGGTCGTTGACCTGTGCCTCTTGAACCTTTTGGAGCATTCGCTTGTTCAAGTTGAAGTATGAGTTAGGGTCTTGTTGGGGGGCGAAAGGGTTTTTCATAATTTATTTTCCTCTTGTCTTCAACCATTTCAATAACTTATCTGTTGACCAGGTATTGATGACATCATTCTTCACAACGCCTGCGCGCCTTGCAATCGCAACGCCGTAATGCAGCAGGTCATATTCTTCTTCAGAGTGTGCGTCGGTGTTGATGCTGAGGAGCACACCCAATTCCTTGGCGCGGCGGGCATGCATATCATCGAGGTCGAGGCGGTAGGGACTTGCGCTTATCTCCATCGCCACACCTGATTTCGCGGCGGCTTGCAGAATGACTTCCATATCCAGATCGGCGCCTTCACGGTCGGGGATCTCGCGTCCGGTTGGGTGACCGATAATATCCACATGTGGATTGTTCACGGCTTGTAATAAACGCTCCGTGATTTTTTCACGCGGCTGGCGCAAACTGGAATGTAGTGATGCGACCACAAGGTCTAACGAGGCGAGAAACTCATCGGGGTAATCCAGTGAGCCATCGGCTTTGATCTCGACTTCGCTAGAGTGCAGGATCAAGATCTGATCGCCAAGTTGTTTTTGAATCTTCTTGATCTCAGCGGCTTGTTGTTTGTGCCGCTCGATGGACAGTCCATTGGCGACGCCCAGACTCACCGAATGATCGGAGAACACGATCACCTGCAAGCCGCGTTTGATCGCCGCCTTTGCCATATCCAACATACTCAGTTTGCCGTCGCTGTAGGTCGAGTGCATATGCAAATTGGATTTAATGTCCTTCACTTCGATCAGCTTCGGCAGCTTGTTTGCCTTCGCCAGCGCAACTTCATCACGTCCCTCGCGCAGTTCGGGCGGTATCCATTGCAAGCCGAGGGTTTTATATACTTCCTCTTCGGTGGCACAAAATATCTCGCCTTTGCCATTTGTTTTTGCAAACGAATGTTCCGATAACGATAAGCCTTTATCGAGCGCAAGCTGACGCAATTGCACATTGTGATCTTTCGAACCGGTCGCATATTGCAACGCGGTCCCAAACTTTTCAGGCGAATGCACCCACACTTGCGCGCGCACGCCGTCCGTAAATTCGATGGATGATTTCGTTTCGCCTTTGCCTAACACACGCGAGACTCCGGGAAGTTTGACGACAGCTTCCATCACCGGCGCGGAATCTTTTGCCGCGACGAGAATATCCAGATCACCAACGGTCGAACGCATCCTTCTTAGACTTCCAGCTGGCTGCGCATCGACGACGCCTTTCACCTTCTTGAGAGTCGCGATGATCTCATTTGCCAGCGGATATGCGCGACCAATGGACATTCTGCCTGACCTGCGGGATAAAGATGCAATGCCTTCCAGGATGGCAGCCTCGGACTTGGCGCCCATGCCTGGGAGGTCGCGAAGCTTCCCTGCTTTGGCAGCAGCTTCAAGGTCAGAAAGAGCCGTGATGTTCAACGTCTTCCAGATCATCGCGATCTTCTTCGGTCCAAGTCCAGGGACAGCGAGCCACGCGGCTAATTCTTCGGGCACATCCTTTTTGAGATTCTCAAGGAATTGAAGTTTGCCGGTGGTGAGCAGTTCATCGATCTTTTCCGCGATGGCTTTGCCCACGCCGGGGATCTCACGCAGTTTGCCTTCTTTCCAATATTCGCTGGCATCGCGCCCCAGCGTCAATAAATTTTCGGACGCCTTACGATAGGCAAGAATGACATAAATGACTTCCCCTTTGATCTCACATAAATTACCGATGAGTGTAAACGTATCTGCGAGTTGACGATTATTCATCATACCGATAATCCTTTCTGTTCGTTGTGCAGTTTATATATTTGCAAGTATTGTAAAGCATAAATATTTCAATACTGATAGGTGGGTGATCAAATAATGACTCAAGTTAAGAAATTAATTTCTCAATTGTAATGCTTACAGTTGTATGGAGCGATTCGGGACTGCAGTCCTATTCTTCTATATTGTTAACCATACCATAATGCGCTGCTTGTACGGGATGTCCCGGTAGTTTTGATTTTCAAGATAAGGAGAAAAATGAACAGGACAGTTTCTACATTAATGAGCACCATCATGGTTTTCACTTTAACCCTTGGAAACTATTTCAGCGCAGGAGCATCCGCTGATAGTTTTTCAGGAAACACAAAACAATCTGATCTATCCCGATCAGTCCTGATCCAAACAGGCGGCCCATCGCCTTTCGGTCAAGCTGCGATTGGTTGGAATCTAACATTCGCCGATGAATTCTCCGGTACCACATTGGATCTAACCAAGTGGCGTCCGAATTGGCTGGGTGGTAGTGATACAAGCATCACCAAGCCGGTGAACTCGTTGGAAGTTTCTTGTTATGACCCTGCACAAGCTACTGTGCTAAATGGTGAACTTAATCTGACAGCGGTTCAAAGGACTTGTTCCAGTTGGAATTACGCTTCAGGCTTAATTCAATCGAATGGCAAGTTCAATTTCACATATGGCTATGTGGAAGCCAAAATATGGACTCCAGCGGGAACCGGGATGTGGCCCGCCTTTTGGGCAGATGGACCAAACTGGCCCGTAGGTGGAGAAATGGATGTTCTAGAAGCTTATGGCACCGATATTTCCACCTATCATTATCACTACGCTGGGTGCGGCGGGGATTGCGGACCGGGCGGCGAAGTGAACGTCCCTGGCGCAACGGCTGGCTGGCATGTTTATGCTGCGAATTGGGAACCCGGCGCAGTGACCTGGTATTATGACGGCCAACAGGTTTGGAAAAATACAACGGGTGTTGTGTCGGTGCCACAGTATCTGATCCTCAACCTTGGTTTGGAATCCAGTCTGCCTGCTGTCCCGGCTGTGATGCGGGTGGATTATGTCAGGGTCTGGAAAAGTGTTGCGCCAGCTCCTACTATTACTTCGACTCCGCAAGTGGCAACCCCTACACTGGTTTTACCCACAGCGACGCTAATACTGCCCTCGCCCACAAATACAGCAACATTAACCAGCATGCCTACTATTCTGCCCACGCTGACAGCGACGAAAGCTCCAACCAAATCACCGACTGCAACTCTCCTGCCGCCTACGGCGACTAAGTCACCGACACCAACCATGCTTGCTACAGCAACTACCAAGGTCATCGAAGTACGTGTGGCAAAGGGCGCAGATGATGTCGAAGAATATTCAACCGGCTACATGTATATCGATAGCAGCGATCTTGAACTGGTTTACGATGTCAACAATCAGGTCGTGGGTATGCGCTTTGTAAATGTGACTATTCCCAAGGGCGCTGTGATCACCAATGCCTATCTGCAATTCAAGGTGGACGAAACCTCTTCGACTACAACACCCCTTACCATTCGAGGCGAGGCGAGTCCCAACGCTGTTGCGTTTACTACTGCAATCCGGAACCTTTCCTCGCGGTTGAAGACGATCAAGGCTGTAGGCTGGTCTCCGCTTGCCTGGCTGGCACTGAAAGCGGCGGGCACAGCTCAACGGACGCCGAACCTGGCTGGGATCGTTCAGGAAATTGTCAACCAGTCAGGCTGGGCTTCAGGTAATTCGTTGGTGATGATCATTACCGGCAGCAGCAAGCGCGTGGCGGAAGCCTATGAAGTCAACCCGGCTGGAGCGCCTCTGTTGCATATCGAGTACACTATAAAATAAAGCTACAAGCACAATATAACCTAAACGACTTCGCCCTTGATCTCATATAAACTGAGGTCAAGGGCGAATGTATTGACAAGAATTATACGATTAATCGTAGGGGCGGGGTCTCCCCGCCCTGGGACGAGATGACCTCGCCCCTACAACAAATTATTTCGGCACATCCAACGTTTTTAGTTTTCTCATCTCAGGGAAGATGCGCATGATCGCTAGCACGACTAGGATCGTCCCGATGCCGCCGCTGACCACCGCAATGATCGGACTGAACAACGCCGCAACGAAGCCCGATTCGAAACTGCCCAATTCATTCGATACACCGATGAAGATACTGTTGACCGATGAGATACGTCCGCGCATTTCATCGGGAGTTTGAGTCAGCAGTAGAGTTCCGCGGATGACCACGCTGATGTTATCCAATGCGCCCAACGAAGCCAGCATGAATATCGATAGCAGGAAGTTCGTAGAAAGCCCGAACACGATCGTCGCCACACCAAAGCCGGTGACTGCCAACAGCAAGGTCTTGCCCGCATTTTTCATTGGCGGTAAATGCGCCAATGAAAACGCCATGATTAACGCGCCAATGGATGGAGCCGCGCGCATGATGCCCATGCCCTGTGCGCCCACTTTCAAAATATCCGTTGCATAAATTGGAAGCAGCGCCACCGCGCCGCCGAACAAGACGGCGAACATATCGAGCGTGATCGCAGCGAGGATCACTTTGGTGTCGCGCATGAAGCGCAGTCCCTCGCGGACTGAATCCAACGTCGCGGATTTTTCGGCGAGCGGTAATTGTCTGCCTTTGATGAACATGATCAAAATACAAAACGTGATCGCGGCGAGCGCATCGAAGACGTAGATAAAGGTCACGTTGTTGAAGAAGCCCACGAGCAAGCCAGCCAGCGCAGGTCCGGTGATCGAAGCGAACTGCCAGACGCTCGTCCCCCACATGGCGGCGCGCGAATAATGTTCCGGCGGGATCGTCTCCGGCAGCAACGTCGAAGAAGCGGGGTCATTGAAGGCGCGCGAGATCCCGATCCCCAATAGACACGTGTAAATTAAAACCAGTGAGCCTTGAGTATAAGAGAGCCATGCCAACCCCATGACGCACAGCGCGAGGCAGAGCTCTGTGATCACCACAATGCGCCTGCGGTTGTATTGATCCGCTACGTGACCGGCGGGCAGTGAAAGCAAGATCACCGGTATCACCTGTACCAACCCAACCATGCCGAGCGCCCAGGCGGTGTGGGTGCGCAGCCATAATTCCCAACCGATGGCGAACGAAAGCATTTCATTCGCGAACGAACTAATAAAGCGCCCGCTGAGCAGTAACCGATAATCGCGAAAGCGCAGCGGCGCATACGGGTCGTGCCGTTCAGGTGTTGTCATTGAAGATCCTGTTTGCTGAGATGCCGTATGATACCATTCCCGCATGGATCACAACGACCACGTTAATTTATTACGCCCTGCAAATTTATCCCAAGGCGGAGTCTATGCGGACCTCGGCGCGGGCAGCGGCGCGTTCACCCTGGCACTCCGTGAACTCGTTGGACTCGACGCCGCGATCTATGCCGTGGATAAAGACCGCGCCTCCCTTAACCAACTGGACTCCGCCCACCGCGCCCGCTTCAACTCAAGCCGGAATTTGACTCTGCTTCCGAATGACTTTTCCCGCGCTTTAGATTTACCCCTGCTCGACGGCATCGTGATGGCAAATTCACTGCACTTCTTCAAAGATAAAGAAAAGATACTGCGCCACGTTCAAAAATTCCTCAAACCGAACGGTGCGTTGATAACTGTCGAATACAACGTGGACTCGGGTAACATGTGGGTTCCACATCCACTGACCTTTGAAACGTATCGCACCCTCGCGCCGCGTACGGGCTTCAGTGAGCCGCGTTTGCTGGCGAAAGTCCCTTCAAGATTCTTGAAAGAGTTTTATTCGGCTGTGGCTTATAGAATTGAGTAACGCGACATTTATGCCGCAGTACATTTTCCACCATTATAATTACCGCATGAACACCCCCGAATCGATCCTCAAATCCACATTTGGATATGACACCTTCAAGCCGCTGCAGCGCGAGATCATCGCGAACGTGCAGGCGCGGCGGGATACGCTGGTCATCATGCCCACCGGCGGCGGCAAGTCGCTGACGTATCAAGTTCCCGCGCTGTTGTTCGATGGACTGACCGTAGTCGTCTCACCGTTGATCGCGTTGATGAAGGACCAGGTGGAGCAGCTGCGCGCGCTGGGTGTGCCGGCAGTCTTCCTCAATAGTTCGCTTGCGCCTGAAGAATATCAAGAGAATATGGATGCCATCAAAAGCGGACAGGTCAAACTGCTCTACGTCGCGCCTGAGACTCTGCTGACTCCCCGCATCTTCGCGCTTCTTTCTTCCCTAAAACTTGACCTGCTCGCCATCGACGAAGCCCACTGCATCTCAGAGTGGGGGCACGACTTCCGCCCTGAGTATCGTCAACTCGTGGATGTGCGTAGGAAATTCCCGTCCGCAGTGTGCATGGCGCTGACCGCCACCGCCACGCCGCGCGTCCGTGCGGATATAGAAAAGACACTGGGCTTCACGCAGAAGAATGAGTTTCTGGCTTCGTTCGATCGCGAGAATTTATTTATCGAGGTCACTCCCAAACGCGACCCGGTCGCGCAGACGTTGAGTTTTCTCAAGAACTTCAAAGACCAATCCGGCATCATCTACTGCTTCTCGCGCAAACAAGTCGATGAACTTGCTGCGACATTAACGCGCTACGGCTTCTCCGCTCGTCCGTATCACGCTGGTCTTGAAGATGCCGACCGCAGACGCAACCAGGAAGCTTTCATCCGCGATGACGTACAGATCATGGTCGCCACGATCGCTTTTGGCATGGGGATCAACAAACCCAATGTGCGTTTCGTTATTCACTTTGATCTCCCGAAGAGCATCGAAAGTTACTATCAAGAGATCGGGCGGGCAGGGCGCGATGGTCTGCGGGCGCATTGTCTGTTGCTGTATAGCTATGGCGACGCCAGCAAGATCAGATATTTCATCGATCAAAAGGAAGAACCTGAACGGAGCGCATCCTATCAACATCTGGATGCAATGACACGTTATGCCGAAGGGAGCGCGTGCAGACGCAAACCGCTGCTGTCCTATTTTGGTGAAACCTATTCGCAGGACAATTGCGGTACCTGCGATAACTGCGGCATGGAAGAAAGTGACCTGACAGATATCACCATCCCGGCGCAGAAGTTTATCTCGTGTGTCAAACGCAGCGGTGAACGCTTCGGCGCGGCGCATATTGTGGATATTCTGCTCGGTTCAGAGAATGAAAAGATCGTTAAATATAAACACCATGAACTATCCACACATGGGATCGGTAAGGAGTTAACCAAAAGCCAGTGGATGCATATTGCCCGGCAGTTGGTGGAGAAAGGTTTGTTGGAACAGGAACAGGCTTATCGTGTGTTGTCGGTAACGGCAAAGGGGTTGGAAATGCTCAAGTCGCGGGAGCAGATCAAAGGTCAAATTAATGAGGCGCAGCGTAGCGAAAAGTCCAGGGCGCGGGTGAAGTCGCTGTCATCCGAAGAAGAAGAGTACGACAAGTCGTTGTTCAGTCTGCTGCGGAATAAAAGAAAAGAATTGGCAGATGCGGCTGGCGTGCCGCCGTATGTAATTTTTTCGGATAAGACGCTGGTGCAGATGGCGGCGTACTACCCGCAGACGAAAGACGGCTTGCTGAACATGAGCGGCATGGGCAAGGTGAAGTACGAAAGATACGGCGCGGATTTTCTGGCGATCATCAAAGAGTACTGCAGAGATAATCAGATCGAAGAAAAATATAAAACGCCGATGCGTGATAAAGATAAAGATGCCGGGCGGCGCTACGTGGCGGTGGGCGAAGCGTACAATGCAGGCGAAAGCATTGAGACTTTGATGAAGCGTTATGGCGTGACTGCCGATACGATTCTGAATCATCTGGCGCGTTTTATGATGGCGGGTAATCCGCTGCGCACGGCTGAAGATCTGATCGCGTTATCGCAGTTATCGCCGGATCAACAACAACAAGTTTTCACTGCGTTCGATGAAATGGGTTCCGATATGTTGAAGCCTATTTATGATAAGTTGAATGCGAGTGTCAATTACGATGAGTTGAAGATTCTGCGGTTGTGTTATTTGTGTGAGCAGCGGGGATAGAAAAAATTTAACACGAAGGACACAACGGTCACAAAGGAAAACCCAAGTGCTTTTACCTTTGTGTACTTCGTGCCCTTTGTGTTTAAAAATCACGAAATAATGAGCCTGCGGGCTTGTGTTAGAATCTTTTCTCGTGACATCAACGCCCCAACTTGTGCTCGCCTCCAACTCGCCGCGCCGCCGTCAACTGCTGGCGCTTGGTGAGTGGACTTTCAACGTCATTGTCGCTGATGTGGACGAGAGTACGCGCGCGAACGAATCGCCCGCTGAGTACGTCTTAAGGCTTGCCGAAACCAAGGCGCGTGCAATCACTGCCCATGCCGATCAGATCATCCTCGCGGCAGATACAACGGTGGTGGATGGAAATGACATCCTCGGCAAGCCCCAGGATAATGTGGAAGCTTCCGCCATGCTGACTCGTCTACGCGGACGTACGCATCAAGTCTACACTGGGGTTGCCCTGCTTCGTCTAAGCGATGGACTCCTCTTGAAGGAACTCAGCGTTACGGACGTGCCCATGCGTAGCTACGCCGACGAAGAGATCCATGCCTATGTCCAAACCGGTGATCCGCTCGATAAGGCTGGCGCATATGCGATCCAGCATCCGCGTTTTAAACCGGTCGCGATGCCCTCGGAAGAACGCGAGGGCATGAGCGGATGTTACGCTGGTGTAATGGGACTGCCGATGTGCCACGTTGTCCGCATGCTCCGCAGGATGGATGTCGCACCCAATGCGGATGTACCGGTGAAGTGTCAGGCGCTGTTGGAATATCAATGCCCCGTTTCGCAGGCGATCTTGAGTGGAACGATGTAGATTCTGGAGTCGGGGAGCTCGTGTGCCCGATTGGGTATGCTCCCCGAAAACGACAGCAAGCTGTCGGACTCCAGAATGAAAGGTAAAGCATGAAATTTTTACGTTGGTTAAATCTTATTGCGATATTTTCTTTTCTAACAGCCTGCGGTTCGGGCAATGTTGTAGTCTCCCCGACCGCTACATCCCTGCCGCCCCCGATTGTGACGGTGGCGTCTGCGCCCGACCCGGCGCTGACGCTGACAGCTTATCTCGATGCCTTCAAAGCAGATGATTACAACGCGATGTACGGCATGTTGAGCAAGGTGGCGCAATCTGCTATTACCCTGGAAGACTTTGCCAAGCGTAACCGCGATGCGTTGAACGAGATGAGCGCGGGTTCGTTCGATTACACCGTTACGTCTTCGCTTGTAAATCCATACTCGTCTGAGATCGCGTATAAGGTCACATATCACACGGCGTTGGTCGGTGATATTCAACGCGACATCATCGCGAAGCTTGCGCTGGAAGGCGATCAATGGAAATTGAACTGGGACGACTCGTTCATCCTCCCTGAACTGGCGGGTGGAAACGTCCTCAAAATGAAATACAGCGTGCCCTCGCGTGGAAACATCTATGACCGCAACGGCGATGCGATCGCGGCGCAGTCGGATGCGTATGCCTTTTATGTGATCCCCGGCAATGTCACGGCGGAGAGTCGCGATGCTTTGCTGACCCAGGTCTGGCTGCTTTGTCGTATCAGTCCTGAAGTTCTCAACGATCAGATCAACAATACGCCCGCGCAATATCCGATTCCCTTGTGTGAAGCCTCCGAAAAAGAATCGGAACGGATCCGCAATGTCTATCCGGCTGGTTTGGAATGGACAACCTACAACTCTCGTTTTTATTTTCAACAGGGCGCTGGTTCCAATATTGTTGGATACACCCAGCAGGTTCCCAAGGAAGAGCTCGAAAAATATCGCCGTCTCGGTTATGCCGGTGATGAATATGTAGGCAGAGAAGGGATCGAGAAGTGGGCGGAGAATTATCTGTCTGGAACGCATGGCGGCGAGTTGTATGTGATCAACCCGACGAGCGGCGCGATCGTGACCAAGGTGGGCGAGAGCGCGCCGAAAGCGGCTGATTCAGTCTACCTGACTATTGATCGCAATTTACAGT
>JBDTWO010000143.1:0-12714 GCA_040006635.1 Chloroflexota bacterium
GCTGTAAATGTAGAAGGAGCGGGCAAGTTTTATCAGGATCTATTTGGCTGGAAAATGCAGCATATGCCCGAAATGAATTACACCATGTGGGAAGCGGGTGATGGGGATGAGTATGGCGGCTTCCCGCAGGTTTCAGAAGAGAATCCGGCTGGTCAAGTTTTGGTTTATATTGCCAGTGATGATATTGATGCCGATTTGAAGAAAGTTGTTCAGTTGGGCGGCCAAGTACTTCACTCGAAGACTGAAATTCCAGGTATGGGCTGGTTCGGTGTCTTTCAAGACCCGACTGGCAATGTGCTAGCGGTCTATACTGGCATGAATCCCGCCAATAACTAAACACACGGAAAATCCGAACTCCGAGTTTTCAAAGAACTCGGAGTTCTCCGTTAAAATGAATACATGTCTTTGCCACATGAATTTCTTTACGAACTGCACAAACATTTTACGGGGGATATTCGGACCGACCTTGCTTCACGAATTTTATACAGCACCGATGCCAGCATCTACCAGATCGAACCAACTGGTGTGGTACTGCCGCGCACGCAAGAGGATTTGATCGCCGCAGTTGAGCTTGCCGCGAAGTATAAGATCCCTATCTTGCCGCGCGGCGCCGGGACCTCGCTCGCCGGGCAGGCGGTGGGACATGCTCTGATTCTGGATTGTTCACGTTACCTGAATCAAATCGTGGATATTGATCCTGAAGCGCATACTGCGATCGTGGAACCCGGCGTTGTGCTTGCCACGCTCAATCAAGCGGCTGCGAAGCACGGCTTGATGTTTGGTCCTGACCCGGCGTCCGCTGAACGTGCTACTATGGGCGGAGTCATTGGCAACAATGCGACCGGTGCCCATTCAATTCTATATGGCATGAGCGCGGACCATTTGATCTCGTCCGATGTAATTCTCGCAGGTGGTTCGCTTGAAATATGGGGAGAGGTCAACGATCAGTTATCAGTCAGCAGTCATCAGTCTAAAATTATTTCGACCGCAATGCTGATACGTGAGAAATATGCTGAAGCAATTCGGCAGAATTACCCCAGGTCATGGCGCAACTCGGCAGGGTATCGGATCAATTATCTTTTGCCTTGGAGTCCATCCGCGCCACCGCGTTGGATCGGAGATGCTTATCCTGCTAACTTGAAACCTGACACTTGGAACTTAGCACACTTGTTGGCTGGCAGTGAAGGGACCCTGGCTGTCATTCGTAAATTGAAAGTCAATCTTGTTCCCAAACCGAAACATACAGTCCTCGGCATCCTTGCTTATGACTCCATCGCTGAAGCTTGTGACGATGTGCCGCGTTTATTGAGTCATCGTCCATCGGCGGTGGAGTTGATTCCGCAAATGATCCTACATCTGGCGCGGAGTGTGCCAGCCTACGCCCGTCAAATGGATTGGATGAGTGGTGACCCCGCGGCAATATTGGTTGTGGAGTTCAGCGGCGATGTGCCTAGTGAACTGTTGAAAAAGATTCAAACAGTACGCGACGATGTATTCATTGCTCAAACCAAAGAACAACAAACCCAAGTATGGAATATTCGCAAAGTGGGCTTGGGGATATTAGATTCACGTCCACAAAGCGCGCGGCCGATTGCATTTATCGAGGATTGTGCAATTCCCGTTGAGCAATTAGGCGATTTTGTACGCGAGATCGAAAAGATTCTTTTTGCGCATGGAACTTATGGTGGAATATACGCCCACGCGTCCGGCGGGTGTCTGCATATTCGCCCTGTGTTGGATTTGAAGACTGGCGAAGGTCTGCACTCCATGCGTTCGATAGCCGAGGCTGCTCTACAGCTTACGTTGAGTTTGGGTGGTTCGATGAGCAGTGAGCATGGCGACGGCATCGCGCGCGGCGAGTGGCTCAAGTCAACGTATGGGGCAGAGGTTGTGCAGGCGATGAACATGCTCAAGCAAGCCGCCGACCCGGATCACATCTTGAATCCAAATAAAATGTTCGATGCCCCCAAAATGGATTCGAATTTACGCTACAAAGAAAACTCGTCAGCGCAAACCTGGGTGCCTGTGTTGGATTTTTCGCGCAATGGAAGTCTCATGACCGCGATCGAACAATGCAACGGTCAGGGCGTATGTAAAAAAGATACTGGCGTGATGTGCCCATCGTTTCAAGCCACACGTGAGGAGCAGAACTCGACTAGAGGTAGAGCGAATTTGTTGCGGGTGTTGATTGCTTTTGGCAATCAACAGTTAGCAGTTGGCAAGCAGCGTAGTGAATTAGTTGAAGCTACTTATCATGCGCTTGATCTTTGCCTCGCCTGTAAAGGTTGCAAAGCTGAATGTCCCAGCGGTGTGGATATGGCGAAGTTGAAATACGAATTCGAAAACCAATATTACAAAACCCATCGCCGCCCGCTGCGCGATTATGTGTTCGGGTATTTTGATGTCGCGGCGAAACTGGCTTCTATGATTGCGCCATTATCGAATATGCTGATGCAGAATCGTCTCGTCAAGAATAGCACTGCAAAAGTTTTAGGGATCACATCTCAACGTCCGTTTCCGAAGTTTGCGGGTCGTAGAGCAAACTTCCTAACCACGGAGTCACGGAGACACGGAGAGAAGATTATCTTTTTGTCTGATCCATTCTCGCGCTATATCGAACCGCAGGTGGAGCAGGCGGCGTTCGATGTCTTGTCCGCGTGTGGATATGATGTGCAGGTGGCGCCGGTCATTGGTGCGGGTGCGTCACTGCTCTCGAAGGGTTTTCTCGCGGCGGCAAAACGTCACGCTGGGAAAATGCTCGATGCGCTGAATCAGCTTGACCCAAGGCATGAAGCGGCGATCGTCGGTATTGAACCTCCTGAAATTTATACGCTCAAGCATGACTATCTGGATTTACTTCCTGAACGCAAGGACGAGATCGCTTCACGCGCCGCTCGAACCTGGCTGCTGGACGAATATCTTTTGCGCTCCGAAAAATTTTCTACGCTTCAACTGCGCTCTGCTCCACTCGGTGCGATAAATGTAAAATTTCAGCCGCATTGCCACCAGCGCGCCGAAGGACTGGCGCCCGATGGCTTGCCAAGCGGAACGAGCGCTACGCTGGAGTTGTTACGCGTGTGCGGCTATGAGGTTGAGTTGATCGAGGCGGGCTGTTGCGGTATGGCTGGGACATTTGGTTATGAAGCGGAACACTTTGAACTTTCGATGAAAGTGGGGGAACTGAAGTTGTTTCCGAAGATTCGGGAATGGAAGATGGAGAAGCGTGAATTTGGAATTGTTTCCACAGGCGCGGCGTGTCGAATGCAAATTCAACAGGGTGCGGATGCGGATGCTGTCCATCCGATTTTGCTGGTGCGGGCTGTGTTGTTAGATTGACAAGTTGAGCAGGACGAACTCTTTTTGGTTTTTGCCATGAGTAGAGTGAATTTACAATCCATTTGCCCTATTTCTTTATTGAGATTTCATGCGATTTGGTGTAAGATTTCAAGGAAGAGTTCCAGGTTATGAAGTTGAATATTTGTTTGGAGGAATCAAGTTGGACGAGCTAGGAAAATTTTGCCCCGTTTGTAAGAATAAAAATGTGCGTACCGCCTTGGTATGTAGCTATTGTGGTGCCTCGCTGGATGAGATTCCTACGAATGCTGTAGCAACAACCCAAAAGACCGGCGAGCAAGCCAAGGCTCCCGGAGAAAGTGTTGTGCCATTTGTTGATGTTGCGTTGATTCCTGAAGGCGGAGTTGGCATGTATATTGCCGGTACATTCTTGCCTCAATATTACAGCATGGATAATGATCTTATTATCGGCCGCAAACCAGAAGTTACAACTGAAACCTTTCTTGAGCTTCCTGAAGCGGATGCATTTAACCTGGGATTATCCAGGCGGCATGCCATGCTTCGCAGAGCCAAGCCTGGTTTTGAAGTCATCGATCTTTCCAGCACAAATGGCACCTGGCTAAATTCTGAGCGACTTGTTCCAAACAAGCCGTATTCGTTTGCGAGTGGTGCGCAATTACGTTTTGGGCATATGCGTCTTTTTGTAATTTTTCATACTGATCTTAAAGGCTTGCACAAATAAAGAACGCCCATATGGGAATCATTAAGCCATGAATAACTTTGATAATTCTCTCGACACACTCCTGCGCACTGCTACTGAATATCTAAAAGCCGGACAGAAGCAGGAAGCGCGTGATGTATTACAGGATGCGCTTGCCATAGACCGTAACAATCTGACGACTTGGGAACTTCTCTGGCGTGCGGCTTATAATCTCGAAGAGGAAGTTTTCAGCCTGAAACGTATCCTGGCAATTAACCCAAGGCACGCTGCTGCTAAAAAACGTTTTGCAGAGCTTCAGCCGATGGGCGTTGGAACTAAAAGAGGCGACAGTCAGCCTCTTTCTCGCAGAACTACGCAACGACCTGCCGTGCGAGCGAAGAACCGTCAGACAACTACTCTGCTGCTTCTGTTGGGCTTTCTTGTTTCCATTGTATGTCTAAGTGTTGCAGGGTTTGCTTTGCTACGCGGCGGCTATGTACCCTTCGCTTTTTCATCTAACCGAACTGCAACCGCGGTGGCAGAGAAGAATGCCAGTTGTCAGATGTTGATCGAAAAAGCGATTCAAGCTTCGGGTAGTTATTGCGGTTCTACAAATTCAAATACAGCCTGCTACGGTAACAACACGTTAAGTGCGGAGCTTGCGCCTAATGTAGCACAGCGGTTTTCTGAACGTGGTGATATTATCGCTGTCAATGAACTCCAGCGTCTTTCCGCCTCTCCGTTGAACCTGAGTAATAATCAGTGGGGTATTGCGGTTTTCAAAGTGATTGCAAACCTGCCCCGTTCTTTGCCCGGTGAAACGGTTAGTATGGTGGTGTTTGGAAATGCCACCCTTGATAATCGAAACGCTGGCAGCGATAGTTTGGAATCGTTCTACTTCTCCAGTGAACTTGGACAGATCGTCTGTGAGAAAGTCCCATTCGATGGCATGATGATCACCTCGCCCGATGGCAGCGGGGTCCATTTTACAGTCAACGGATCCGAACTTACATTAATGGGTAACGCCAGCATCAAGGCAATTAAAAACGGGAAGATGGAAGTCACGGTTTACAAGGGCTCAGCCAGGATCGTTTCGAATGGGCAGGAACAATATTTTGGTGCGGGTCAGAAAACCAGTGTTCAGTTGGGAGGCGCGAACGGCTCCGAATCCATTAGTGTGCCATCCGAGCCTGAAACGCTTACAGGAGATGAACTGACAACCGCTTGCACCATGACGGGACAGTTCTGCTCGCCGAGCGATATTGTTCCGGTTTCTGAGGCGCAGGCTCAGGCGCAGATCCAGAGCGCGATCACATCCACACCAACCGCAATTTCCACTTCGACGGTTACGCTCACACCTTCACCTACCGCACCTCCAACGTATACGCTTGTAGTGCTTCCCAGCATAACCCCATCGAAGAAACCAACTCTTACACCAACGGTAACGAAGCCTCCGACACGGACGCCTGCTCCAACCCAAACAATCACAAATACACCCACTCGAACGAATACACCGACATCAACAGTAGTCATCCTGCCAACCAATACGCCTATCCCAACAGCGACACCACCAGCTCCGCTCGTATCAGCCTGCACATCGGTATCCATGAGCGCGTTGACGAATCCAAATAACAACGAACTTAGCACAGATATTACCAATAGCAGCGGGGTAATCATTACCATCAACAGGTTTTTTGCGTTTTGGGAAAAGTCGCAGCCTTCCTTCAAACTGGATTTTCTGCGGCTTGCAGGCGTCGATATCTGGAACAGATCGGACCCCGACTCGCCGAGCGATTTTCCAGCCGAGAGTAACTGGAATAGCAACCCTGATTTGACCATCCCCGATGGAGTCACGAAAACCTTGTTAATTCACTTCTCAAATGATCTCCTGCCAACCGGTCGGTATGAAGTACATATTTATTTTGATATTAACTGTCAGGTAAGCAGACCTTAATAATAATTACTTGCATCATATTACAATATGGCGATGACAGCCCCCCGTCCGCACCCATTATTTAATGCATTGACACATGGGTCTCAGTTCAGGCAATATAAACTGCTCGAACAGATCGGTGTAGGTGGACAAGGGGTGGTTTGGTCTGCTGTGCATCAGGCTGAGAACCGGATCTACGCGGTCAAGTTCAACGAAGTCCCAGAATCGGATGAGGGCGAGGCTGACGACATGCGGGATGAACGTCAGTTGGCGAGGCTGGTCGAACTGAAGCACGACCATATCCTGCCGGTGCTTGAGTATGGCTTTGAAAGGCAAATGCGTTTCATGGTCAGCCCGTATATTCCGGGGGGCACATTAACCCAAAAGATCAAAGCTTCACCCCTTACCATGGATGAGATCGTGCGGTGCGCAACGGAGATTGCCTCCGCTTTGGATTACCTGCACGCGCAGGGAATCATCCATCGCGATCTTAAGTCGGCGAATGTGTTACTGGATCTGAACCAAAATTGCTACCTTGCGGACTTCGGATTGGCGCGTCTCGTTTCAACCTCTACGCTGGCTTTCCATACCGGGCATGGTACGCCGCCTTATTCGCCTCCCGAACAGATCCAAATGAAGGCGATCACGCCCAAATCTGATTTATACAGTTTTGGTATTCTGTTGTATGAAATGTTCACCGGTCAATTGCCGTGGAATGGGAAAAAGCAATTGAGCATGGAGCAGCTCAGTTCCAAACAAGAATTGCCTGATCCGCGTGAGTTTAATGAACATCTGCCACCCTTATTGACTGATGTGTTGCGGCGTGTCACCTCGGCTGACCCAGCGTTGCGTCCGCCCTCAGCGGGTGAGATCATGAAGGCGCTCAAGCGCATCTTGAATATCCAGGCCGATTCCCCAAGCAGCAAGACCAGCGGTGATCGGTGGGTGGTTCATGATGAAGATACTGCCAGCTTGCTCAAGCGCGCTCTCGCGCAATGGAAAGCCACGGATGAAACCTATAACCTGGGCTTGACCAAATTCGCCATGGTTGATCTCGAACGCGAAAAGATCAACATGGATGCATACAGCCAATTTATGTTGTCGCAGGCATTGACCTATGGCTATAACGACGATCAATGGTGGCTGGCAGTTCGGGATCCCCGCGCAAGACTTGCAGTGGCATCGCGGCTGCTTAGGAAGCATAACGAAACGATCGTTGGACGCATTATCGGACACCTCACCGGCGATCCAGATATCCAGATCACCCCAACAGGCTTGCCAGAAGATACAACCGGCTCCTTGCTGGAGATCGGGATTAATTCAGATAATCCATTTTTGCGCCGGGAGATCTTTGAAGGTGTGCGAAAACTGACCCAGCCCAAAAGCACATGGAGCCATGCCCCTCGTGAAACGGATTCTTTACAGCGCCTCGGGGAGTTCGCGCTTGAGGATTCTGAGTTTGGTGATACGGCAGCCGAGTTGATCGGGCATTTGCGGTCTGCCTCGGCTGTGCGGGTTGTGTTGGACCAATCGGATGAGGAAAGAAAAATTGCGGCTCTGTTATTGATCCAGAAAGCAGCAGGGAGTCTTCCGGCTTTTGTGCAGGGACGGGCGCGTTTTCGATTGGCTGCCGAATTGATCATACAGCGCTTGATCCAGGAACCAGTCAATCTCATTAGCGCCTATGTGCTGGCGTTCCTGGGTGCGGCGTTAGGTGTGGGGATTCAAGTGTATCTCACCTATAACCTGCCAGATTTTCTTGACACCGCCCGCATCATTACCTCTCTGGAGCAAGGGCTGATCATTGGTTCGATTTTTGGGGTAGGCATCTTCACAACGCGGGTGATCATGGAGCGTTTTCCATCATCCCCAGCTCTGGCGCGGATGGCAATCGGCACATTCCTTGGAGGCATTGGGTTAAATATTTCTTTGCTTATCTTCCACATTTTATTTTTGAGCACGCCACCCAGTGGACTTTTGATCACCGCCGCTTCGGGTCTTATCGCTTTGATCTTCGCAGTAGGCAGTTTGCTGCGGGCACGTGTAGTGCGGATGATGCTAGCGACCGCAGCCGTTTTTGCGGCAATCATAGGGACATGGTGGATTCACATCAATTACAGCGCTTCGCCCGTGGACCTGACGCCTGTCTTCCGTTACGATTATGCTTGGACTCTGCCGCATGTTGCGCTCATTGCGCTGGGTGTTGCCCTATTGATCGGCGTTTTTGGAAATCTTGTCAACCTGTCTGTCGTAGAGAAGTGACCTGTGGCTAAAAAAGAAGTTAAGACTGTCTGGTCTTCAGATCAGGGCGATATTCGTAAACAGGCAACCGGAACGCGTAAAGGAATATCCCTCCCACCCAATCAACAGACCGTGTACCTGCATCGTGATTCAAAGGGACGCGGCGGCAAGACGGTTACGCTGGTAAAAAAGCTGGTGCTCTCCGAAGAGGACATGCAAGAACTGGCGAAGAAACTCAAGCAGGTCTGCGGCAGTGGCGGGACGATCAAAAACGATATGATTGAAATCCAGGGCGAACATCGCGAGAAGATTGCCGAGGCTTTGGGAAAACTGGGCTATAAAGTGAAGATCGCAGGTGGGTGACGGTATGACGCAAGATAAACCAACGTCTGATGAAATGATTCGCTCTGCGCGTGAACGGTTCAATATTGCCATCGCAGACAAAGATGTTGAAGTCATTCGTACCTTACTCGCACCGACATACCACATCGTGACCGGGCGCAGTGCCCAAAACCACGGCGCGGACAAAGAAGCTGCACGTTGGACAGAAACCTTCCGCGCCGATCCCACTACTATCTATCGCCGTACGCCGCGCGAGATCACGATCAATGAAGATTGGGGGCTGGCAGAAGAATTGGGGAACTGGCAAGGGAGTTACACCACAGAGGAAAATTTGGTTAACGCTTCCAGCGTCTATGCCGCGAAATGGCAGCGCGCTGAGGCTGGTGAGTGGGTGTTACAGGCTGAAGTGTTTACTACGCTTACTTGTACAGGACCAGATTCCGGCTGCGTAAGACCCGATCCGATTCATAGGTAAACCCTCTATTTTTGCTGTTAAAAAAGGCTTATAGGGAATGGTCAACTTCCTATAAGGGATTGGTCAAAAGGCTTATAGGAATTAGGTCGTTCCCTATAAGGGTTTGCCCCAAAGGCTTGTAGGAAATCAGCAAAAGGCTTGCAGGAAATCTGATACAGCCTTTGTAACGAAAAACACCTTGCACGGACTTGGTTTTTCCTGTATCCTTGACCCAGCGTATCCAAACATCCATCCCACAGGGGACATATGCCCCGTAAACTCTCCGAAGAACGCACCCGCAAGGAACTTATTGACCCGCAGTTGGAACAGGCGGGTTGGTATCTGCGCGACCACGCCAAGGTGAAGACCGAAATTCCTGTGGACGGTTACGATGCCGAGCCATGGAACGGGGTTAGCGATTATTGTCTGTACCGCGAAAACGGGGAAGTGCTGGCGGTGGTCGAGACATCGAGTCCCTGCGTGGGCGGATGGGGGAGTCCACGCGGCAGGTGGAGGGGTTGTTTGAGAGTCTGCTATCGCAGAGCTTTGACGATGGACGATAGACTACTCTCTACTCTCGAATATCTAATCTCTGCCTTTGCGGGCGTGGTGGCGCGGGTCGAGTCTCTGCGAGGGCGGATGGGCGAGTCCACGCGGCAGGTGGAGGGGTTGTTTGAAAGCCTGCTATCGCAGAGCTTCGACGGAGGACGATAGACGATGGACGGAGGAAAAGCCACGGTCTACGGTCTTTGGTCATCAGTCAGCTTTGCGGGCGTGGTGGCGCGGGCGGTTGTCGAGCCCAGTCGAGACATCGAGTCGCTGCGGGGGCGGATGGGGGAGTCCGCATCGTGAGCCAAATTGTGTCCATACCAGATAGTACACTGCCCGACTATGCAGATCACGGGACTGGTTTTCCGGTCTTCCGCGGACCCTATTCCCAAAAGGATGCGCATATCGCGGCCTTTACCTTTCCCGCGGATACGGAACGTCTGACGGCCCTGTGCAACCAAACCTTGAACGTCTCGGGGTCATTTGCCTATAAATACGTTCCCATCACTTCGAGCCTGATGCTGGTCTTCGCCGATATGCTGGTCTCATCCCGGGATGTGCGGGATGCGCAGGTGGGGCTGATCCCTGAGACGGAAGTCAGCTTTTGGGTCCTGACTATCGCCATAAAAAAGACGCGCGGCGGTTCCCTCCCGCATCACCTGGCCTGGTACCTGCCATATCTGCTGGTGGATGAAAGCAACGCCATCGCAACCGGGCGCGAGGTGTACGGCTTCAATAAACTGGGGGCGCAATTCCAAAAACCCGAGAGGATCCAAAGGCCCGATTTCAGCGCCGAGGTACTGGGGTTCAAGCAGTTTGGCGCCGACAAGATCGCGCAAAGGGAGCCATTGCTAGCCTTGCGCGCTACGTCCGCGGCTGGACCAACGCGTTCTGGTGAGCTTGCCTCCCTCAAAAATAAAATCGCGGGGGAGTTGTTCAGGAATATCAACACCGGCCTGGGAGACGGCCCGGTCGAATTCGCCGCGCATTTCCTCAACGAGCATATTCCGCTGGTCTTTCTCAAGCAATTCCGCGATGCGCAGGATACGCACAAAGCTTGTTACCAAAAGCTGATTGAAGCGCCTTTAAAAGTGGAAAGCTTTTACGAAGGCGGACTGTTCCCCGAAGCATATACATTGAGCATCGCTGACCTGGCCAGCCATCCACTGGCACAACGCCTAGGGTTGAAAGCAGGCGAGCAAACGTCCACACTGGGGGCTTGGATGCGGGTGGATTTTGATTTGGGAAACGGAATAGAGGTATAGGCGATTGAGACCTGATAGGTTTTTACAGAGCCTTGCTCGCTTCATGTCCTTGTCCGCGCATGGGTTCCGATGGACACAGGTCACGCTGAAACCTGTCAGGTCTGAACTTGCGGGCGTGGTGGCGCGGGTCGAGTCTCTGCGTGGGCGGATGGGGGAGAGTGAGAGGCAAGTCGAGGGGTTGTTTGAAAGTCTGTTGGTGCAATCTTTTGGTTAATTTACGGAGAGGCAAATCATTATGGCTACAAAAAAAGACAATGAACGAGAAGCATGGTTGGCTGAATTAGATTTGCATAAACTTGAGTTTTCGGCTTTGCGCCAAGAAATCCTTCAGTTGATCGAATCTGAAAGACAATACCTTAATATGAGTTTAGTAGCAATTGGTGCAGGACTGAGCTTCGCTTCTTATGTTGCAGGAAAAGATTCGTTCGTAATTTTATTACTCTTTCCATTTGTTTTTCATATATTGTTTTGGGAGATGCTAAAATCAATTAAATCTGTACTTTGGATATCAAACTATCTTTTGGATTTATTAATTCCACGTGTAAATTACATATTGAATTCTTTGGGACGTACAGATCAAACCTTCCAGACTCTTGGCTGGGAGACGCATATCTCTTCAAGACAGACAATGACAAAAGTAGAAATTTTCTTCGCGTCATTATCACCCAGCCGTCATTGGATACCCATATTGGCTGTTGCGGCATCAATATTCACCTACTTGCTATTATCAGACAGTTATGGTCATGTTCCTACGCAATATGAATTATGGTTAATATATATCCATCTAATTCTGCTTATATGGGTTGGCATACAGACTACGCTAATTGCTCGAAGTGATTCGCGTAAGACAAAAAAGTCGAAAAAAGAGTAAGTGAGTTATGTTTGTTCTGTTTTCATGCTTGGACGAAATATCAAACTTTGCCACAAGAAGAGTTTGCGGGCGTGGTGGCGCGGGTCGAGTCGCTGCGGGGCGGATGGGGGAGAGTGAGAGGCAAGTCGAGGGGCTGTTTGAGAGTTTGTTGGCGGAGGCGTTTGAATGAATGCTAATCTGGAAAACCCTTTGATCAAGATATTGATAGCGATTATTGGCGCAGTAGCATTGATAATTGTTGCTGTGATTGGCTACAATGCAACTGTAAAGAGTGCATTACTGCCTATCCAGGCAACTCAAACTGCCGAGGCACGCCTCACTGCTATTGCGATGACAAATCAGAGTAGTTCGATAGCCGCGACCGAGACGCAGACTGCTGCTTCACTATCTACAGCGATTCCACCAGAAATACTTGGTATACAAACGCGAAAGACCGGAGTGTTGCCAGATCAGACTATTTTTGCGGAAATTAACTTTCGCGATTTGGATGGCGACTCTTATCTTGTTGTATACGAATTTGTTGATACAACATCGTCAACTCCTGTAAATATTGGGGATGATCAGATTTTTACATCAGAAGAACTTCAAATTGCTGGAACAATTCTAACAATTCCTTGGTACTGTCAAGGACAAGGCTACACTGCAACGTTTAATGTTGTAATTAAGGATACGTCGGGAAACGAAAGCAATAAGGTTCCGCTGACATTTGATTGCACATAACCGAAGGAATCGACGTTTGGGCCCCGTGAGTCCACGCGGCAGGTGGAGGGGTTGTTTGAGAGTCTACTGGCGGAGAGTTTTTCGTGAAAAGACCTGACAGGTTTTCACGGAGCCTTGCCCGATTTGAGTCTTTGTCCGCGCATGAGTTGCGATGGACTCACGTCATGCTGAAACCTGTCAGGTCTGAACTTGCGGGCGTGGTGGCGCGGGGCGAGTCCCTGCGGGGGCGGAAGGGGGAGTCCACGCGGCAGGTCGATGGGTTGTTTGAGAGTCTGCTGGCGGAGGCGTTCTCGTGAAAAGACCTGACAGGTTTTCACGGAGCCTTGCCCGATTTGAGTCTTTGTC
>JBDTWO010000144.1:0-12647 GCA_040006635.1 Chloroflexota bacterium
TCGCAAGAAGCCTCTGAAACTATGACCAATTATTATTTCGGATAAAGTCTATTATATAGAAAAATGAAAGGGAAAGTTCCACACCCGTGATGTAATCCAGGTAAGCCACTCCCGCGAGCAGGAAAAACCCTACCCCGATCCAGAAAGGCTTGCTGAATTTTTGTAAAACTGTGTTTATATTCATTGTAATAAAAACCTTACTGTTGGATGTAGTCTTGAGTATACCCTCTTCATGATTAACAAAAAATCCCGCCTCCAAAGAGACGGGATTTTTTGTTCGGCTTTTTATTTGACGATCAGCGTTGCGAGCATGCCGAGTTCGATGTGACCAGGAACGCCGCAGATGATTTTATGCATGCATCATCTCTTGAACACATGCTCCAGTGGGTCGATCCAATCTTCGCGGATCTTCACACGGAACTCGGCCACCTCGCCCTGCCCATCTGTGATAAACGGGATCAAGCTTTCGCCGAGCACGGGGTTGTTCCATTTGCAGAGGAACGTGTCGTAGTGCCAGTGCTCCAATATCCCTGAGATGGATTCGTTCACCTGTAATTGGATGTGGAACCCGCTTCCCTCTACGCTGACAGTTGCTCCGCCCAACAGGGCACATTCATACTCTCCAGCATATTTCTCCAACGCCAGCGAGGGACGTGTATCTTTGGCGCGGGAGGCATCCTGCTGTTGGTGAGTCTGCGCTGCTTTGACGACGTTATTTGCGCCTTCCTGTTTTTCCAGACCAAGATAAGTCTCGACCCAATCATGCGCTGGGACGTTCAATAACTTCTCAGTGATGAAGTGTGGCACGGCTGCATACGCCGAGTTGGGCAGTTTGTTCGTGAAAACAGCGATGCCGATCTGCTCTTCAGGGATCATGACCACGCTCGAGAGCATCCCATCTACTCCGCCGGTGTGCCGGACGACGAAGCGTCCATGGATATCGCTGAGGTACCAGCCGAGTCCGTAGGCAGAGAAATGCCGGGAGGGAAATAACTGCCGCTCGACAGCTGTCAACTTGATGGGCGTTTGAGGCGTGTGTGTTTCGTCAAGGATGGCTGAGTCCACGATCTGTTTTCCAGCGAGAGTCCCGTTGTTCAGTTGCAGTTTTAGCCACATGGCAATATCGGCCGTGGATGCCCAGATCGAGCCCGAGGCGCGGACTTGGGTCTTCTTGCTGTACGGCACGGTTTGGATTCTGCCTTGGATGTCTTCATGCGGCATGGCGATGTTGGTGCGGTCGCCGAAATAGCGCGTGCCCAGCACACTGTCTTGCATGCCGAGCGGTGCGAAGATGCGCTGCTCGATGAACTTGTTCCAACTCGTGCCGGTGACGCGCAGGATGACCTCGCCAGCCACAATGAACATGAGATTGGAATATCCATATTCTGCGCGAAACCCAAACTCCGGTTGGATGTAACGCAGGCGGCTCACGATCTCGGCGGCGGGCGCATCGCTATAGAGCAACACATCGCCCGCCCAAGTGCCGAGTCCGCTGCGATGACACAACAGATCGCGGACGGTGATCAATTGCGTGGCATGCGAATCGTATAGTTTGAAATCTGGCAGATATTTTGTGACCGGATCATCCCACGCAAGTTTTCCATCTTGCACAAGCAGACCGATCGCAGCGGCGGTGAACGCTTTGGTGTTCGAGCCGATGGCGAACAAGGTGTGCTCGTCGACTTGTTCGGGTTTGCTGATCTCACGGATGCCGTAGCCTTTGGCGTACACCTCGTCATCTTTGACGATGACCAGGGCCAACCCGGGGACGTTCCAGGCTTGCATGGCTTTGTTGACGAAGTCGTCAATTTCTTTTTTTAGCTCTGTGGGAATGTTCAAGTTTGCCTCCGAACTGACGGTTTAGGTTTTTATTTTACACCTGTGTATTAATCCCTCACCTTATGCAGCTATATCTGTAACGCGAGATTTATCTCGCTTTTCCAGTGCATCTTGGGCAAGAGCGACATAAATGTCGCATTACACTAACCTACCTTGCCTGATTCGCCTAGGTGAGTTAATAAAAAGGAACAGGCGCAAGACCTATTTCTGCTTGTATCTATCGAATAGATATAAAAGCGATATAAAACGATTAAAACTCTTGAATAGTATTTATCTGTAGTGTATAGTGAGAATCATGATTGACTTACTCTGATTCTTCTTTTTATGGAGGCTGCATGTTCACTGAACAATCTTTTGGGATACTTGCCAAGAATCGTCGCCGCGAATTAGGACTGACTCAGGATGAATTGGCGCGGAGGGTGGGCTGTGCGCCCATCACAATTCGCAAGATCGAAGCCGATGACCTGCGGCCCTCGGTGCAGATCGCGGAACGGATGGCGATGGCGTTGAACATTCCATTGGAGGAACGCGCGGCATTTGTAAAACTAGCACGCATTGACCGCATTGCGGCGGATGAGCCAAAAATTACGCCCATGCCGGCACCTGAAGAGATCGGCAGTGATGACTTGAGCGGGCGCGCTATTCGCGGCTACGCTTTAGGCGAACGACTTGGCAATGGGGGGATGGGAGCTGTCTATCGTGCGATCCAGCCGCTGGTGGAACGGGAAGTGGCGGTCAAGATCATTCTGCCGCAGTATGCCAATCATCCAGATTTCATCCGTCGGTTCGAGGCGGAGGCGCAACTGGTGGCGCGGCTGGAACATCCGCATATTGTGCCGCTGTATGATTATTGGCGCGAACCGAGTGTCGCCTATTTGGTGATGAGACTTTTACGGGGCGGGAATGTGCAATCCCTGATCCGGAATGGAACCGCGCTGCCGCCTGCAGCAGTGCTGCGCATCGTGGAACAGGTCGGTTCGGCGCTGAGTGCGGCGCATCGCGCCGGGGTTGTACACCGCGACCTCAAGCCTGCTAACGTTTTATTGGATGAAGATAACAATGCCTATCTCGCGGACTTTGGCATTGCCAAGAATTTGAGCAATTTCTCATCCGAAACCCAGGCGGATATGATCATCGGTTCGCCGGATTATATTTCCCCGGAACAGATCCTTTCCGAATACATACGACCCCAGACAGACATCTATGCCTTGGGGGTGATGTTGTACGAACTGCTCACCGGGGCAGTCCCGTTTCGAGGTCCCACGCCCTTCGATGTGATGCATCAGCATCTCAAAACAACCCTGCCGCCGCTTTCTGCAAACCGCGCAGGTTTGCCCGGTTCACTCGATGAGATCATCAAACATGCCACTGCGAAGGATCCGTTACAGCGCTATGAACATGTGGAGGATATGGTCAATGATTTGCGGGGAGCATTGGGGGAGAGACCATCGGCAGGTAAAGGTGAGTCGATCCATTCGCAGCCAACTTTGGTTCCACTCAAGGAAACGGATAATCCGTACAAAGGCTTGCGTTCATTCGGGGAGGGCGACGCGCAGGATTTCTTTGGACGCGAAGCGTTGCTGCAACAATTGCTGATCCGGCTGGGAGAGGGCGGCGAACTCTCACGCTTCCTTACGGTGGTCGGTCCGAGTGGCAGCGGAAAGTCATCGGTGGTGAAAGCAGGCTTGATCCCGGCTTTGAGGCGCGGCGCATTGCCCGGTTCAGAGAACTGGTTCATCATCGAAATGCTGCCGGGTGCGCATCCGCTCGAGGAATTGGAAGCGGCGTTGTTGCGGGTGGCGGTCAATCCACCGGCTTCGTTGATCGAACAATTCCAAAATGACAACCGCGGATTGATCCGAGCCGTGCGCCGTTCGCTGCCGGATGACCCGAATATTGAACTGGTGCTGGTCATCGATCAGTTCGAAGAAGTGTTCACGCTGGTGCAGGATGAAAATGAGCGCATCCGTTTCCTCGGGCTTTTGGTTTCCTCCGTATTGGATGAGAACAGCCGTATCCGGATCATACTCACTGTGCGGGCGGACTTTATCGACAAGCCGCTCACCTATATGGATTTCGGCGAACTGATCCGCCAGCGCATGGAAATTGTCCTGCCGTTGACCTCCGATGAAATGGAAAGTGCCATCGTCTCCCCGGCGGAGCGGGTAGGCCTGCACATGGAACAGGGTCTTGTACCGATCATGATGCATGATCTCGCCGATCAGCCCGGCGCTTTGCCCTTGCTGCAATATGCGCTGACCGAACTCTTTGAAAAGCGCAATGCCAACACCCTGACGAAATCTGCCTATCAAAATATTGGCGGTGTGTTGGGTGCGTTGGGACGTAGAGCCGAAGAGGTATTTACTGGATTAAATCCTGAATGTCAGGAGATCGCCAAACAATTATTCCTGCGTCTCGTTACACTAGGCGAAGGCGTGGAAGATACCCGCCGCCGCACCTTGATCACGGAGTTGGAGAACCTGCAGCTCGGCGGTGGGACGGATGGAAAAAATTATCTAGCGTCCTTCCGAACGACTCTCGATGCCTTTGGACGCGCGCGCCTGTTTTCTTTTGACCGTGACCCTGGCACACGCGGACCCACCGTGGAAGTGGCACATGAAGCCATTCTACGTGAGTGGTCCCGTTTGCGGGAATGGTTGAATGAGAGCCGCACGCTGGTACGCATGCAACGCCAGCTTGCGCTGGCGGCAACTGAATGGGAAAGCGCACAACGTGACGAAAGCTTTTTATTGAACGGTACAAAGTTGGCACAATACGAAGGCTGGACGATAAGTTCAGCCATTGCATTGACGCAGCACGAACTTGATTACCTGAAAGCCAGCGTCACCGCGCGTGATCAACGAGAAATAGAAGAAACCGAACGACAGCAGCGCGAATTGGATTCAGCACGAAAATTAGCGGAGACGGAAAGAATGTCAGCGCTTCGGTTGCGAGGGCGCAATCGGGTGATTTCCACAGTCGGAGTCATAGCGCTTATGCTGGCAGTGCTTGCTGGAGTTTTTGCGTTTAAATCAAATCAGAGTAAACAACAAGCTTTTTCACGCGAGTTAGCCTCTGCAGCGATTAGTAATTTGGAGCTAGACCCTGAACGTAGTATTTTGCTGGCATTACAGGGTTTATCAACACAATATTCCTCAGAAGCAGAGAATGCCTTACGCCAAGGGTTAGCTACTTCACGCGTAAAGTGGACTCTTCTCAGTGATGCATACATAAATTCCCTAGCGTATAGCCCGGACGGAAAACAAGTGGCCACCGGAAATGCAAATGGGGTTGTACAAGTTTGGGATATTCAGACTGGTCATGAAGTGTTTAGATTTGATGATACATATTCGATAACCAAAATTGTGTATACCCCTGACGGTAAGCAATTGATTACAGCTGACGAGAATGGATATATTAATATATGGGATGCCACAAACGGTAAGTTGACTTCGTGGTTCCCTGCATTTTCAGAAGGCGTTTGGAATATGAGATTGAGTTCCGATGGGATGCGATTGGTAACAACAAGTTCAACTTCCATAAAAATTTGGGACGCCAAAACCAGTAAATTACTCTCCACGTTAACGACTTCGTCATCAAACATAGAAAACATTGCATTTAGTAGCGATGGAACTCGCCTTGCAACGGCAAGTGTTGATGGGAATGTGATCATTTGGGATATGGAAACCGGAAAAGATCTTTTCATGTTTTCGGTTAGCCCAAACGGGTGTAATCCTAACATCATCTTTAATCAAGATGGTAAGAGGCTGATCACATCTGATTCATGCGGAACGGTAGGCTTCTGGGATATCAGCGGAAACAAAGGCCAGGAACTATTTCATCGAAAGGTTCGATCAACCGGAGGAATAGTTACTCTTAACTTAAGCCCGGATGGAACCCGGTTGGCAGTCGGCAACAATAATTCAGTCTCAATGTGGGACCCCAATACCGGTTTTGATCTTTTTTTCCTCCCCAATGAATGGAAAGTTTTTAGCGGGGATTTCAGCCCGGATGGGAAATACTTCGCGGCCGTAGGTTTTAGTAAAGCGATTAAAGTTTGGGATTTATCTTTGCCAGGCGAAAAGTTTGTCGTAAACGCTCATGATGGCAATCGGATTGGAGATGTAACTTATAGCCCGGACGGAACGCTTATTGCAACAGAAAGTAAGGACGCTGGTAGTGCAATTTTATGGGATATAGCTAAAGACCAAAAGTATCTGACGATTAAGGACCCAGGTCTTTGCTGTTCGGTCGCATTTAGTCCAGATGGAATGAATCTTGCAATCGGTTCCATACAAAGCCAGGCAAAAATTAGGGATGCCAAAATGGGAAAAATATTGACCACGCTAAACGGACACACTGATGTCGTGTTTAAAGTTATTTTTAGCACTGATGGTACTCGAATCGCCACAGCCAGCTATGACGGCTCGGCGAAGGTGTGGGATGCCACAAACGGCAAGCAATTGATTACCATTGCGGTGGGTACAGGAGGATGGTCTCTTCAAGATATTGCGTTCAGCCCGGATGGTAAATTCCTCGCAACTTCCAGTGTTTTTGATACCAGCCAAGTAAGTATGTGGGATGTGGCAACGGGAAAATGGCTGTTTGGGTTGGGCAAGGATAGCCCAATAACTTGGGGTGGACTTGCGTTCAGCCCTAACGGAAAACTTCTGGCGGTTGGCTATACTGATAATGTGGCAAGAATCTGGGATGTTTCCACGATGAAGTCACAGACAGAACCATTACTCGTCTTGAGAGGACATTCCAATTTAGTGTTCGAGGTTGCTTTCAATTCAGATGGAACTCGACTGGCAACTGCAAGTTTTGATGGAACCGTGAAACTTTGGAATATGGCTCCGGGTGCAGATCAAGGCCGGGAACTTACTACTTTACCCGGTCATACGGGAGAAGTTACTGGCATAGCTTTCAGCCCAGACGGAAAATATCTTGCCAGTGTCAGTTGGGATGGAACCATGCGCGTTTACTACACTCAAATCGAAGACCTGATCGCCACGGCGAAAAAACGTGTTACTCGTTCATTGACCACAGAGGAATGTCAAAAGTATTTGCATGTGGATGTATGCCCGGTGCAATAAGAACCTATCCTAAAATTCAAATATCTTCCAAGTCATGTCGTTGCGAGCCGCCGCTTTTGCTCTTGGGCGGCGAAGCAATCTCCTTTTTGACAGAAAAAGCTGGCTTGTAGGAGATTGCTTCGTCGGGAAAAGCACCCTCCTCGCAAAGACATAGTTAATTTACGGATAGACTTTAAGTAAAAAATGCTGTATGAAACAAAGAGCGTGGAGAGTCAAAAAATCTCCACGCTCTTCCTTGTGACTGTGTGACAAGTGTCGCCTTCTACCTCGTTCTCTTCCATCGACACTTCGCCTCTCTCCATCTTCTCTTCAAATACTTGGTCCATCTGGATATAGCCTCCGATCACAAAACCACAGGTTCTATTTTTATTGACAAACAAAAAGGGACAGGTACAAGACCTGTCCCTACAAATCTCTATTCTCTACTCTCTGCTCTTACCCATATCTCGTCATAAACTTTTCCATGCGATGCAGGGCTTCCTCGATCTTGCTGTACTCGGTGGCGTAGCACATGCGCGTGAACCCGTCACCGCCGGGACCGAAAGCATTGCCCGGCACGACTGCCACATGTTCTTCACGCAATAATTTCTCGGCGAAGTCTTCATCGTTCATGCCCGAGGCTTGGATGTTGGGAAAGGCATAGAAAGCACCGCGCGGCTCAAAGGTCGTCAGACCGAGGCGGTTGAGTCCAGCCACAAGCAGGCGACGGCGGCGGTCGTATTCAGTCACCATTTCCTGCACGTAGGGTTCGCCTTGCTGCAATGCGACCAACGCGGCATCCTGTGCAGTCGTCGGCGCGGACATGATCGTGTATTGATGAATACGTACGAGACCCTGAATGATGTCCGCGGGTCCGCAGGCATAGCCGATGCGCCAGCCGGTCATCGCGTAATCTTTCGAGAAGCCGCCCAGCAAGATGGTGCGCTTCTTTAAATCTTCACTCAAAGCGGGGAAGCAGACATGTTCAAAATCATAAACGAGGCGATCATAGATCTCATCCGAGACAACCATGAGGTCGAATTCTTCGGCGATCTTGGCGATCTCGAGCATCACTTCACGCGTCGCAACTGCGCCGGTGGGATTCGAGGGATAGCCGATAAAGATACATTTGGTGCGCGGCGTGATCGCTTTGCGAATATCGGCGGGGTCAATACAAAAATTATTTTCGACGCGCGCGGTCACTTCCACTGCCACGCCGCCTGCGAGGATCACCTCGGCTTGATACGAAACAAAACACGGCGTGGGGATAATCACCTCATCGCCCGGATTCAGAATCGCAACGAAGGTCAGATACAACGCTTCTGAAACGCCCACGGTGGCAATGATCTCATTGGTTGGGTCATAGCTAACGTTGTATAACTTTTGAAGATTATCGGCGATCCCCTGACGCAGTTCCAGTCTGCCCCAGTTCGAGGTGTAATGTGTCTCGCCGTTTTGCAGCGAACGAATGCCTGCATCGAGAATCGGTTTCGGTGTGGTGAAGTCCGGTTCGCCGATGCCGAGCGAGATCACATCCTTCATCGTCGCGGCGATATCAAAAAACTTGCGGATGCCCGATGGCTTGAGTCCCGCTACTCGTTTTGAAAGTCGTTCCACACTGGTTACTTCCTGCATTGCGCCTCCTAAATAGGTTGGATGTTCCACTCATCGGGTAACTCCCGATAGGTTAGATCAAAAGCGTGCCCATCGGCAGTCTTGACGCGGAAGCCTTTTTCACTGGGTCCGCGCCAGCGTGACACGATCTCTGCGATCTCATAACGCGTTCCATTCCACAAAAGCGAAAGCGGACGCTCCGCATATTCTGAATCTGACCGGCACTCGACGTTGTCCATAATTTTACGCCAAAAGGACTTCGCTGCTATCCCCAACATTCAATTGGATGACATGCCCGTCGCCTCGCCCCTTGACCTTAGCTTGCTTCCCGATCAATGAGCGCTTCAACACTGAATCCTGGATCTCACACTCCGCTTCGAGGACACTTTCTGAAATGGAGCTATTGCTGATCTTGCAATTCGCACCGATCGAGGCGTGCGGTCCAATTGTGGAGTTTGAAATTTCTGCGCTCGGGTCGATTGCACAAGGTTCGATCACTCTCACGTTTTTACCTGTATACGTGTTTACCTGTTTTCCTTGTTTTTCCAACAACACTATGTTCGTGTCGAGAGTCGCTTCGATGGTGCCGGTATCGAGCCAGGTGTCGATCTCATGCGTGCGGATCTTCGTCCCATGCTCGATCATAATGGTCATGGCATCAGCCAGGAAGAATTCATCCTTGAGAGTCATGTTGCGTTTAAATTGTTCTTCGATGGCGGCAATTAGCTCTTTGCCTTCTCTGAAATAATAACAGCCCGCGATGACGAGGTTGTTTTCCATTGTTTGAGGTTTTTCAATGAAGCGTTTCACCCAGCCGTCCTCACCAACTTCCGCCACACCGAAGCGGCGCGGATCAGGCACGGGCATGACCCAGGCAACCGAATCAGCTTCCTCGTGCGCGAGAAACGAGAAGTCCGTTTCGATCAGCGTGTCTGAGAAGACCATTTGAATCGGTCCATGTAAATATTCACGCGCCAGCCACATCGCATGGGACTGTCCCTTCATTTCATTCTGGACAATGTAATGCGCCTTGATATCGGGATATTTTTCTTGAATAAAAGCAGGGATCTGCATTTCGCCGAGAAACGGACCAACGATAAACACATACTCAAGATTCTCGGGGTTCGGCATGGTCTTGAACATATCCATTAAATGTTCGAGCGTGGTTTTACCCGCCACACTCACGAGCGGTTTGGGTTTGCTAAAAGTATGCGGGCGCATGCGGGTGCCCCAGCCTGCCATGGGAATTACGATCTTGAATGTCTCAGCCAAAGTCGCCTCCGTTGTGATTGTCGAGCAGGTTTATTGTACCAATGAAAAGACGGTGAACAGTCATGGTTATGACTGTTCACCGTCTTTGGTCTTTGAGGGCAGATTACGCGTGTCCCAATATCGGATGCGGCTTGTATGGTTCTTCCAGCCGCTTTACTTCATCTTCTGTGAGTTTGATATCCAGTGCGGCGATGGCTTGTTCGAGATGGTCCATTTTGGTGGCACCGATGATCGGGGAGTTGATGTGTGGTTTGCTCAGCATCCATGCCAGCGCAATTTGTGAGCCGCTCACACCATGTGTATCGGCAATTTCGTTGGCGAGATCAGCGACTTGGAAATCCTCATCGCGGAAATACAACTGATTCGCAAACGGATCACTCTTGGCGCGGGCTGTTTCTCCGCCGCCATCGCGGTTGCGATTTTTGGCAAAGAAGCCGCGTGCCATCGGGCTCCAGGGGATAAGACCCACACCTTGATCAAGAGAAAGCGGGATCATCTCGCGCTCTTCTTCACGATAAACAAGGTTGTAGTGATTCTGCATCGAGGCGAAACGACTCCAGCCGTGACTTTCGGCGGTATGCTGTGCCTTTGCAAATTGCCAAGCGAACATGGACGATGCGCCGATATAACGTGCCTTGCCTGCACGGACGACATCATTCAAGGCTTCCATTGTCTCTTCGATGGGCGTTTCGTAGTCCCAGCGGTGGATCTGGTAAAGGTCCACGTAATCCATTTGTAGACGTTTGAGGGATTTGTCGATGGAGTCTAGAATATGTTTGCGCGAGAGTCCCTTGGCATTGAGGTCCTCGCTCATTTGTCCGTTGACCTTGGTAGCGACAATGACATTCTCGCGCCGCACGCCAAAGAATTTGAGCAGGCTGCCGGTGATCTTTTCGCTTTCGCCCAATGAGTAAACATCTGCCGTATCGAAGAAGTTGATGCCCGCATCCAATGCGCGGCGAATGAAAGGCTTGGCTTGTTCTTCATCCAATACCCAATCGCGCCAGGATTTGGCTCCGTAACTCATCATACCTAAACACAGACGTGAGACTTTCAATCCAGTTTTGCCGAGGTTGGTGTATTGCATGGGTTTCCTTGTTGGATGTTCTGGAGTCCAGAAGCTTGCTTCTGGTTTCTGGACAGCAAGCTGTCCGACTCCAGAGGAGTGCTAAATAATTTTCAAATTCGCCAAATTTGCCGACAGTCTTTTGATTCCAACTGATTCAAACACCACATCCACGATTTCGTCACTGTCTTGAATTTTACTATCGAGGACGATGCCTTCGCCCCAGGTGGGATGTTTGATCCGAGTCCCGGCGCGGAATTTTGATTCGATAACCGAAGCAGTTACCGGCTGGCGAGAGGCGTTATACGTCTGCCATTTGGTTTCGGAGGACGAGTCGCGAGTTGTCTTGAATGGAGATGATACATTGCGTCCTGTTCTGGTTTTGCCTACCAGTAGATCGGCGGGGATGTCATCCAGAAAACGGGATGGATAGGTTTCCTCTTGCGAGCCGCGTCCGCCGCGTTGAATGGAACGGATGAGATACAGTTTGTCTTTGGCGCGCGTGATGCCGACGTAAAAGAGGCGACGTTCTTCCTCCATTTGTTCGGGCTCATCGAACGAGCGGCTATGAGGAAGGATGCCGTCATCGAGACCGACGAGGAAGACCACGCCGAACTCAAGTCCCTTGGCGGCGTGGAGCGTGAGCAGGGTGGGGACATTGCCCTCGGCGATGGTGTCTTGATCGGAGATGAGCGCGATGTTCTCCAAAAATTCATCGAGCGTGCGCGTGGAATATTCTTCGGCGAGACGTTTGAGTTCGAGCACGTTATCCCAGCGGTCTTCGCCTTCTTCGGATTCGTCGTCGATGTATTGTTTGTAGTTGATGTCGCTGACGATGCGCTCAAAGAGTTCAGGGATGTTGAGCGATTGCGCGGCAATGCGCCAATTCGCCAACATGCCGCCGACATCGGAAAGTGAAAGCGCAGCACGACCGGTGAACGCCGACCAATAGGGCGAGTCCGCGCCGCGCGCGAGATCGAGGAGCACGATGCCAGGTTGCAGATTGTTTTGGCGGGCGATTGTGTGCAATGTCGTGAGCGTCTTATCGCCAATGCCACGCGCAGGAACATTGATGATGCGGTCGAGGCTGGCTTCATCAGCAGGATTGTGGACAAGGCGCAGAAAGGCGATCAGGTCTTTGACTTCACGGCGTCCATAGAATCGCTGCGCGCCGACGAGACGATAAGGCAGCCGTGCCTGCAGAAAGGCTTCTTCCAATAAACGCGACATGGCGTTGGTGCGGTACATGACCGCGCAGTCGCCGGGTTCGTACTGACGGGATGCGACGAGCTGCGCGATGCCGTCTACCACGAAGGCGGCTTCGGCGTAATCATCGGGCGCTTCATAGAAGAATATTTTGTCGCCCGCGCCACGGTCGGTGAAGAGTTGTTTCTTTTTGCGATTGCGTGCTTTATCTATGACACCCATCGCCGCATCGAGAATGGTTTGGCGCGAACGATAGTTCTGTTCGAGCAGGATGGTTTGCGCTTCGGGAAAATCCTGTTCAAAGCGCTGCACGTTACGCCAGTCCGCGCCGCGCCAGGCGTAAATGGAATTGTGGACAACCATGCCATTGGCAATGTAATTGTGCAGGTTTTCTACTTCTAAATCGTATACAGTTCCATTATAAGGTTCATCAGAAATTTCGACGATTTCATCTTCGATGATTCGCCCATCTTTTTCAATCGCGACAATCATAGATGGATGTAAATGACTTGCAGGCATCAGGCTGAATTTTGGAGCAAGAGGAGATTTGCCCTTGTCAACCAAAAATGCGCCTA
>JBDTWO010000145.1:0-12614 GCA_040006635.1 Chloroflexota bacterium
AAAAACCCGATAGCGGCTCCGTCAAAATTGGCGACACCGTCAAACTCTCCTATGTTGACCAGACCCGCACCCTCGACCCTGAGAAAAACGTCTACGAAGAAATTTCACAGGGCGCAGAAAATCTTGAACTTGGCAAACGCAAGATCAACGCGCGCGGCTATGTTTCCTCCTTCAACTTCATGGGCTCCGACCAGCAAAAGAAAGTCGGCATCCTCTCTGGCGGAGAACGCAACCGCGTGCATCTCGCCAAAACCCTCACCGAAGGCGCCAACGTTTTACTATTAGATGAACCCACCAATGATTTAGACGTCAACACCCTCCGCGCCCTCGAAGAAGCCCTGAGCGAATTCGCAGGCGTCGCCCTCATCGTCAGCCACGACCGCTGGTTCCTCGACCGCATCTGCACCCACCTCATCGTCTTCGAAGGCGACTCCATCGCCAAAATGTACATCGGCAACTGGTCCGATTACGAAACGATGATGCAAGAAAAATTCGGCAAGGATTTGACTCCGCATCGCGTGAAGTATAGAACGTTGAGACGATAAATCTGGAGTCCATCAGCTTGCTGATGGTTATTCGGACAGCAAGCTGATGGACTCCAAAATAAACCAAAGTGACAGCCACCTTAAAAATGACTGTCACTTTATAATACAGGCACGGGCGGGGTTTTCCCGCCTTTTTTTGTTTTGTCCAAAAAGGAGGCTCCATGAAACGAATCGCCGCCCTGACATTTGCAATCGTTATATTTCTATCCGCCTGTGCCAGTCCCGCCACATCTACTTCAGCGCCTGCTGTAACCATCGAGTCGACTTCCACCACACAACCTGCAACAATTACGCCCGTGGATAATACAGCTACCGCCACCTTCACTCCTGAACCAACTTCAACATCCACGCCCGTACCACCATCACCGCATTGGTATTGGTCAGTCGATTCAGTTACGCTGAAGGTGATCGCTGTGAATCAGTTCGGAGACAGGAAAAAGATCGGCACGCTGGATAATCCAGATAGTCTGCATACCGCATCCATTTCGCTGGATGCTGAACGCGCCTTACTATTTCTGGATGACAACAATACCCTGCGCGTCTATTTGCTCACGCTAAATGGAATGCAAAAGATCAAGCTCCCTTCGGAGCCAGCCTATTTCAACACCGAATTTTCACAATCCGGCCGCGTGGTTGTGGCTGTCCATGCTGATTTCGCAGTTTTCACTTATCCAACGGTCGGCGCTGAGCAAAGCCAGACTGTCGGCGCAGTTGCTAGCGGTCCTGTTTTCCTCGTGGATCTAAAATCCTTAACGGCAAGCCTGATCGATAAAGAGGGCAATCGCGATCCACTCGATGTGAATCGGGCCTGGTTCCGTACCTCGCAAGATGGACGCTATCTTCGCTATATAAACGGCAACCCAGATGCAGATAAAATGGAAATCCGTGAATTGGATCTGGTCACTGGCAAAGCCCGGACAATCTACACAACTCAAGGCTCGCCGTCCCGAATATATCCTGCCCCAGAGGGCGATCTATGGTACCTTGGAAAGGCAAACATCATTCTGGATCTCAATGGACATCAAACCGATTTCACGAATGATGTAAAGATGTTCACTCCTTTGAAGGATGGCAAAGGTGTTGTATATCCCTGGAATTGCGTGGATAACTGTGAGATCAAAGTTTTTGAACCGTTTGGGAACGCTGCGGCACTGACCTATAACTTACCGTGGACGATCGATGGCGCTTCATCCTATGTAAAGGTCCGCCAATACCTGCCTGATCAAAGCTTGTTATTTGCCGGGTTACCTTATGCGATGCTTTCAAAAGCACCTGCCATAGTGAAAACCTATCCAGATCTGAAGAAGGAAGACATCCCACTCTTTCGCCTTACACCTGATGGAAAGTCGCGTCTTGTGGGCATCTATGTCGAGGGCGACTTAACAAGCAATGTCTCAGCCGATGGACGATTTATCCTCATGCAATCCATCGACAAGACTTCGTTCTTTCTTTACGATGCCGTTACAGATCGTTCTTTGTTCAGTATGCCGATCAATACTGAACTGGAGAAGCCGCTTACGACTGTCAAATTCTTTGATAACGGCGCTTTAGTTAATTTAAGCGCTGCTGTGCCGGGCACAAAAAACAGTGTTTATCGAATCTTCTATGCTGCGTATTCCTACAAAACATCAACGACCCAGACATGGGAGGATGTCAATTCAGAAATCAGTAGCTGCCCTGATCTTCTCGAGGATGGGACGCTTGTCTGTTGGTTTGGTCGAACAGATGGCACAAACAACTACGATCTTGTCCACCTTGACACTGCCACTGGAATAAAGACTACCCTGCTGGAAAATATCTGGTTGATCGATTCCACTCCATGATCTTTTGCTCCCCATTCATTCGGGCGGACATTGTGTCCGCCCTTTCGATTCCCATAAGTCCCTGCAAAAGAACACGCGGTAAAATGATTATGTCGTAAGGCAAGTCTTCTTCAAAGGAAAAGACGATGGCACAATCATCTGATCAAAAAAACAGCTCCCTGCCATTGGATGAGATCTACGGGGATATCCAACGCATCACAAATATCTTCTACTGGTTCATTGCCCTCATTTTACTTGGACTGATCGCAGGTATTTTCATAGTCCTATCCACTCATAATATCCTCGCTGCCATTGTGATCGCAATCAGCATCCTGCCTGTGCTTGCATCCTTTTACTTTATCCGCCGCCAAAGATTTGAATTCGCCGCCGCCTTTCTTGCCTTTGTTCTGATCACAGCCATTACGATCACCGCCACGAACGGACTCGGCATCCATCACATCAGTGTACTGGGCTATCCCGTAATTCTGATTGTCGCCAGCCTGGTGATCAGAAAACGGTTGATGGTAATCCTGACCCTGTACAACATTCTTTGTGCGGCCTGGCTGGTCTTCGGAGAATTATTAGGCGCATACACACCGACTATCCTTGTAAAAAGCGTGGTGGGTGACTTTTTTTCAGTTTCCATAATCCTGATCCTGACCGCGGCTATGATCCGCCTGGTATCGGAAACATTGGTTCAAAATTCGCTAGAATCACAAAAAGAACTCAGGGAAAGAAAACTGGCTGAGGAAAAATATCGCAATCTTTTTGAGAACGCGATTGATGGAATTTTTCAAAGTACACTTGACGGTCGTTTCGTGAGCGTCAACCCGGCGATGGCGCGCATGTATGGCTACAATTCGCCGGAAGATATGATCAATTCAGTGACAGATATTTCCAAACAACTTTATGTCGATCCGCAGCTACGGATCTCACTGCGCCAGCGGGTTGCAGATGGGGAACAGATCAAATATTTTGAATCGCTGGATTACCGCAAGGATGGTTCGACATTTTGGACATCCATGAACATACAAGGGATCTGCGATAAGCAAGACACCCTCCTATTTTACGAAGGCACGGTGGAGGATATTACCCCACGCCGCATCGCAGAACAGGAACGCCAACGCGCTGAAGAGGCATTGATCCAATTTAGAAAACTGATGGACGAGTCAAATGACGCCATCTTCCTAATCAACCCAGAGAACAGTCGCTATATCGATTTCAACAGAATTGCTTATGAACAGCTTGGTTACACCCGCGCGGAACTAAATCAACTCGGCGTTATCAATGTTGCCACACATGTTTCCAGCCTTGAGGGCTGGCATCAGCGCATGGAACTTGTCCACGAAAACGGTGGCTTAATCTTCGAGACCAACTACAAAAGGAAGGATGGCACAACCTTTCCGGTAGAAGTCAGCGCCCGCATGTTGGAATATGGCGGCAAGCTGATCCTGGTGGCGTTTGCCCGCAATATTACTGAACGCAAACGCGCCGAACATGAACGTGAACGTTTGATCAATGAGCTTGCAGCAAAGAACACAGAACTTGAACAATTCACCTATACCGTCTCACACGATCTAAAAGCGCCGATCATCACCATCAAGGGCTTTCTCGGGTTCCTGGAAAAGGATGTCTTTGAAGGCAAACAGGAGCATATCCATAAAGACGTCATGCGCATCGATGAAGCCGTTGATAAAATGCACCGTCTATTAAGCGAACTGCTTGAACTCTCGCGCGTCGGACGCATGATGAACGCGCCGGAGACGATCCCATTTCAGGATTTGGTGGACGCCGCCTTAGAAAACATCCACGGACGCCTCGAACCGCTCGGCATTACGGTTCTTACTCAGCCGAACCTGCCCGCTGTCCATGGAGATCGTCAGCGTCTGACAGAGGTCCTGCAAAACCTGCTCGATAACGCCGCAAAATATATGGGCGACCACAGCGATCCCCGCATCGAGATCGGACAGTACGGCGAGGATAATGGCAAACCAATCTTCTTCGTCAGAGATAATGGCATCGGCATCGCGCCCGAATATCACGAACGCATCTTTGGTCTCTTCAATCAACTTGACCCCAAGGCCGAAGGCACTGGCATCGGGCTGGCACTCGTAAAGCGCATCGTCGAAGTCCACGGCGGGCGGGTCTGGGTTGAAAGCGCAGAAGGCGAAGGCGCTACATTTTATTTCACATTGCCCACTCATCAAACTTAACTTACGTCCTTGTGGCGTCAATTGAAATCGATCTCGGCTTCACGCCCAGGGAATCTCTTTCTTCTCCCTTATGATTCAAGGTAAACCTGTCAGGCGGATCTTTTCCAACCCCGCGATACAACCTGTTTGAAATATCAGATCCTTATCGATAGGTTGGTCATTTTCAAAGAGTTTCCCTTCCGGGTATTCCTGCTTCAATGAATAGGCGATTCTAGGACCGGTATTCTCTCCGCGTATTATAAGCAAATAGAATTTTCCATTCGATACCCAATCAGGTTGAAATGTGAGGGAGTACCAGTTCCCGTTCGGCAGTTCTGAATTTGGGACATTCACATTGACCATTTCATGCTTCTGAGCAACATCCAAAAGGATGAACTGTGTCGTTCCATTTGGATCGGCGTCGTTTGCGTTGGTCCACACGCGTAGCTCGGTCATGCCCTTACATTCAGGAACGATCTCCTGTGATAGTGCCAATTGTTTTGAAACGGGAGCAGAGTACAGATCATCGGGCGCCCAGTTCTTATAGTGCGGCTGGTAGCAGAGACCAGATGTGTAGAATTGGGATCCGCAAGGTACATGATAGGAGAGATACATTCCCGCCATATAGACGACCAGGCTTGCCACGCCAAGCAGGACGGGAAGAAAGGCAGAGACACGCATCCGCTTGAGGATGGGCAGGCAGGCCAGAGCCAGGAAAAGAAGCGGCATGACCGTCATAAAATATCGGCCCTGTACGCCCGCGACATATCCCTGCCCCACGGGGTTAAAAGTAACATACAGCGACACAATGGTCGCGAGATAAGTGATGACAAAGACAATCACCAATCCAATACGTATCTTTTTGTCAATTGTCTGATGATCGTTTTCTTTTACGAACAACGCGGCAAGAAGCCCGGCTAGATATAAATAATAGGTTCCGGTTGGAATAGGCCAGTAGGCATACCCATAAATGGCGATCCAATTAAGGAAATAACCGACACTTCTCTCCCAGATCGTGCTGGCAAGAATGAACAGGAAATTAAGCGGATTGCCGAGCATAAACTTTATTTGCCCAAGCGGGTCTGCACCTTCAAGCGCTGCATGGAATCTCGAATATGCCAGGATATTCCAGCCAAGCACTTCAACTACACAAAGACCTATTGCGACGACCACTAAATAAAGGTAGCCAAACCGCATCTTGAATTGAGATGGTTGAATGAGCAGGAATGGCAGGATGGCAAGCGGGATAATATTTAGTTTGCCCCAAAACAGGATAAGAAATAACAATGCCAGCGTAAGCCATTCCTTCCAATGCATCTCTTTTCGAGCTGTGATGGCAAGAGAACCGGCAATAAATAAAAGGGCAACGCCATTCGAGATGGCATCTGCACTGATGGTGGATGCTTGCAGGATCGCAACTGGTGAGGTCACAAGAATGGCAAGGATCCATTTACCAAATGGAATGATGCGGACGGCAAACCATGCCAGCATCATATAACTCAATAACCCAATCAGGCGGCAGGCATAAAAGACCGTCAGTGCGGGTAATCGCAAGCTTCGTCCCAAATAGCGCATGACCAATGCCTGGGGAAGTAAAAGCGGAGGTGAGTATACAGAGCGCGTATCGACACTACCGTAGATATAATCATGGGCATCCAAAGAAAGATCACGATATTTAATCCAAAAGTCTGGCTCAACTGCACGGATAAGAAATGGCCTGCGATAGGACATTTCCCAATACACCGCTGGAAATGGCTGTTTCCCATTTGACGATTCATTCGGAATAAATTCAAAGGATGACATTTGCCAGACACGCATTAGGTGCGTCTCTTCATCATATCCCCCGCTGACTGGAAGTAAGAAACAGGCGCCGACTCCAAAGACGAGCAATATAACTATGAGATATATCTCAGCCTTGTGGAAATATTTTCCAGCAGAAAATATTTTTTTTATGCGGTCTTTGAATGGAGTGGCATCCAGAGTCTGGTGGTTCATCATCTGGCAATTTTACCTATAAATAGCTGGTTTGATAAAAGTCGCTTTTTAATTACCGTGAGCTTGTCCACCAGATCAATGGGACCACCCCACAGAGTGCGCAATCGAATATCACCAGCAGCAGCCACATTAGCCACATGGCGGGGGCTTTCCTTTCCAGCACCGCGTCAGACGGTTTTTGCGGATCATAAAATACCATTACCTGCGCGCCAACTGGATATTTTGCCACGACTTTATTTGCGCCCGTGCCGCCGACCTCGGGTCCCGGAGCAAGTTTCGTGCTTTGATATGCCTGCCCGTTGACCTGATACGAATATTGCACAACCGGATAAGCCGTTCGCCCGCTGTCACTATCTGACCGCCACTCGATTGTGGACATCACCACCGTGCCCATCGTGGACGGCCACTGACTCACCACCGCCATCCGCCTGCGCATAAAATAGATAATGCCAAGAAACACTGCGTTGAGGATGACCAGAACAATACCGACAATACCAATACCAAGTAAATTTTCAAGATTAGCCATGTGATTTCCTTTTAGCGATTAGTATTTAGCTGTTAGCTGTTAGCGCTTAGCTTTTAGCGAGTAGCTTTTAGTCTTTGGATGAAGGCGTTGAGCATTTTGCGGGTTTCGACAAGATCGGTCTGCATGGGTTGATAAATATTCTCTTGAATGTAACCAAGGTCATGTGCCAGCAAAAGCAGATATTCCAATTCGCTGGCTGATCCCATGGCAATGGTAAAGTAGCGTTTTAGTTCTGCATCCGAATCTTTGCCGCAGCCTTCCGCGATATTTGCGGGGATCGATACTGCCGCGCGTTGAATTTGGTTGGTCAGGGAATATAGTTCCTGCTTTGGGAATCCTTCAGTAGCTTTGTAAATTGTCAGAGTCAAGGCATGGGCTTTCTCCCAAACTTTGAGAGTTCTAAAGTCTTTCATCATTCCTCCGAGATTAGCGGTTGGGTCTCAGCTGTTAGCGATTAGCTTTTAGCTCTTGGCTAATTGCTAACAGCTAACCAGCTAATGGCTGACAGTTACCTGGATAACTGCACTATCCACGCGTTGATCTGCTCTGACGACTTGGAGTTGCACTGCATATAACCCGCTTAAGCCGGAGGTGTTCCACTCAGCGAGTAGACCATTGGTCACGGGGGTATTGCCTGCGCCGATTTGAATCCATTCTTGCGGATTCAGTCCCTGACCCACCAGGACACGATACGAGACAAAGTCATTGCCAGCGGCGGTACCGTCAATCTTCACGCTGCCATTTACTTCAGAGAACAACGCTGGGAAAGTTATGCTCACATCCGGGTTGATTGGCGGCGCCTGGATGACATCATACGTCGCGGGCGGAATCGCCAGCCCGGCGCTTTCGGCCCACGTCCGCGCATCGGAGGGGACAACGAGATAGACACGTTCTTCGATCAATTGCGGCAAGGTAAATACGGTTGCAAGTAAACCGGTCTCGCGGTTGATCGCAAACTTGCGATACATGTTATCAGCTTGCTGCGGTTCATTACCGTTCAAGAAAACTTCACTCACCAAATTCGGACAGTCCGCGGTGGGCAACATACCGGATGGATCGCAGACATTCAGCACGGAAACTTCAGCAGGCGCGGACCAACCTTCACGCGGCAGGTCTTGTGAAGCAATTTGCATCAACGCATTCCATAACACGGCGGGTAAACGCGGCGTGACGCCCTTCTCACCCACCGGCAAAATGGATGTCGCGCGCGCGCCAGTCCAGACCGCGACAACCCGCGCGGGTGAATAACCGATCGCCCAGGTGTCGAGCGCATCGTTGGTTTGACCCACCTTCACGGCGGCGGGTCGATCAATATTCAACACATTCGAACTTGCCAATGCGCCTTCACGCGCCGTCGCATCGCTCAAAGAATTATTCATCAAATATGCCAGCCCCGGCGTCACCACCGGTTTGGCTTGCGGCGTTTTCCAATCGAGCCACAGGCTGCCATCGTTGCCTTCTACGCGCAGCAACGTCACCGGCGTAAATGTATCATTCACTGTCTGACCAAAATAAACGCCTTGTTGCGCAAAGACTCCGTACGCGCCCGCGGCATTCAACAGCGACAACTCTGCATCGCGCGAGACACCGAACGAACTCGCGATCTTGGTCACGTTATCGAGTCCCATTTGCGAAAGCACTTGTGCAGCGGGCGCGGGATAATCATTCGCCAACGCCACGCGCAACCGAATCGGACCATGATATTTACCGTCAAAGTTTTGGACATCGGTCTTGCCGGGGATATCCCAAATTAACGAGGCGGGACTCAAGCCTCTGGTGAATCCTGTCAAATAGACAAACGCATCCAACGCGGACCCGGACCTGTGTGCGCCAATCAGCGGCGTTTCCTGCGCCTGAAGCGTTTCACCGACCACCGCGAGGATCTGTCCGGTTTTGGGATCTGTGACAATCGCGCTGGCAGATGAATCCGGGACAGTAACTCCCGGTGGCAAAGCCGATAAATATCGCAGCGCGTCGCATTCGATCAAGGGATCAGGCATGCCAGCGAGTCGTGCGGCATAAAAGGCAGTGACGCATGATGATTGTTTTTGAACGTTGTAATCCAGCGTTGAAATAATGGTGAGTCCGCCGCGTTCGATGCGGGCGCGCGGAATTTGCGAATCCAATTGGGCGAGGAGCAGGTTGACGAAAGCCGCAGCAAATTGCGGCTGAGCAGGAGGCGGAGTCTGGAACAGCGGAGATTCTCCAAGCGCGTTGGCGGTCGCTTGATCAGAAAGAAGCCCGAGCGTGGACATCATCTGAACCGTTTCTTTGCCGCGTTCGATGGCGGTCTGCGGCGCGTCGTATGGATTCAGACTCGGCGAGTCGCTGACGCCCGCGAGAATGGCGGACTCGGCTGCCGAAAGCTGCGTGGCGGATTTTCCGAAATAAAGCTGCGCGGCGGTTTCAGCGCCGAAGGCATGGCGACCAAAATTTGCGGAGTTGAGATACCACTCGAGGACCTGCGTGCGTCCGAAGTGCGCGGTGATCTGCGCGGCAAGGATGCGTTCACGCAGGGCGCGTTGCAGAGACGGCGGTTCGTTGAAGAGCAAGAGATCGTAGATGAGTTTTTGCGCGAGGGTGGAGTGTAATTCGTAATTGGGTATTGAGGTGAGGTCGTAGCCTGCGTGTTTCCAGAAGCGTGGATCGCTGCGGGCGATGACGGCATCGGCGAGTGACTTGGGCAGGTATTGCGGATTGGTATCGCTGAGGGGAATATAGCGGCGCGATTGGATCGCGCCAAAGGCGGGCGCAAAAGTGTATAAAACATTCGTGCGCGTGCGGTCATAGATGCGTGTGGGTTGGAGTAAAAGTCCATCGGGCGGATTGAGCAACTGCGGCAGGGCATCAATGGAGGGCAGATCGCGCGTGAGGTTGACATACTCAAACGCGGACGTAATGATGAGCGCGGCGATGAATAACGAAAGCAGCATCCCCAGGCTAAGAAAGGCGTTGCGCGTGCGGGCGGAGTTGTCGCGTTGTTTGGCGAGTCGCCGTTCTCGTCGCGCACGCAGGATGGGGGTGATCTGGGGCATGGGAGTATTGTAAAGGATGAGGGATGAAGGAGGAAGGATGAAAGAAAGTGGAAAGAGGAAATGAAGAAAGAAAAGCGGTAAAATCGATTAGGTCAGTGTAAGGAGCTTCTTATGACTATTCAAGAAATCAAAAAGGCAATTACGGAATTATCTCAAAAAGACCTAGCTCGTTTTCGCCGATGGTTTGAGGAGTTTGACGCTCAAGCTTGGGATGAGCGGTTTGAACACGACACCAAATCTGGCAAGCTTGATAAACTCGCAGACAAGGCGCTATTTGAAAAGCGTCTCAAGAAATTGCAGGGTTCATTGAAGGGATCAGGAGCATTGAAAGCACTTATGGAAGAACGCCGCAAGGGCTGATGAATAACTATTAAGACCTTTTAAAAGGGCTTCGCAAAATTTGCGAAGCCCTTTTTTGTTAGATCAAATTACATCAAATCCAATTTCTTGCAAGTATTCAAATATGGGGTCGTAATATTCTTTCTTGCGTGTATGGTCCTCTTTATCACCTAATGGAACGACAATTACCATTCCTTGCCTCGCACGAGTCAATAAGACACGATAAGCATTCTTTTGATAACTTTGTGTTTCTTGTTTTCTTATCCGTTGCCACTTATTGCCCCTAAAAGACCAATTGTCCCATCCTTCTTTTGCGTATCGAAAATCTGCATCCCATGTAATACATGCCCAATCTAACTCAAGTCCTTGAACATCAAATTCCGTAACAACGTCCTCAAGGTAATAAGACGAACGAACATCATCTTTCCCATCGAGAAACCAATGAATTGGATCAACAGGAGATTTTACATCTATAGCATGAGGTTTCAATCTCTCTGCCTGAGAAGAAACTACTATTCCATAACGCTCTGAGCCGCGCGCCTGATCCTTTAGCCATTGTTTCGCTTTCGTAAGATCACGTGTAATTACAATCGGGTATTTTTCCCTTACTTCCGCTAAAGTCTTTCTCGCTTCTTCAGGTTGCAAATCCAAAATTTGTTTGACTAAAAGCGATACATGTTCTGCACGGAAAGAACGCATAGAAACAGAAAGATGCAATTGTTCTTTGTAGGTAACATTTTGCCGTGCCTTTATTTTATTTAGCACTTTCTCCGTGCCATATTCGCTATCAGTCAACTTTGGAGAAATGTAAACACGCCAATTTGGAAATGAACGTTCTAGAGCTTCAATCCATTCGCTAATACCAGCTTCGCCAATGTTAATTTCTTGACCACCACCAACAAGACAAACTACAACCGCCCAATCAGGATGGCGATCGAGACAGGAAATCAAGAACTCGGACTCAGACATATGGAAATTTGCGTAACCCTTCTTGCGATTCATGAAGTTTGCCGTTTGTTGTAAATCCCAAGCGCGTTGAGCTTCATCGAATAGCGCAACATGCTCGATAGGCGGTTTATTGAAGTCAATCAGTCCTTCATCGCGGAAGTTATGAACATTTTGAATGAACATCTTAACTTCACTCATCACTTCCCCTTTTTTAACTTTACGACCAAGTTCCTTTTCCTGTTTGACCTTATCCCGTGTCAGTGCTTCGCGTAAAATCGCAACAAGCGGACCATTACCTGAAAGAAAAACGCTGTAAAGATCGTTATCCTTATCAATATGCTTCGTGGCGATATTGAGACCAACCAATGTTTTTCCAGAACCTGGAACGCCTGTCACAAAACAAATTGATTTATGAGATTGTTCTTTTGATATTCGAATGATTTCCGACACAGCATCAGAAGTCTGACTAAGATTGATAGCGCTGGCATCACTACGCGAGATTTCACTGACAGAATGACCGCTGTATAACGCCATTGCCGCTTCAATGATATTTGGGGTTGGTTGATATCTACCAGATTCCCACTGAGCCGGAATAATTTCATTTCCATCAACAAAACGCAAAACATCATCAATCACTTGGCTTAGCAATTCTTCGTTGCACTTAATGGGATATAGCAGCTTGTCGTTGTGGGAAGTTGTAGAAACCGTTGTGGAGATTGTCTTTGCTTTAGTGGCAATTAGAATCGGGGCGATGAAACACTCATGGCTCGTTTCGTGGAAGTTCTTCAAGTCTAAAGAATAATCCCAAACTTGATCAATCGCGTAAGATGAAAATTTTTTTTCACCTACCTTGAACTCAAGAACAAAGATAGCTGAACCAATAAGTAATACAACATCAATTCTTTTCCCCATTCTTGGAATTGAATACTCAAAATATATTGAGCCGTTGTGGGGCTTCAAGATATTTTGCAAAATACGAATTTCTTCTAACCACGCATCACGTTGGGTTTGCTCCAAAGCAAAATCGTTATTTAGTGCAAGCCTACCGAGAAGCTCATCACTTGAACTTTTTAGAAAATTTGGAATTGTGTCAGAATAATATTCTCGTCTCATTTATCCCTCTAATTCAGAGAAGGAGTTGCCGCTTGTTTCTTATTATACGCTAACCATCCGCCAACCCGCATGGACGTAAACGTCCACGCTATTCATACGAAGCCGACTGAAGTCGGCTA
>JBDTWO010000146.1:0-12567 GCA_040006635.1 Chloroflexota bacterium
GAAGAGGATCTGCTCCCCGGGCAGGATTTTGATTTTGAAATTAATCAGGCACTTCATGATGCGGATGCGATCATCATTTGTATCTCAAAAGTCTCAGTTACGAAAGAAGGCTACATCAACAAAGAGATCAGGCGCGCCTTGGATATCGCGGATGAAAAGCCTGAGGGTACGATCTATGTCATTCCTTTGCGTTTGGATGAATGTGAACCATCCTTTGCGCGCTTGAAGAAATTGCACTGGGCAGATTATTTCGCCCCGAATGCCCACGAAAAATTGATCAAGGCTCTGCGCATTCGTGCAAATGCATTGAAGATCGAAATCCCCGAAAGTAATCTGGAGCCACAAGCGACGACTCCCAGCGTAGAAGAACTCGATCTCCATCAGTTGATTCAAATCCCGGTGCAGGAGAATTCAAATGTCTCCCATCCTTTCTGGATCGGAAAATATCCCGTCACGAATTCACAATATGAACGTTTCTTGAACGCGACTGATTTTTCTAATCCGCTTTATTGGCTGGATTTTTCAAAGTTTGACGAACATTGCCAGCCGATGGGCAATTGGGGCAGGACGGGTTTGAGTTTCTTGCAGGAAGAATTGAAGAAGGCTGTCTCAAAGGTCTTGATGCCGCGTTTCTGGGACCATAAGGATCTGGGCAGATCAAATCCCTATAACCCGGTGGTGGGCATCTCATGGTTTGAAGCCAATGCCTATTGTGAGTGGTTGTTTCAAAACTGGAGTCGTTTACCTGAAAGCCGGGAAAATCCGCAGTTGAAACCACAGTCTATGCGCTTGCCTTTGGAGATCGAATGGACTGCCGCCGCAGGCGGTGCTGTCCCTGAACGGCGTTATCCCTGGGATGAACCCGGTAGTGCCACAAACTCGTTGAAGGTGATCATCCAGCACGCGAATGTCGAACAAAGCGGAATCGGTCACACGACGCCGGTGTTTGCGTATCCGCTGGGGAAGAGTCCCTTTGGCGTGATGGATATGGTTGGCAACGTGTACGAATGGCAAGCCAATTTTTTTGCGAAGGATTTTGAATGGCTGGCATATCGAGGCGGCTCATGGTATCTCAATCAATACGTGGAGCGTGTTTCTGGTCGTCAGTTCTTTCATATCTCACGTCCCAATAAAGCCTGGAACGATTATGGCTTCCGTATAGTGGCTCTCCCTGGCAATTGATTTTTCTAAATTTCAATGTCTTTGAAATCTGAATTCATAAAAGCCTCGTAGAGTTCTTCTGCGGGGCTTTTGTCATTTGAACACTTTGTTCCTTTGCAGTGTCTCCAAATACACCGCCTGCTTCTTGCCCACAAGTTTACTGAGACGCGGCGCTTCGAAGATGAGTTGCTTGATCTTTTGCAGCGGATAGACCACACATTCATATCCCTCTTTCAAATCTTCGTATACGACCAAACAGACCCACGCCTCCGGCAAATCCAGGATCGGATCGCGGCGTTCGGGTGAATCTTGAAATGTCCATGAGAGACCGTAGCGTTTGGCAGCGGAGCGACGTTGGGTCTTGACCGCCACATCCAGATCGTTGACTTTAAGATCCGCCTCCCATGACTTCCCTTTGCCTGCATATACCTGATAGTCTGGACCCTCGACTGCACACTTGCGCGCTTCGAAAACGGACTTGACCGCTTCTTCGCCCAGTTTGCTGACGAAGTGATCGTCGCGAATCTTTTCGATAATTGTTTGATTGCTATCGCGGTAGTTGACGGTAGTGGTCACAGCCTGGGCAAAGGCTGTCGCGCGCGCAACAGCCTCAGGCGTGAGAAGAACCGTCTGTGGAATCCTAAATGTTGCCATTCCGATTTTTGGTGAATAGGTAGATCAAAAGTCCGCCCACGATCAAGGAGGGGAGTACGATGAGCCCGGCTTCAGGTCCGAATGCGCCGCCGGTCCAAAGTTCAGGTCCGGTCACTTTGATGCGCAGGAGCGGATAAATATCCAAGCCTGAGACGGGGAAACCAAATACCACGCCTTCGAAGAAATTCCAGCCGATGTGCAAGCCGATGGAAAGCCAGAGTTGTTTGGTGCGGACGTAGCCATACGCGAGATAGATCCCCGCAAAGAAAATGCCTGCGGCGCTGATCCAGGTCGCGTTTGGGTTGCCGAGATGCAGGAGCCCGAAGACAGCCGATGAAATGATCACGCCCCAAAAGAGATTGATGCCGCTGGCGATGGTTTGCAAGTGATAACCACGCGAGAGAAGTTCTTCGTTCCAGCCGACGAAGATAAAAACGATGAAGAAAATCAGGACGTTGGAAATTACCATGCCGATGGGGTCAAAGTTCCAGGCGAAACCGGTGAAGGTTAGCCAGCCCAGCCCGAGCATCACAATATAAATAAATCCCATTTGCACGAACGTGATGCCGATGCCCGCTAGAATATCGAGCCATGTTTGTTGAGATAATTTAAATCCCAGGCTTTCGAATGATTTTTTATCCAGCCAACGGCGGGCGATATAAACCGAGAGCGTGACGGCAAACAGGCTGATGATTTGATCCAGGATGGATGTAGTCGATCCACCCAGCCCAAGTGAGCTGGAAATAATAAAGGCAACGACACTCAACACTAAATAGAGTATCGTCTGAATGAGCAGCCTCCAGCCTGCGCGCAAACGCGGCTCATTCGAGGAGAGAAATATTGCTGCAAAGAATCCTCGTTTTGGGGCGGGTGTTATTTCCTGTGACATTACGCGGCTCCCTTTAAATATATTCCTGTTGGGTCGAGCTCTTCGCGCAAGATTCTCAATTCGTTTTCAGTGACGATCTCAGTGGTTCGCACTTGAGCAGCGACTTTCAGATCCCAGCCGGTGTTAGCTTTTGCATCTTCCGTGGTCTTGCCGGGATGCAACGCCGTGAGAATCATTTCGCCGGTTTCATCAGGTTCGAGCATGCCAATGTCTGTAACCACGCCGACCATACCACCGCCGCGCAAGCCCGCCTTTTCGCGGTCGCCTTTGCCGCCGATGAATCCAGCCGAGGTCATGAACTCGACCTTTTCAGGGAAGCGGCGCTTTTGATGCGGGGTCATGATGTAACAGCGGTTTGCCCACGCTGCGATCTCCTGCGAGCCGCCTGAACCAGGCAAACGCACTTTTGGATGATCGTAGCCGCCGATGACGGTCGCGTTGATATTGCCGTATTTATCGATCTGCGCGCCGCCCATAAAGCCCACATCCACGTTGCCGCGCTGGAGATAATTCGCAAAAATATCGTACATGCTCACCACCGAAAGCGATCCGCTCACAAGCGTGGGGTCGCCGATGGATAACGGCAAACGCGCAGGTTCCGCACCGATCACGCCCGCTTCATAGATCATCACCAGGTTGGGCGCATGCGTCCGCTTGGCGAGATTGCACGCGAGATTGGGTTGTCCAACACCGACGAACACCACGTCACCATCGCGCAGCAAACGCGCGGCGTTGATGATCATCAATTCGGCGGCTGAATATTTAATTTCGCTCATGATACTCCTTCTATTATTTCGCCAGCAAGCTGGCTGACTCCAGAGGTTTTAGAAATGATTGCATAATCTCAAAAACTTCTTGTGGACGTTCCAGCGGTAATAGATGTGTGGATTTGTCCAACGCTTCGACTCGCACTTTGGGTTGCTTCTGTTTTACAAGCTTTGCCGCAGCTTCGAGAAATGTGTCCGTCTCTGCGCCGCGGATGAAAAGAGTCGGCACTTCAAGTTTGGGCAATTCGCGCCAGATATCGAAGTCGCGCAAGCCGGTGCGGTAGATATGCGCTTCCCATTCTGGCGAATAGACTAACTCATAACCGTCCTTTGTTTTACGCGTAATGCCTGCGATGTAAATTCTCAAATTCTCGTCGCTCATGTAGCGAAAGATGCTGCGGTTGCGATAGCCGCGAAAAACAGTTTCCAGATCGTCAAAAGTGCGGCGGCGCTTTTTTGCGCCAGCGATCAACGGATGGAATCGATCGCCCAATCCCAGCACGCGGATGAGGTGCCAGGATAATAAGAAGCGCGGGACAAACAATACCGGGTCGATCAACACCAACGCTCGGAATTTGTGTGGGTCGCGCAGTGCGGTCCTTAAAGTAACAACAGCTCCAATCGAATGACCAACCCCGATAACGGATTTGTGGTTGGTAGGGGCGGGGTCTCCCCGCTCTGAATCAAAACGGGTCGAAGCAAGAAAGAGGCGCAAGTCATCGCTGAACGGCTGCCAGTCTTTGATGTCATCGATTTTGGCTTCATCCCATAATGGACGGAGCGGCATCCCAAAGACGTGATATTCCGTTTTCAAAAGTTCAAACAACGGTTTATAGCAATCGGGGGGATAGCCGTTGGCATGTAAAAAATGAAGTGGCAAGCCCGTGCCGCCAAGATCAAAATGTTTCATCCACTAATCCACACAAATCTTCGCTAATCTTCTTCGATGTGTTTAGGGTTGTTGATACGCGGTGACTTGGGCTGGATAATGCCTCGCGGAGGGCGAGTAGTCTTCTGTGGCGTAAGGATCATTCTTTTCCATTCCAAGTCTTTGTTCGCGCCGAAATTGATCAACACACCGACCGGCATTCCGGTTGCTTTTAAATAATTGAGCAATTGCGATTCTTCTCGTGATGTCAAAAGGTCAAGAGCTTTTATTTCTACAATGATTTTTTCATAACAAATAAAGTCAGGCTTGAAGAATTGCTTTAGTTTTATTCCTTTGTAATCAATATAAATTTCTTGTTGCGGATTGTTCGGTATTTTACAAGTTTCTACCTCGATTTCCAATGCCTCTTGGTAAATCGCTTCACTAAAGCCGGGACCTAGTTGATTATAAACTTCCATAGCCGTGCCAATGATTGCATAGACCTCATCCTTATAAAGTAACTCAGCCATAAAGTCTCCTTAGGTTTTGATTTACACTGCCATCAGAAAAGATTAGCGCGGATTAGCGAAGATTAGTGGACTCAATACTTCCCGTAATTGATAGGTTCACTCATTTGCTGTGGGACTTCTAATCGCTTGTGTGTCGCTGCACCGAGTTTCTGCCAATATTCATTTCGATCTTTCACGCCGTACACCCACTCATCCAAATATTGTTTCGTTGCTTCAGCCGATTCGCTGACCTTATCCCAAGCCAGATAGAATTCGTTATCGCGGTCATAATAACCCTGCGCATAACTTGGATGACACGCAAACGGGACATGACACACGGCACTGACCACGATGCCGGGAATCATCGTGCGGTTCGGATCGGAGCGGATGACTGATTCGTCCACGATTTCTTCGGCGGTGAGAATGACTTTCTTCGCGGCGAAGGCGGCTTCTTTCTGTTCACCGATGATGCCCCACAAATGGGAATTGCCATTCGCATCCGCACGCTGCACGTGGACAATCGCCACATCCGGATTCAATGCAGGCACAACGATCACATCCCTGCCGCCATATGGATCAGGGATGCGTTTGATATTGGGGTTTACTTTTTCAAGATCAGTTGCGCCGGTCTGGTTCATTGGAAGAAATGGCAAACCCGATGCGCCTGCTTGCAGACGCGTGATCATGCCGAAGTGGGAATATTCTTCCCATTCGAGTTTGCCCTGCTCAAGCGCCGAACGGACAATGCGCAGTGACCCAACGCCGGGGTTGCCCATATACGAGAAGATGACTTTCTTTGCACAGCCTGCCGCGACCATCATGTCGTAGATCAAGTCAGGTGTGGCGCGGGCGAGGATGAGGTTCTTTTTGCCCTGGCGAATCATCTCATGCCCCGCGGCAAATGGGATGAGGTGTGTGAAACCAGCAGCGTAGATCGTATCGCCATCGTTGACGTATTTGGCGATGGCTTCTGAAAGCGTAGTGAGTTTGGTCATTTCTTTTTCTCTTCTTTAGGTTTGGACTTGAATCTTTTGAGAATGCTGAACCGACCATGCGGCGGTCCGCCTGGTTTTTTTAATTTTCCACGGAAGATAAAGCCGAACGAGAGCAAGACAGTCCCCCAACAAAAATAGCTAAGCATTGGAACTTTGGCGGCTTCGGATAATATGAAGAAGACCATCAAGCCAATACCGACCAACACAAGAAAAGTCCCTACGCGGCCAACGAACTCTGAACGGTCAGGGGGTTGTGCGCCCATATTAGTTTGGCTTTCTGGCTGAGAATAAGATTCTGCGGAATGGATAAAACACGGGGCTATCTGGCATGGCGGCGCGCAGCTTCTCGCGAATGGATTGTACGAAGACGTCTTTGTGTTCGCCCAATCTTTCGAAGTAGGGGACGAGTGCGGTGCCTGAGATCCATTCTACGACGGCGTCTGAGTCTTTCAAGACGTGCGGATATATTTTTTCAAAAACAGTAATATCCTCTGCCCCGCAGTTAAAAAAAATGCGGGCGTAGTCATCAATGGAAAGTACCGGCGCATATCTTTGAAAGCCGTTCAAAACGAACTTGAACATTTCTTCATTGGCAGTTTCACGATATATCTGATGTGAGATGTGGTTGTGGTTCGATGGGATTTGGACGGCGAGCTGTCCGCCGGGTTTTAGTTTGCCGAAGAGATAGGGAATCAGCTCGGCGTGATTCTCGCTCCATTGCAGGGCAGCGTTGCTGAAGATCAAGTCCCACGCATCTGTCAGCTTGGATTGATCGCCTTGTGTAAAGACCAAGCCTGGGCGTGAGAATGAAGCGGCTCGCGCAGCGTCCAACATCTGCGGAGAGGAGTCGAGCCCGGTCACGTCGCTGTCTGGAAGTTTATCCGCAAGTTGACGCGTTAATTCGCCGGTGCCGCAGCCCAGATCAATGACTTTGAGATTGGGGCGCACGTCCACAAGCGCGAGCAGATCATAAAATGGCGCCGCGCGCTCGGTTTGAAACTTGTGATAGAGGTCAGGATTCCAGGGCATAAAAGATTCCCCTCTCCCTATCAGGGAGAGGGGCTAGAGGTGAGGGTCAATTATTTGCGGCGAATGGTTTTCTTTACAGCCTTCTTGGGTGCTGCTTTCTTTACGACTTTCTTCACAGGCGCGGGCTTGATGAGGGTACGGATCTGTTCGTGCATGTAGATCTGCACATAATAATATCCGCCGCCGTTCTTGCCGCTTGAGCCGGAGCCTTTCCAGCCGCCGAACGGTTGGAAGCCGGGCCACGCGCCGGTGGTTGCGCCTTGCGGACGGTTGGCATATGTGACGCCAGCTTCGATGTTATCGAAGAACCATGTAGTTTCCTTTTGTGAGCCATAGAAGCCCGCAGTGAGACCGTAGTTCACATTGTTGGCGATGGTCATCGCTTCATCGAGATTGCTGACTTTGCCGATCGTGGTGATGGGCAGGAACATTTCATGTTTCCATAAGCGATGTTCGAAGGGCAGGTCAGTGACGAGGGTGGGTTCGCAGTAGTAGCCTTTATCGAAATTGCCGCCAGTCTTGACATGTCCACCGGTCAGGAAGTTGCCACCTGCGCCGTTGATCTCTTCGGTGAAATCTTTGAATTCTTTGTAGGAGCTATTATTGACCACCGGACCCAGATATGTATTGCGTTCGGTCGGGTCACCGATGACGAGTGCATTCGTCTTCGCTTTGAGTTTGGCAACCAGTTCATCATAGACTGGTTCTTCCACGATGACGCGTGAAGCCGCGGAACATTTTTGTCCTTGCAAACCAAATGCGGAACGGACGATGCCGGTCGCGGCATCATCGAGATTGGCATGGCGTGAAACGACAACAGGATTCTTGCCGCCGAGTTCCAACACGATCGGGCGGACGTAATTGCGATTTCCGAAATCGCGATACATCTTCATGCCCACATCGAAGGAACCGGTAAAGGTCACACCGTCAATTTCGGGGCTGTCGACCAGCGCCTGTCCCAACGTGGAGCCGGGACCGGTCACAAAGTTGAAGACGCCATCGGGGATTCCGGCGTCGCGCAAACATTCAGCGTAGAGTCGGACGATCCAGGCTGTATCGGTTGCCGGTTTGAGGATGACCGTGTTTCCAGCTGAGAGTGCCGCGCCGGTGGGTCCACCACTCAACGCGAACGGGAAGTTGAACGGGCTCACAACCAGCCAGACACCATAAGGGCGCAGAACTGAAACGTTGGTGGAGTCATAGCCAACCAGTGGATCCTTGCCCATCGGTTTGACGAAGCCGTTGTTCTCTTCCACCATTTGAGCTGACCAATACATAAGGTCGGCAGTTTCCTGCACGTCACCCAAAGATTCCATGCGGTTCTTGCCGACCTCTAATGCCATTGCCGCGCCGAGTTCGAAGATGCGCTTCTCGATCAGAGCCGATGCCTTGCGCACCAGTTTGACGCGCGTCTGCCACGGTGTCCGGCTCCAGCTTGGGAAAGCCTTCCGCGCGGCGGCAACAGCCATATGGGCGTGCGAAGCGTTGCCTTTCTGCATCCGCGCCAATACCCAGTCTGTATTTACGGGTGAGCGGTCATCGAATTTTTCGTCTGCGAAAACATCTTTGCCGTCAATGATCATGCCGTATTCTTTGCCAAGGTTTGCCTTGAGCGTGGCAACTGCCTTGTCGAAGCCCTTGTGGAGTTCCTCGGGTGGGTTGAACATGGTAGCGTACGTGAGTTTGAAACCAGCCATTCTTCCTCCTGTAAATTGTTGTTCTGTGCAAATGCGCAGAACCTGAAGACTTGCTTGATAAATTAAGTATAGCGTAGGATTTCACAAGAGTCAAAGTGACGAACATCATTACACTGAGAGCCTGCGCTGAGCGGAGCGACGAATGCCTTTTGAGGAGCGCAGACGAAGCGTAATCTTTTCGTAAGGATTATCTGATATAACCCCTCTATATGGATATGAAAACCCGCGTCCTTCCAACCCTCGTCCTGCTCGCTGTACTACTAGCCGCGTGCGCCCCTGCAGCCGGGACCCAAGCCCCCGCGCAATCGGTCGCGCCTGTGGTTGTGATCGAGCCTAGTGCAACGCCCATGCCGAGCACAGGTTCCAGCGCGACCGAGGCTCCACAAGTCGCTGAAGCCCCGACTGTACTCGCAATCGCCACCTCGCGCGGACCCAACCTTGAAGCCACCGACCCGTCAACGGTCAACCTGGCTTCAGGCGGCGTCCAGCTCGTTGAATTCTTCCGCTTTACCTGAAGTACCTGCCGCGCGATGGCGCCCATGGTTCATGGGCTCGAAGCAAAATATTTTGGCAAGATCAAGTTTGCGTTCCTGGATGCCGACGATCCAAACACATTCGATTTTCAACGCACATTGGGCTTTTACTCCCAGCCCGAAGTTTATCTGCTCGATGCAAATGGAGCCGTCCTAAAGAAATGGGTGGGTTACACAACAGCCGATCAATTTGAGGCAGAGTTTGCAAAGTACGTGCAGTAAATAAAAAATTAGTCCGGCAGTTCAACTGCCGGACTAATTTTTTTGTAGAAAACTCTCTACTGCCCTCCGCTCGCCTCACTTAAATATTTCACTTGCTGGGCAGAATACTCATCGTAGGTCATCTTGGCGGTTGCCGACATGGAACTAGCCATGGCAGAAGCTAGTTGATGCAGTTGTGCATCCAGCTTGGCGCGGTCGCAGGCATTTTTTATACACCCCCCGAAAGCGATCATTGCCTTTTCCACATCGCCGGTTTCAAACAGGATCATTTTGCCGTGATACAAAACCCAAAACTCTTCTGTGGCGCGCGCAACTTCATCTGGATTATCGCTATTCGCCACAGTGGCTGCAGCCGTTAATGCCTGCAAGTAGATCTCCCGCTGGTTATCCAGCCAGGGTTTCATGAAATCACGTTCGGCTGTTTTCAATTCTTGTTTCGATTGCAGTTTTTGCGCTTCCAGACTTTTATTTTGTTGAACCTGGTATTGATAAACGCCCCAAAGAAAGCCTGCGACTGCCACCAGGGCGGTAATGAGCGGAACAAATTGTCCCAATACAGTATGTAATGGCTTCGACTTTCCATTGTCATTCAGTGCCTGCCGCAATTGCTTGCTCTCTAATTGCTGTCTTTCCAACTGCGCCAATTGCAATTCTTGTTCAAGATTCCTGGTTTTTGATCTTGTCGCTGCCATTCACTTACTCCTGTATATTTCATCTGTACTATCAATCCAACCACTTGATGAGAAGTAAGTATAGCACTACGAGTACGTATCCTTTGCTTTATAATCCTGCGCATGCCCACTTCAGATGTTTTCATGAAAATCCTTGTCTTTCTCGCTGGTCTAACCGTCGTCATCCTCACGCTCTTCTCCGCGCTTTCCACTTTCGTTTTGCCGCGTGCCGCACGCAGTCAACTCAACCGGATCGTCTTTGGGGTGTTGCGGCGGCTCTTTGCCATTCCATTGCGTTTCGCCACGACTTATCCTCAACGTGATGCCATCATGGCATATTATGCGCCGATCGGGTTGATGATGCTTCTGCCCGCGTGGTATCTCCTAATCTTAATCGGATATGCCGCGATCTATTGGAGTCTGGGTGTGGGGGATATTTTTGCTGTATTACGCTTAAGCGGCTCTTCCTTGTTTACACTGGGATTTGATATTTCCAAAACGCCCATCGTTACTGTCGTTGTCTTCACCGAAGCGATGCTGGGACTCATGCTCGTCGGTCTGCTGATCGCTTATCTGCCAACCATGTATGCCGCGTTTTCACGGCGCGAACAGGCAGTCAATATGCTCGAAGTGCGAGCCGGGACGCCGCCCTCCGCTTTGGAGATGCTTCTGCGCTTCAACCGAATTCACGGGTTGGATAAGCTCGGCGAGTACTGGAAGACCTGGGAAGCCTGGTTTGCAGACGTGGAGGAGAGTCATACGACTTTGCCCGCACTAGTCTTCTTCCGCTCGCCGCGTGCCGATGCTTCATGGGTAACCGCATCTGGTGCAGTTTTGGATGCGGCAGCGATTACTCTTTCAGCGATAGATATTCCTTTTGAAGCCTCGGCGGCGCTTTGTATTCGGGCCGGGTTCATTATGTTCCATCGTGTGACAGATTACTTTGATATTCCACATCCACACGCCCCGCATTTCCCTACTGACCCGATCAGCATCAGCCGCGCAGAATTTGATGGAGTTCTTAATTCATTGACTGAGGCAGGTTTGCCTATCAAAGCTGACCGTGAAAAAGTGTGGAATGATTTCGCAGGCTGGCGTGTGAACTATGACCGCACCCTGCTGGTCATGTGTAGTCTCGCCATGGCGCCCTCGGCTCCCTGGTCCGGCGATCGCGCACTGAAATTCCATTTGCCCCCGATCTTTATTCGAAAAATTAAAGAACACAAACATCCAGCAGAATAATAGACTTTATCGGTAATAAGTAAAGAGTCAATTTTGGACGCTGACAAACGCTGACTTTCGCTGATTCAAAAAGAAAAATCTGCGTTTTCTGCGCGCTTCGCGTCAGCGTCCCGATTTAATTTCCGATAAAGTCTAATGCTAAATGTGATGGAAGGTAAACTGCTTTATAATGCGGCTATTACTTGCTGAGGAGCTTCGTATGCCTGTGATCACTCTGATGACTGACTTTGGCATCAAAGATGGGACGGTGGGTGTTATGAAAGGCGTGATCTGGGGGATTTGTCCAGCGGCGCAGATTTCAGATTTGAGTCATATGATTCAAGCACAGAACATTCATGAAGCGGCTTATCACCTGGCACGCTCAATTCCGTATTTTCCAAAAGGATCGATCCATGTGGTTGTAGTTGACCCCGGGGTTGGGACACAACGTCGTCCCATGGCCGCCAGGATCGGTGACTGGTTTTATGTGGGTCCTGATAATGGCACGATCACAGGTTTGCTTGAACGAGCTGAACTACAAGGCTGGACTTGTGAGTTTGTGGAATTGAATCGGAACGAATATTGGCTGGCGAATATCAGTTATGTGTTTCATGGTCGCGACATTTTCTCACCGGTTGCTGCTCATCTGGCAAATGGCATTTCTCTATCTGAAGTAGGCACGTCGTTCACTGACCCTGTCCGTATTCGTTTGCCCAAGCCTGTGAAAACCGAAAGCGGCTGGAAAGGGGAAGTGATTCACATCGACCACTTTGGAAATGTCACCTCAAATATTCGGATCGAAAACCTTGGCGATGCCATGCATACGAAAGAAATGATCGTTGTTCGTATCAAAGATCGGGAGATCAAAGGCTTGGTCCATACCTTTGGTGAACGGTCAGTGGGTGAGCTGGTCTCATTGGTGGGCAGCACAGGCAATTTGGGGATTTCAGTGGTAAATGGTAACGCCGCGGCTAGTTTGGGTGTTAAGGTAGGTGATATTGTTGAGACTCATATTCCATGACTAATTCCCAACCGCTGGTTATTGAAGACCTTTCCTTTCGTTATCGCGACAGACCGGGCGCGGCGATTCATAATATTTCGTTTGAGGCGAAGCCTGGCGAAGTGCTCCTGATCGCCGGTGCAAGCGGATGTGGTAAGACAACACTTATCCGTTGTATTAATGGACTCGTGCCACGTTCCTATAAAGGGGAAAGGAGTGGTCGTGTACTGGTCTTTGGGGAAGAGACTACGAGTTGGAAGCTTTCGCAAATCTCCCAAAAGATCGGGACGGTGCTACAAGACCCTGAGCGTCAAATCCTTGGTACGAAGGTGTTGAATGAAGTTGGGTTTG
>JBDTWO010000147.1:0-12475 GCA_040006635.1 Chloroflexota bacterium
TTCGTGATCACCAAATGGTTTACACAAGCCGACAAGGTACCACGATCACATATCAGCTTGCTGACAAGCGCTTGATTCAGGCACTTGATTTGTTGCGCAGTGTATTACGGGAACGGATCAACCAGCGCGCCAACCTCATGGATGGAATTAAGGTCAAAGGCTGAACCTATCATCCGTAAGAGATGAAACTTTTAAGGAGGATTGCATGCAATACAAGAAGATCACTTTCTATTTTCTCTTTGTTGGGATAGCGTTAGTTATAGCTGCCAGCATATCTTTGACTACCGTGACACGCGCCAGCGCTCAGTGCGGCTCGCAGGCTTCATCCTGTAAGAACTGTCATGAAACACAAGCCCAGTTGTCAGTGAATGCAGATGGCACAGGCTGGCATCAATCGCACGCGTTCGGCGATTTTTGCTATATCTGCCACAGCGGGAACCAACAAGCCACTGACAAAGTTGCCGCGCACACGGGCATGGTCGATCCGCTTTCGGATATCAAGGCTTCCTGCCAACAGTGTCACGTTACGGATTTGGATGCACGGGCTCAAGTCTACGCAACGACCTTGGGTGTGACGCTTGGCTCCGGGGCTGTAGCACCAGTAGCTACCGAAGTCGTCGAAACAAGTCCGGTGGTTGTAGCATCCGCTCCAATCGCAGAGTCGACTCAAAGCTGCAATCAAGTCGTGGTTGACGATCCTAACACCGTCAACTATGCCCAAAATTACGATGAGATCGTTTTGGGTAAGAAACCTGTCAATTGGGGTAATTCGATTTTGATGGTGATGATCGGATTGACCGTGGTTGGCGGCGGCGGTTATGTGATCACCCGCGAGAAATTGATCAATGTCTCATTTGGCGATACAAGCAAAGTGGAAGGCGAGTATCCCGCAGATGTAGTGGATATGTTGCCCCAGATCGCCGGGCTCAAAACTAAAACACGTCAGTCGTTGAAGACTGTTTTGAATAACCACGAAAAGACCGACAAGATTCTCGAATTGATAGACACGATTGTCTCGGAAAAGACAGACGAGGAGTAGATCATGAAATCTTTGATGAATTACATCCGCAAGGATGAGTGGTCGCCGTATGTGGCTGGGATATTGCTCGGCATCGTCGGCATTGCTGCGATCTGGTTTAGCGACCACAAACTGGGTGCTTCGGGTGCTTTCGAAAACCTGGCAGGGTTGATCGGCAAAGCAATCGCTCCCAGGGCATTCGATAATACGTATTTCAACTTCATCATGCCAGCCGGCATTAGTTGGGGAGTGATCTTGTTAGTCGGAGTGTTCTTCGGAGGAATGGCTGGTGCAGCTACCAGTGGCTCGCTGATGTGGGGCAAGAAAGGCTCCGCCAATTCTGACGCGCAATGGAAGCGCATCTTTGGTCCACAGGTTTGGAAACGCTGGGTACTGGCATTCATTGGTGCGATCATTCTTGAATTCGCGGCTGGGATCGCAGGCGGCTGTACCAGCGGACTTGCCATTTCAGGTGGCATGTTGCTAGCCCCGGCTGCGTTTCTGTTCATTGCAGGGATGTTTGCTTCAGGTATTCTCACTGCGCTTGTCATCTATAGAAAACAATACTAGAAAGTGAAAGGAGACTGATATGAACTATGCACTTGCGCTTGTCTTCGGTGCCTTCTTTGGCTTTTCGCTGAACAAAGCCGGATTAACGAAATACAACAAGATCGTAAATGTATTTCGCTTCACCGATATGGCTGTTTTGAAATTCATGATGACTGCCCTCGTGGTTGCCATGAGCGGGCTGTTCGCTCTGCGCGGTCTGGGATTGCTTACCTTCCCGGAGATTCCCGCAACTTACGTGGTGGGGAATATCGTAGGTGGTCTGATATTTGGCGTGGGCATGGCGCTCACAGGATACTGACCGGGTACTTGCGCTGCCGGTGGCGGCGAAGGCAAAATGGATTATGTGGTTCCCGGCTTACTTGGTTTTCTGACTGGCGCCGTAATTTACGGCCTAACTTATCAACAAATACAACCCGCAATTTCTGCGATCGCAAATTATGGCAACGTTAGCCTGCCTGACTTGTGGAACGTCAGCCCCTTCCTCTTTATCTTGCTCTTTGGGTTGATATCGCTCTTCCTTTTCTATATGATCGATCGTGCAGGATGGCAAAGGAAAGATAAAAATCAGTAATCAGTGGACAGTTATCAGTGAGTAAAAAAAACTGATCACTGATAACTGATGACTGAACACTGGAGATTTCTATGACAAAAACAATCTCACGGCGAGATTTTCTAAAGCTAGGCGCGGCATCCATAGGAGCATTGGCCGTTGGACAAATGCTCCCGCCCAAGGTGGCGCAAGCCGCCAAAGAGAGCGGCGTATTAAACGCCGAAGGGGATGGCTACATCTCCAGCATGTGCGAGATGTGTGTCTGGCGTTGTGGTTTGATCGCCAAGATTCAAAAAGGACGTGTCGTCAAACTGGACGGCAACCCTGAACATCCACACTCACGCGGCAATCTATGTCCGCGCGGGCAATCGGGATTAATGAACACATACGATCCTGACCGTGTGCTGACTCCGCTCATTCGAGTGGGGAAACGCGGTGAAGGAAAATTCCGCCAAGCCTCGTGGGAAGAAGCCTTGGATCTAGTCGCCAGCAAAATGACTGAGATCAAAACCAAATATGGCGCAGAAGCGATGGTGTTTTCATCCACGCATAATTTGAGCCAGCCGCTGTTTGAAAATTTGTTATATGCATTCGGTTCACCAAACTATGGTACGCAGCGTTCGTTGTGCTTCAATGCCATGATCGTAGCCAACCTGATGACCTACGGCATGGAAGAACCAGCACGCATCTACGACGACAAACTCAAATACATTTTGTTGACGGGGCGCAACCTGCTCGAAGCGATTTCCACCTCCGAGACGCATGACCTGATCATGGCGATTGACCGAGGCGCAAAAGTGGTCTATCTCGACCCGCGCTACACCAAGACTGCCTCCAAAGCGACCGAATGGCTGCCCATCAAACCTGGAAATGATCTTGCTTTTCATTTGGCTTTGCTCAATGTGATCATTGGCGAAAATCTTTACAACCGCTCCTTTGTTGAAAAGAACACCATTGGCTTTGATGAACTGAAAAAAGAAGTCAGCCGCTACACACCTGAATGGGCCGCCCCCCTGACTGGCATCCCCGCTGAAATGATCATTCGGATCGCGCACGAATTTGCTGCGGCGGCACCCCATGCGCTGGCGCACAACGGCTGGCGTACCTCCAACTTTGTCAATTCATTCCACACCCAACGCGCCATTACGATTTTGAATGCACTCATGGGCAATTGGGATGTGGTCTTGCAAGAAGCAGGCGGCGAGGAAAGTGGCACATTAGGCGCACCTCCACAACCTGCCTATCCGCGTGTCTCTGCACTGCGCCTCGACGGCGTGCCGTGGAAATACCCGGTTGTGCCATTCAAGATCGGTGTCTTTCAGGAAATGCGCGACAACATCGTCAGTGGCGATCCCTATCAAGCGCATGGCTGGTTCATCTCACGCCAGAATCCGATCATGTCTCTGCCTGATCGCGGTAAAACATTGGAAGCCTTCAGCAAACTGGACTTCATCGTCACAATGGATATCATCCTGAACGATACAGCCTGGTTCTCGGATGTAATTCTGCCCGAAGCCTCCTACCTCGAACGCTATGATCCGCTTGTACCGATTGGCGATAAAGTCTTTATCCGCCAGCCTGTGATCGAACCCCAGGGCGAAGCCAAATCTGCTTTGTGGGTGTACAAACAGTTGGGTGAACGTCTCGGTCTTGGTGACTTCTTCCAGTACAAAGATGAAGAAGATTATCTGCGCCAACAACTGGCGCCAACAGGTATTAGTCTTGAAGATATAAAATTAAAGGGTTACGCCGATCTCAAAGAAACTTCTCACACCGGTGAAGGAGCAGAGTTATCCTGGAACACTCCCAGCGGAAAAATTGAGTTGTACTCTGACACGCTCGCAAAAGTTGGCTTCCCCGGTGTTCCAACCTGGGAAGAACCACCTCAACCGGCTGATGATCAATTTTATTTATTGACTGGCAAGGTAGCGCAATCCACACAATTTGGAACTCAGAATAATCAACTGCTTCACAAGTATTCAGATGAGCCGCGCTTGTGGATGAACGCTCAAACCGCTGCCAAACTTGGTCTCGCTACCGATGATTGGGTCGAAGTTACAAGCAGTGTCGGTCAAATCCATACCCGTCTGCTGGCAACTCAAGCCATTCGTCCTGATTGTGTGTACATGACCCCAGGCTACGGGCATCTTTCCAAAGGTCTGAAAACAGCCTTCGGTATCGGCGCAGCTGATTCGGCAGTGCATGTCACATTTACGGATCCCATTAGTGGCGGCCAGGCATTGAGCCAGACTTTTGTAACGGTAAAAAAGGCTTAGAGGTGCAATCATGACTGAAATCAAACATCACGCCTTTCTTTTCGATGCCACGCGCTGTATTGATTGCCGCGCCTGCATGGTGGCATGTAGCGTGGAAAATAATATTGCAATGGACAAGACCCGCATCTGGGTTGCGGGTGTCGGCATCAAAGGTCAATATCCCGATCTGCAACGCGGCACGATGGTTTATCACTGCATGCACTGCGATCATCCTGATTGCATGTCAGCTTGCCCTGTCGGTGCATATACAAAAGCCGAAGATGGTCCCGTAACATACAATCCCGACCTGTGCATTGGTTGCCGCTATTGCATGAACGCCTGCCCGTTTGGCGTGCCGCACTTTGATTACGATAAGGGTCTCATTGACGGCGCGTTCATCGACAAATGCACCTTCTGCCCGCAACGTATCAACAACGGACAGGAACCCGCCTGTGTGCAGACCTGCCCTACTGACGCCCTCGAATATGGCGAGCGCGCCGACCTTATCACTAAAGCTCACGCCCGCATCGCTGCACATCCTGACCGATATATCGATCATGTTTACGGTGAATTTGAAAACGGGGGCACATCGTATCTCATCCTTTCACACATTCCGTTCAGCGAACTGGGACTGCCCAACTTGCCTGAAACACCCGTCAACGAAGTCAGTGAAAAGGTGATGGAAATGACCATTCCGTTCGCACTTGGCTGGGGTGCGGTCTTGACCGGCGTTGCGGCTGGTGTAGGGCTTTACAACAAAAAGATAGAAGAAAGAGCAGCTGCCGAAGAGAAAGTGGAGGCAACCAAATGAAACTCAATCTCACCATTCAACCGCGCTTCCGCTTGAACTTTAGTCCGTTGGTCTGGGTTCTCTTAACCCTCATGGGCATCGCCTTTGTAGTTGCCATGATCCGCTACATATTTGGCATCGGCGCCATCAGCGATCTAAGCTATTCTTATCCCTGGGGATTTTGGATCAGCTTCGATCTATTCACAGGAGTCGTTATTAGTAGTGGCGGCTTCCTCATGGCTGGCTCGGTGTATATCCTTGGCATCAAGGAATTCAAACCCCTGCTCCGTCCATCGATATTGACCGCCTTCCTCGGCTACATTATGGTTGCCATCGCGCTGCTCGTTGACCTCGGTCACCCTGAACGGATCTGGTACATGATGATCCACTGGAACGGCACGTCGGTGTTACTTGAAATTGGTATCTGCGTGATGACCTATCTCACCGTGCTGGCGATTGAATTCGCGCCGATTATCTTCGAAGGTCTCAAGTGGGAGAAGTGGGCACATCTCATTCACAAGTTCATAATGCCGTTCGTCATTCTCGGCGTGGTGCTTTCCACTTTACATCAATCCTCGCTGGGTTCACTCCTGCTCATTCAGCCTGCAAAACTTCACCCCCTCTGGTGGACTCCCATCCTGCCCATCATGTTCTTTACCTCTGCCATCTCGGTTGGCTTGGCAATGATCATCCTTGAGTCATCGCTGAGTTCCCGCTACTTTAAACGTGGCTTGGAGACTCACCTGCTCGAAAAACTCGCCAAAGCCATTCCCGTTGTACTGGCTTTCTACCTGGTTCTCAAATTTGGAGAACTAGCGTACTCAGGCGATCTCCACTATCTCTTTACAAGTGGCGTAATGAGTATCCTCTTCTGGGCTGAAATTCTTATCGGCGTAATCACACCCATTGTGTGGTTCTCGTTCAAAAAGAATCGCCAAAGTGCTAATGGTCTTCTCGCTGGTGCGATCATCCTTCTGCTCGGCATGATTCTCAACCGCTTCAACGTCAGTTGGTTCGCTGTCAAACATCCCGATCCATTATTTTACATGCCAACCTTCATGAGCAATGTTCACTATATGCCTACCTTGCCTGAAGTTTCAGTTTCGCTGGGCATCTTCGCTGCTGGCATTCTCGCCTTTGGACTACTCGCCAAATATTTCCCTGTCTTCGAAGATGAACATCATACAACCCACGCAGGTGATTAAGTACATCGCTTCTTTCCGAACATCGACCTGCCTCCGTTTCGACGAGCTTTTGCTCACCTTCAACATTTGCGATGCAATATTTATCAACTGATACAGTAACAATTCTCCTTTTGTCTTTGCCTGTGAACATGGGCAGTTCACAGGCAAAGACGTAAAATCAAAGTATTCTTATCCGTAGAACCCCATGCGCCCTTCCTTCTTCCACCACCTGCATCCCCCCACCATCCCAGCCGCACAAGCACGCTGGCGCTATACCTTAGGCGCAGGCGGCACTGCCATTTTTCTGATGGTAGTTCTAACCATCACCGGCGCGCTCGAAATGTTTTACTACATTCCGACACCCGCTGAGGCTGGGCTTTCCATTCAAACGATCACATATCTGGTTCCATTCGGGGGCTTGATCCGCAACCTCCATTTTTGGGCAGCGCAATTATTGATCATCGTCAGTGCAGTGCATCTTGTCCGTGTTGTTTTTACCGGCGCATATATTCCTCCGCGGCGTTTCAATTATTTGCTTGGGCTGGTGCTGTTCGTGTTTTCCATTCTCTTAAATTTCACGGGCTACATTCTGCGCTGGGATACAGGCATTCAATGGGCGCTGTTGGTGGGCACCAATCTGATCAAGACCATTCCGTTCGTTGGAAATTATTTGTATCAAATCCTGATCGGCGGCACACAACCTGGATCGGCTACCCTGATCCGATTTTACGCCTGGCACATTTTTGGATTAGCCATCATTACCGTCATCTTGATCGGATGGCATGCCTTCCGCGTCCGCCGCGATGGAGGCATCGCTCTTCCGCCACCGAAGCTGCGAGCCAACCCCGAACGGATTACACGCTTCGAACTGGTGCGCCGTGAAACGCTGGCAATGTTATTGACTGGCGCTGCATTGATTATCTTTTCGATCTTCGCTCCCGCGCCAATTGCTGCCCCTATCCCTTTATCCACTTTACAATCCGTTCCAGAATCCGCTGCGGCACCGTGGTTCTTTCTATGGGTACAGCAAATGCTTAAATGGGGCGACCCGTTTCTATGGGGCATACTGATTCCATTAATAATTTTATTGATCCTGGCATTGATTCCTTACATTTTTCCAAAGCCGCTCGAAAGCGAACTCGGACGTTGGTTTCCAGTATCGGGCCGCGTGGCACAGATCACAGTAGTAATTATTGCTGCGTTAATTATTCTGCTCACTATCCTAGGCAGTGCGCCGACTTCATAAAATGCGTAAATTATTAGTAATCGCCGCTGGTGCTCTTTTACTCACAATATCCTTGGCGTGGTGGTTCAGTGGTCGTCAACCCAAACCCGTGGAATTGATTCCTACGCTAACCAACCAGCCTGAATATTGCATCAGCTGTCATGCGGATGTACCGGAGATCAGCAAATCACATCCGGTTAAAACCTTTGGCTGTGTAAGCTGTCACGGCGGTGAACGCCTCGCTCTCAATGCTGATCTCGCACATAGCACGATGCGCGGCGGCAAGAATCCATCTGATCTCAGCGTAGTTGAAGCTTCGTGTGGCGGAAGCAACTGTCACTCTGGGAGCGAAGCGGGGAACAACGACCATATCCAGCGCGTGATAACCAGCATCCAATCCACGTATGCAGGCGCGATTGCCAACGTCCGTTTTACGTTTGGCGCGCAAACTGATATGACGGCTCATTTTGGCATCACTGCCATTACGAATGCGCAGACGCAAAGTGACATCACATCTTTAGCTGCGTTCGATCCGGCCAGCGAAAGCAACCCGTCTATTCAAAAATTTGGCGCGAATTGCTTGAACTGTCACATTAACGCGACGCCGCGTGAAGGTGATGTCTACGCACGCCAAACAGGTTGCGCGGCTTGTCATGCCACCGGCAAGCATACGCTCACGACAGCTATGCCATACACCCAATGCAACTCTTGCCATAATCGCGGCAACTATGATTTACGAACTATGACCTTCGTTGAAAGAGCTGACCATCCGACTAGCAGACTACAAGACTATTACCAACCCATCGCGCAATTTACAAAATGCGAATATACCCTCGACTGTGTGGATTGCCATACGCGCACAGAAGCCATGGGCGATGGCAATATTCATTCAAACAAAAAAGATATTCAATACATACAATGCAAAACCTGTCACGGCACGCCAACCGAATTGCCGCTGACCAAAACACTAACCGACCCGAATGACATCGCATTCAAACTCGCTTTTCTCAACCCGGTTGTGGATTTGAGACTTGGCGATACGATCCTTGTTACCGAAAAAGGCGAACCGTTGTGGAACACAAGCGTTCAACCCGATGGCACTTATACGATGATCGGCAAAGCCACGCAACAACATTTCACTTTCAAGCCCGTGATGGGCAGTAGCTGCACCCAAAACGGACAAGATCAATCCTCCGCTTATTGCCACGAATGTCATTCCGTACAGAGATAATCTTATGCCTGAAATTTCCCGCCGTGATTTCCTAAAACTAACTCGTGATGGATTTTTATATCTAAGCGGCGCGTTGGCGCTGGGCGGATTGTTGCGCTTCCTCAGCTATCAAACGGAGCCCACTCCTCAAACAGAATTTGACCTGGGGCAAGCTGTGGACTTCCCCTTGAATTCGCGCACGCTTCTTGCGGACATTCCAGCTGTGTTGTTGCACACTGAAAGTGGATTCTCAGCTTTGAGTCTGGTCTGCACACACCTCGGCTGTACCGTTGAACAAAAGACAGATGGCTTCACCTGTCCATGTCATGGTTCACGCTTCACTTCAGATGGCAAGGTGACACATGGTCCGGCAGCCAAGCCATTAAGAGCGCTGCGCGTGGAAGTGACCGATCAAGACACGCTGAAATTATTTACCGCATGAAAGGGTAAACATGAATATCACGTATCTCCTCGAAAAATCTATGCAAGACCACGACCATCTCTGTCCGCGCCAGATCCTAGGTGTGAGAGTCGGGTTGGCTGGCATGCAAGCCCTTGGATTCAATGAACCGCCAACAAAAAAGCAATTGCTCATTATCTCTGAAACAGACGGTTGTTTTGTAGACGGTGTTAGCGCTGCAACAGGCTGCACAGTTGGTCATCGCACCTTGCGCGTCGAAGACTATGGCAAGGTTGCAGTCACGTTCGTAGATACGAAATCTGGTCAAGCCGTACGAGTCGCGCCACGATTGGACATTCGCGAACGTGCCTGTACTTTTGTCTCTGAAGAACCCCGCCATTACTTCGCGCAGATGCAGGCATATCAAACCATGCCTGCTGAAGAAATGCTAACCATGCAGAAAGTGGTTTTGAACACACCTGTGGAACAAATCATGTCGCGGCCTGGTGTGCGTGTCAATTGCGACGTGTGTGGCGAGGAGATCATGAACGAGAGGGAGAGCAGGCAAAACGGACTTGTTCTTTGTCATCCCTGCGCACATAACGGATATTATCGAATGCCGCAAGATATGGTCTTCGACTTATCGCAGGAAATCATTTTGTCTTTTCATTCAGCCAGGTGATATTTTCCGGTAAAGCAGACAACGGCAGTTTGAGCAAAGCTAAACCAAGAACTTCCGAAGCGCTCCCTTTTATTTTATAAGAGAGCGCTTTTGTCAAATTTCTGCAAATATAAATTTGGATAGTACTCCTGTTGCTATCTATATAGCACTTCATTCACAATCTTTAAGTTGTCTAAGCTATAGACGGTTTGCATCTCATATCGAGCATTTTGGATGAGTTCCCTGAATTCGGCACCCGCATTCTTGAAGTAATGCGCCAGCCGATGGAAGATAAGACCGTCACCATCAGCCGCGCCAAAGGCTCATTAACTTTCTCAGCCAACTTTCAATTGATCGCAGCGATGAATCCATATCCTTGTGGTTACTACGGTGACTCGCAAAAAAGTCTGTACATGTGCGCCTGCTGTCATTACGAACTACCAAAAACGAATCTCAGATCCGTTGTTAGACCGTATTGATATTCACATCGAAGTTCCCAGAGTCGATTATGAAAAGCTGAGCGGTGATGGAATGGGGGAGTCGAATGCCGCGATTCGCGCCAGAGTCCAAGATGCGCGCAACATTCAGCAAAAACGTTTCTCGAACAATGGTTTGTCTGATATTATCTGCAATGCCGATATGCGCGTCGGGGAGATCAGGCAATTTTGCAAATTGCAGGATGAAGGTCAGAGTTTGATGCAGGCGGCGATGACGCAACTTGATTTATTGGTGTGTATCATTGCATCTTGAAGCTGGCGCGGACGATTGCTGACTTGGCAGATTGTGAAAAGATTCAATCAGCACATTTGGCAAAAATATTGCAGTATCATCCAAAACTCATGATGGGGTGAATAATTACTTTGAGGTGGTTGATCAAATATAGATATATTCTTTACGGAATTGGGGAAACTCCTTGTATTCAATCATGCCGTGCCTACTCCCTAGAATCTTGAATCTCTTTGTAATATGTCGAAGCTTCTTCTGTCACCTGCTTGCCTGTTCAACGAGGTAAACAATGGAACGATATTCCTTATCCGTTGCCACGGACATACCTATTTCGCAGGTGATATTAGACGAGTAATAACCGCCATAATTATGCAGGTTAACTTCCGCAGATTCTTTTTTAGTGGCTGAGGCGGTCAGTTCAGGGAAGAGAAATCCACGGTCGCCAGCAAATGCGCAACAGTCAAGTTCAAGCGGCACAGCCGCAGACCGTGCACAACGTTTGGCGATTGCGGTCATTTTGAAGTCCAAGCCCAATTTGCGCGCGGAGCAGTTGGGATGCAGAATCACATCTGTAGGGACAGGGTTGATAGTAAGGCGGGGGAGCAAGACATCATGGATGAATTCAATACCATCGAGAAAGGTTAGCTGGCGGTATATATCTTTGTCAGTGTTGGATAATGAATTCAAACAGGTCCGCAGACTGTGGGTACAGGAGGTCGTGTCAATGATGATGGCATATTTACCGTGTTCAGACCATTCCCAGAATTTCTCGATACTTTGATGTATGGTTGCCTGATAGGCAGCGTCGTAGCCTTTAGACGAGAAAGGCATGCCGCAGCAAGTGCCAATAGCGCCAGCAGGAATCGTTAGCATTACGCTTGCCCGTTTTGCAATCGCCATAAACGTATCTGCCAGTGATAATGAATCATGATTTGATGATTTTGGAATACCAAGCTGACGCGAGATACAGGATGGAAAATAGATAAATTGTTTCTCGGCAGTCTTTGAATCACTACTGTGAATTCTGGATGGATAAGGAATGTAGGCATTCCATTTAGGTAAAGTCAAGCCTGTGATTTTTTCAGCGACCTTTGTGGCTAAAGAAAGAAAAGACAGATTTTCGTGTGTTTCCTTTTGTGGACTGTTGCCCTTATAGCGAAACGGGGTTGGAAGGTTTTCAAGAAGGTGACCAGCACGCACTGCCAATCCGACAGCCTGCTCAACCGATTTAAAATGTTCAGCCACCCAAAGCGCGTTTAGTTCGCTCCGTTTTGATAGTCCCTGCGTGCGCAGGCGTTTGGTCAATTCACCGGTGTTAATGCCGACCGGGCATGCCGTGGCGCACAAACCATCTACGGCGCAAGTGTCAACGCCCGAGTATTCAAAATCGGCGTTGAGGGAGGCAATCAGTTCAGGAGAAGTCGCAGAATGAGCATCCGATTCCAAGGTCTGTAGATGTGCGATTTCCCGCTGAACGACGATCCGTTGCCGCGGTGTCAGCGTCAAGTTTCTTGATGGGCATTTCGATTCGCAAAAGCCACATTCGATACACTTATCTACCTCAGGGGAGACTTTAGCCATACCTTTAACATGAGTGATGTGCGCTTGCGGGTCGGGGTTGATGATGACGCCTGGGTTAAGCATATTGTCGGGATCAAGCAGGGCTTTTAAGTCGCGCATGATGGCATAGGCAACCTCGCCCCATTCCGTTGCAACGAACGGCGCCATATTGCGGCCAGTGCCGTGTTCAGCCTTGAGCGCGCCATCATACTTGACGCTGACCACCTGCACCAGATCGTTCATAAAAGCAGCGAAACGATTGACATCTGAATCTGTGTTGAACGATTGGGCGATGAGAAAATGCAGGTTGCCATCTTTGGCATGAC
>JBDTWO010000148.1:0-12454 GCA_040006635.1 Chloroflexota bacterium
CCACCCTCAGGCAAATAAAAACTTCCGCTTGCGCGGAAGTTTTTATTTTGAACATATTTACTATGGCACTAGATTGTTATTGATCTGATTAAAGGTTTCGCTTATTTTGGGTCCAAGTACACTCATAAGACCGAACACACCCACCGATAAACAACAGCACAAAACGACGAATGGCAGAAGTAACGAGCCGGCCGCCTGCCCCCAGCCAAATTGGTTCACACCTTTAACGGCAATCACTTCCAATACAAGCACATAGAGTCCGGCAACTATACTTATAACGCTAAAGCACAGTCCCACAAACGGAATCGCAGAAAGTAATGTGAGCACACCAGATATCAACGCAAAGGGCGTCGAGATCGCTGCAAGCGCATATGCCAATTGATCAAAAGTGCCTTTGCCACCGAACATCTTAGCCAGGAATTGTACAATTGCAACAACAACCGCAAAGACAACCACAGAAATTACAGCTGCGATCGGCGCGCCGCAAATGGCAGTGACAAACCGAGTTCCAATGCCGCCACCACCGAATTGACCATTGCCATACTGTTGCATGATTTGCTTCATAGCGGCTCCCTGCACCAACGAGGCAAAGAAGAAACTCACCAGTGAACTGATAAAAACCCAGATGTAGGCTGTTGTTGCCTTGGCATCGCCAGAGTTCGCCATATTAGCAAACGTCTGTTCATTGGGTTTGGTAACTGCCGCCATCCAAACTGAGAACCAGCCAGCCATACCGCTTGGGGCGGAAGGCATTGGAGCATTCGATTGTTCGTCCATAAGTTCCTCCAGAGAAATAGATTTGGCTCATTATTGCACTTCCAGAGCCTCAATACAATAGCTAAAACCCAGTTGCAATGCAATCGTTACTCGGTTGAGTAAATCACAAGACAAGCGGTAAAATTGCCCCCTATGGAAATTTCCGAAAAGATCCAGGGTATTCTTGCCACCCTCCCATCCAAACCGGGATGCTATATCTATCGCAACGTAGAAGGGACAATCATTTACGTTGGCAAGGCGATCAATCTCAAAAATCGTGTGCGCTCGTATTTCCATGCCGATACCAGCCACGACTCCAAGACCCGCCGCCTAGTGCGCGACATCGTAGACATCGAATGGATCCTCGTCGGCTCAGAACTTGAAGCACTCATCCTTGAGATGAACCTCATCAAGAAGCACCGCCCCAAATACAACATCCGTCTCAAGGATGACAAACGCTATCCATATATCAAGATCCATTGGGCGGACCCGTTCCCCAAGGTCACCGTTACGCGCCAAATGGAAGAGGATGGCTCGCGCTATTTTGGTCCGTATACCTCGGCGTGGGCTGTTTATCAGACTTTGGATGTCTTGCGGAAAATCTTCCCTTATTTGACTTGTGACCGCGAGATCACCGGGCTGGACAAACGCGCGTGTCTCTACTTTGACATCAAGCTGTGTATTGGTCCTTGTATCGGCGCCGCATCCCAAGCCTCTTACCGCCAAATGATCACCGACCTGATGGATTTCCTTGGCGGACACAGTGAAGGCATTGCGACTCGTTTAGAAGCAGAGATGCAAAAAGCATCGGAAGAACTGCGCTTTGAAAAAGCAGCCGCCGTACGCGATCAACTCAAAGCCGTTCATTCCATTGTGGAAAGACAAAAGATCGTCTTCGCCACCGATTACAAAGACTCAGATGTGCTTGCCATGGCACGCAGTGACGGTGAAGCCTGTGTGCAAGTCTTCTTCATACGCGGCGGCAAATTGATCGGGCGCGAATACTTTATCCTTGAAGGCACGGAGGATTCGGCTGATGCCGAGATCATGGAACAATTCGTCACCCAGTTTTACACGGAGGCGGCAACGATCCCAGCACAGGTGATGATGCCGCAGGAGATCGAAGAGGCGAATATCATTGGTCAGTGGTTAAGGTCAAAACGCGGCGGCGAGAAAGTGGAGTTCCTCGTCCCCAAAGAAGGACAGCCACATGAGTTGGTCCAAATGGCGGCGGAAAATGCCACAGAAACTCTAACGGCATTACGCGCGCAATGGCAGGCAGATACCCACAAGCAGGAACAATCGCTGGCTGAATTACAACAGGCTTTGAATTTATCTGCGCCGCCGAACCGCATTGAGTGTTACGATATATCTAATACTCAGGGAACTGCTATTATTGGCGCGATGGTAGTCTTCACACAAGGCGTGCCGGATAAAAAGCTCTACCGCAAGTTCAATATCGAAAGCGTGGTCGGCGCGCCAGACGATTTTGCGTCGATGGAGGAAATGCTCACGCGCAGATTCCGTAGGTGGCAGGCGGCTGAAGATGCCTCGTCGCCGCTCGGCATGAACCAGCCTGGGGCGAAGAAGGACGCGTCGTTCTCCTTCCTGCCAGATCTGATCATCATTGACGGCGGTAAAGGACAGTTGGGACGTGCCGTCCAAGTCCTGGAAAAATATGATCTGATGGGCAGGGTCCCGGTAATTGGTCTCGCGAAACGGGAGGAGGAAATTTTCTTCCCCCATAAATCTGAGCCATTGTTATTGCCGCGTCATTCACAAGCTTTGTATTTGGTGCAACGTATCCGGGATGAGGCGCATCGCTATGGCATTACCGCCCATCGCAAAAAGAGACAAAAATTGGGTATGGCTTCACAGCTGGACGCCATCCCGGGGATTGGTCCGGCGCGCCGCAAAGCCCTCTTGAAACATTTCGGGTCTATGGATAAGATTAGGGAAGCTTCAATTGAAGATCTAAAGGTTGTCGTGCCCGAAGATGCGGCACACTCCATCAAGGCGCATTTGGAATGAAAAATATTTGGATTGTTGATGATGACGAGGAAATGAGCCACGCAATCGGGTTGATGTTAAATTTGCTCGATTGCGAATCGACCGCGTACTACAATGTCCGTTCTGCGGCGCGGTCATTGACTGGTGGCAAAAAACCAGACCTGATCATATTGGATCTCAATATGCCGGAAATATCCGGCATTGATATGATCGAGTTCCTGCGGCGGCGACCTGACACGAAAGAACTACCGATCATCATGCTTTCCTCTGAAGCAGCCGACATGGTCGTGGATAAAGCCCTGGCATTGGGCGCGGACTCGTATATCATGAAACCCGTAACGATCGAAGAACTTGAAAAGGCAATGATGTCCGCCTTTTCCAAACATCCCAATTAGTGAGTGAAAAAATGGCAAGCAAAAAATCAAAGAATAAAAAACAAATGAAAACCGTTGAGAGCCCAGATAAAAAAAGGATCAGGACGCTGCAAATCGTATTTATAGCGTTCTCTGCCATTCTCATCCTTTCCATGATACTCTCGATGACAAGTAAGTACTAGCAGTTACTGACCTGTGCCCTAAAGGGGAAAGCACTTCGTTCCTACGGTATAATCTGGCGGCGCGGTGCAGATTGCCGCGCATTTATTATGCGTTAGGCGGGATACCATCCCGCCCCACAAAGGATTGGTATGCTCGATAAATTAAAAGGGATTGAAGACCGCTACGAACAGATTGGCAACGAACTGCTGGAAATCGGTGCCAACTATCAACGCGCCGGGGAATTGAATAAGGAACGCGTAGACTTGGAACCCCTCTATCAAAAATCGCGCGAGTACCGCCAGGCTGTCAAAAGCTACAATGAAGCAAAGCATATTTTAGACACCGAAAACGACTCGGAACTCGTTTCGCTCGCCAAAGCGGACATGGAAGATCTGGCACCCAAGATCGAGATTCTCGAAAAACAGATCAAGGGTTTGCTCGTGCCCAAAGACCCGCGTGACGATAAGAACGTATATGTGGAAATCCGCGCCGGTGCAGGCGGTGACGAAGCTGCCATCTTTGCGGCGGACTTGTTCCGCATGTATACGCGGTATGCCGATGATAAAAAATGGAAGACTGAATTGATGTCGGAAAGTTCAATTGGCATTGGTGGATACAAGGAAGTAATCTTTGAGGTCAAGGGCAAAGGCGCCTACTCAAAGTTGAAATACGAGTCGGGTGTGCATCGCGTACAGCGCGTACCCGCCACCGAAGCACAGGGACGTATCCATACATCTACCGCAACAGTTGTTGTGCTGGCTGAAGTGGATGAGGTGGAAGTTGAAATTCCCGAAAGCGATTATGTGATTGAAGTGTATCGTTCCTCAGGTGCAGGTGGGCAGAATGTGCAAAAGAACTCCACAGCCGTACGGTTGACTCACTTACCAACCGGCATGGTTGTCACCTGTCAGGATGAACGTTCACAGCTGCAAAATAAGTTGCGCGCCTTGAGCATCTTACGCGCGCGCTTATATGAGATGGAACTTGAAAAGCGACAGGCAGAACTCGAAGCCGACCGTCGCTCACAGGTGGGGTCGGGTGACCGCTCGGAGAAGATCCGCACGTATAACTATCCTCAAAGCCGCGTGACCGATCATCGCATTGGATATTCAAATTACAACCTGCCGGTGGTGATGGACGGCAAGATCGATGAATTCATCGACGAACTTTCCACTCGCGAAGAAGCGGATAAGTTAGCCAGCAGTGGTTTTGACGAAGAAGAATAATTTAAAAGCTTTCACCACAAAGGACACTAAGGTCACGAAGGAAAAACCAAAAAACTTTGTGCACTTTGTGTCCTTAGTGTTTAATTGTTTTAATGGAGAACAACATGAACGATAACCCCGCTTTCGGCGCAGGCTTGCAGCCCTTTATGGGCATCCCTTCATTCATGCGCCTGCCCGTCTCGCGCGAATTGAAAGATGTCGATGTCGCCATCCTGGGCGTGCCGTTTGACAGCGGCACATCCTATCGCACTGGGACTCGTTTCGGTCCGCGCAAGATCCGTGAGACATCGTTAATGATCTGGGGACATAACTCGACTCTGAACGTCACACCATTGAAGAAATTAAACGTTGTGGACTATGGCGATGTCTCTGTCATCCCAACATCTATCGAACACACGATGACCGCCATCACAAAGACAGCCAGCGAGATCATTGAGACTGGCACCACACTTATTACATTAGGCGGCGATCATTCAATTGCACTCCCTTTGTTGCGTGCCCACGCTAAAAAACACGGACCGGTTTCACTCGTCCACATTGATGCACATATTGATACCTGGGAATCGGAGTTTGAGTCTGTCCCTTATAGTCACGGCACACCGTTTCGATATGCATTACAGGAAGGCTTGATTCGTAAAGGTGAATATGTGCAGATCGGGATTCGCGGTCCGCTGAGCGGGGAGAATGATTATGCCGATGCAGCCACGCTTGGCGCGCGCACCATCACGATCCATGAAGTGATGGAAAAAGGCGTGCCCGAAATTCTCAAGGAAGTCCATCAACGCATGACGGGACCGACCTACGTGACCGTGGATATCGATTCGGCTGACCCTGCCTTCGCACCCGGCACCGGCACACCCGAAGTCGGCGGGCTGACCAGTTATCAGTTACTGCAACTCGTCCGCGGCTTGCATGGATTAAATCTCATCGGCTTTGATCTCGTGGAAGTCTCGCCGCCTTACGATCACGGTGATATCACCGCTATCCTGGCTTCGAACATTGTGTTTGAATATTTGTCCCTGTTGGCGATTAAGAACCGCTAGTCAAAACATACTTCTTTCCTCTTTCTTCTTTCTTGCCAGAACGAAAGAAGAAAGAGGAAAGATTGCGCCGCATAATGAATAAAACTTCGCTTCACTCGGACATCACGACTCGTCTCGCCGCGATCAGCGACACTCCTGATCTGGATGCTTCCGTATTAATTGCCCACGTCCTCAACAAGCCGCGCACCTGGGTGATGGCTCATCCTGAATTGACTCTCAACCCCGATCAACAAAAACAATTGGATGTATCGCTAACGCGCCTGGAAAAGGAAGAGCCCTTTCCTTACATTCTTGGTCATTGGGAATTCTTCGGCTTGGATTTTGACGTCACGCCGGATGTATTGATCCCGCGCCCTGAAACAGAATTGCTGGTTGAGAAAGCCATCATCTGGTTGCAAGAATCAAAAGTCCGCCGGACGATCGCGGATATTGGCACGGGTTCAGGCGCCATCGCGGTTTCGCTCGCGGTCAATGTCCCAGATGCTGATATTCTCGCCACCGATATTTCGCCGCAAGCCTTGCAGGTGGCAAAACGAAACGCCAAAAAACTTGGCGTTGAAAACAGAATCGAATTTATTGAATGCGATCTGCTTCCCAATAAACATACCTTCAACAATAATCATTTACCGTTCGACCTCATTTGCGCGAACCTGCCCTACATCCCCACGCAAACTCTCAGCCAGCTGTCCGTTTTCGGGCGAGAACCAACTGTCGCCTTGGATGGAGGCGCCGATGGTCTTGATCTAATCCGCAGGTTGTTGAACCTCGCGCCCGACTGGCTCGCGCCCAACGCGCTCATCCTGCTTGAGATCGAAGCCACGTTAGGTATGAAGGCGCTCGGTCTCGTTTCTGATCTGCTCAGCCAAGCCGAGATCCATTTGCATCAAGACCTGACCGGGCGTGACCGATTGCTGGAGATTCGTTTGTGACAATTCTGCTCCCTGCCAACGCTGAAGCGCTTCAAGCCGCACTAAAGGTTTTGAAAAACGGCGGCTTGGTTGCGTTCCCAACCGATACCGTGTATGGTGTCGGTGCTTTGGCGTTCGATGGCAAAGCGGTTGAATCAATTTACATCGCAAAAGACCGCCCCATCGAAAAAGCGATTCCGGTTTTAATTGCGGATGCGGCGGATATGGAAAAGGTTGGTACGAATATCCCCGACATCGCGCATCAACTCGCCGCCCGCTTCTTTCCTGGACCGTTGACCTGCATCATCCCCAAACAGCCGACTCTCCCCGAATCTGTTTCTGCCACAGAGACCGTCGGTGTGCGTGTGCCTGACCATGAAGTTGCGCGTGCCCTGCTCCGCGCGGCGGGCCCAATGGCAGTGACCTCGGCAAACATCTCCGGTCAACCCAGCCCATCGACAGCCCAGGAAGTGCTGGCACAACTCGGCGGCAGGATCGATTTGATCATCGACGGCGGCACAACCCCGGGCGGGGTTCCCTCAACTTTAGTAGATTGCACGGGCAACGAACTCAAAATCCTGCGTGAAGGACCCATTTCACTGCAAGAAATCAGGCAAAAACTCTCATCCCCCATTTAGTATCTATTCAGGTTAGCTTAAACTCGGAGAATATAATTGGAATTGCATTCTCCTAAACAAACCGTCTGCGGCTCGGGCAAGCCAAAGGCGGTTTGGGTTTTTAATAGCGACATGTCATTGCGAGAAGGGCTTTGCCCGACGAAGCAATCTCCTATACAGGGTTGGGGATTGCTTCGCCAACGAACGGCTCGCAACGACAGTTTATGATAAAGGCCACGTCGGCTGGACATCCATATCCAATTTGGAGACGTGCCCCATAGTGTAGCGATAATAACCGGCGGCGGCGATCATGGCGGCATTATCAGTACATAATGAAAACGCGGGGATATTGACTTTGAATTCAGTCTGAGATTGAAATATATTTCGTAACGGACGGTTGGCAGAGACTCCGCCAGCGACTAATATTTCTTTGGCATGAAAATCACGCGCGGCTTTGATGGTCTTCTTGAAGAGGATATCTACAGCCGTAGCTTGGAAAGACGCGGCAAGGTCTGCGACAGGCAGTGTGTCGCTTTTCTTTTTCAATGCATTGACTTCGTACAACACCGCGGTCTTGAGTCCGCTGAATGAGAAGTCGTATGGATTATCCAGTTTAGCACGCGTAAATTTAAAACGAGTCGGGTCGCCAGATTCCGCCGCCTTTTGAACGGACGGTCCGCCGGGGAATGGAAGCCCCAGCAAACGACCCACCTTATCGAAAGCCTCACCAGCCGCATCGTCCAGAGTCGAGCCGAGGCGTTTATATGTCAAATGATCGGTCATGAGATTCAGTTCGGTATGTCCGCCTGAGACGAGTAATGCCATCAATGGGAATTGCGGCTCGGAGGGAATCGATTCGCCCGCGTTATAGATCCATGAAGAATAAATGTGACCTTCAAGGTGATTGACACCAACAATTGGCAGACCTGTGCCAAGCGCAAGTCCCTTTGCCATGTTCATTCCAACAACTAGCGAGCCCGCCAAACCGGGACCCCGCGTGACTGCGATGGCATCCATGTCTTTCAACGTGAGATTGGCTTGCGTCAGCGTTTGCTCAACGACCGGGATAATGCTCAAAACATGCTGGCGCGAAGCCACCTCTGGGAACACGCCGCCATAGCGAGCATGCAACTCCATTTGCGATGCAACCGTGGACGCCAGTAAGGCGCGTCCATTTTCAAGAACGGCGCAGGCGGTTTCATCACAGGAAGATTCGATGGCAAGGATACGTGTCATAAGAGGCTTCTTTTTTTTACCACAAAGGACACCAAGTACACTAAGGGAGGAGCGAAGTCTGTGTCTTAATGGATTTCCTTCGTGACCATTGTGTCCTTCGTGTTTAAAGTTTTACAAAAATCGCAGAAAAGCTGCGGGGTTATTCAAGAATTCTTTCGTTAGATTGACGTGCTCAAGTTCGTCATATTGTACCTGCTGAATTCGTCCATCACGGAAATTCAAAATGGTCGCGTCTGGAAAAGCCAGAATGATCGGGGAATGTGTCGCAATAATGAATTGCGCGTTCTCTGTCAACATATTCTTGATCGCAGAGATGAATGTTAATTGACGTTGTGGCGAGAGCGCGGCTTCGGGTTCATCGAGCAGATACAAACCGTCCGGCACAAAACGGGACTGGAACAAAGTCAGAAACGATTCGCCGTGTGAATAATTATCGAGGTCTTTGCCATAACGATTCTTTATCGCGGCTAACTCGTTTCGGTACGGTAAACCCGCGAGATCAGCGGCGTAGTTGGAACGATCCTTGTACTCGGTGTCGACCTTGCCGAGGTCTTCTTCAAGTTCTTCGCGCGTCGTCCGCATGGACTTGGCATACCCAAAGAAATCTTCAGCGCGCAGAAAAAATCCTTTGCGCGTGCGCTTCATCCACGCCAGACGAAAATATTGAGCGAGCTTTCGAACGGGAGCGAGAGTCTTATCGGTTTTTACGCTTTCACTTCCGACCGTGATCGATTCCACCGCGCAGGCGATCGCTTCCATTACGGTAGATTTACCCGAACCATTTTCGCCTACAAAGAAAGTGACCGGCGAGGTAAATTGAATCTCGCGTAAAGACTTGATGATCTCCAAATCGAATGGAAATGAGTCTTTGTCTTGCGCGTTGAACTCACGAACGGTGATGGATTTGAGGTGGAGCATCTAAATCTTATTTGTCATTGCGAGGAGCGCTCGTTGCGACGAAGCAATCTCATGTTGAGTCGGGGATTGCTTCGGGCTGTCGCCCTCGCAATGACATAACTAACCCTTTTTCCACTTTTTCATCTAACTGTTCGTTCCGCAGTTGAACTGCGGAACGAACGCGGTCATTTCTTCTTCCACTTCTTCATCGGCAGGACAAAATCATACGGATACTCTGCCAATTTTTCCATCACACCATCCGGGCGCACCCACAAAGTATCTTCAATGCGAAAGCCCATGCCTTTTTCAGGATAATACAACCCCGGCTCGGAGGTGATCACCACGCCAGGCGCAAGCCGTTGATCATCACCGGTGGTCAAGCCGCTAAAGGGACGTTCATGGATATTCAACCCCACGCCATGCCCCAAACTATGGACGTAGCCTTCCACCGGCGATTTGGTGTTGAGCGGGGTTTTATGTCCTTTTGCTTCATAATATTCGCAGACCATGCGCTGATAATTCTTGAAAGGCGCATTCAAGTCAAAGTTATCGTTCAAGGTATCGTAGATCTCCTTGACCTGATCGTATAACTCCTGCGCTTCGGGCGTGGCATAGCCCAAACTCCAGGTGCGGGTGAAATCGTAATAATATCCGCCGCCGCCTTCAGCAGGATAAATATCGAACACGATCGTCTGCCCCAGCTTCATCAACGCTTCGGGTGTGCCGGCAGAATGTGGTACACCGGCATCGCGCCCGGTCGCAAAGATAAAACCGGAGGGTAATTCCGCGCCGCGTTGCGCCACCCACAAGCGGATCATGCCGTGTACATCACCAACCGTAAGCGGCGTGCCGTCTTCTTTCAACAACACTTCATCATCACGGACATCACAAGCCGTCAGATAATCCCGCACCTGACCGACCACTTCCGTGGTGATCTTCCCCACGCGGCGAATCCGTTCTACTTCAGTTTCGTCCTTAGTTTCCATCGCCCGCATGAAAATCGAATCTTCGCGCGGCTCACCCACAAATTCGATCGCGGGCATAAGTTTCTGCAACTGGGTCAGCACTCCAAAGATGGCGCTAATATCGTATGTGCCATATACACCTACGCGTCCCGCGGTCACACCGACGTCTTTGAACATTAACTCATACCGCATGGCACTCGCCAAAAGAGCATCGTTGTTTGCTTTCGTGAGCAAGACGTCATAATCATAAGTCGTATAAGGGATGCGCTTCAATCCACTTTTTGCAGCTTCGTCGCGTTCCATATCGGCGTGAAAATAGACCGGTTCTTTGCCACGCTTTTTGATGATCGTTGCGTGACTCACATGTCCGCCGCCGGTGAAGTAATACATTGGCGGGTTATGCTCGGCGTTGCCAAAAATAACGAGCGCATCAAAATTCCTGGCTCTCATGATTCCATCAATATTTGATTTCATTTTTTCTCCACAAGATTTAGTTTCTCAAATTCACGTGCGATTTCATCATTCTCAAAAGTCAGTTTCAAGGATTTCTTCTGATCAGTAAACTTCGCTGAAAGACCAATAACATCTTCCGAGTCGTTGAACAGGCTAAAGGCTGTAAGCGGACGTTTCAAAAGCAACTGTCCATATACAGGAGCAAACATCAATTTCAAAACAAATTCAACGACGGAGCCGCCAATAATCCCGGCGATCAAACCAACAAACGCACCAACTGTGAGCGAAAAGCCAAGTGTCTGAGAAGTTGTACCATCTGGGGTAATTAGCCAAACAGGCACAAAAACAACCACACAAACCAAAAGACCCGCAACAAAAAACGGAAGTAGAGTCACGTTCGTGATCCGGCGTTCCTTCTTTTCACACTCGGCACACAACGGCACTGGAAAATCCATCAGCACACCCTGCCCACGCTTTTCAACGCCCATATTTAATTTCATCGGCATGACCACCTGCTTGGGCTTGCCACAATTCACACAACGCTCGGGGAGCTTCAACGTCGGCGGCTTCTTTTTATCGGCAATCGAAATCTCAACGGTAAGCATCCAACACCTGTTTCAATACCTGTAAAAACAAACCGTCTTGCAGTACGGTGCGCGGGTCTAACAAAATTTTATCGTTTTCTGTCCGTGCAATGAGCGGCGGATTCGCCGCGCGCAATTTCTTCAAAAACTTATCAGGGCTTTTGACATTCAACGCCAAAACAAACGTGGGCATGGACTCACCCGGCAGACTGCCGCCGCCTACCGTGGATTCGGACTCGATCACCTCGCCCTGCCCCAATGCATCCCGCCACGCCTCCGCCCGACCCCGAACCTGCTCCAGCGTTAAGGACATCATCCTCACGATCGGGATTTCGCGCTCCGCCTCGTCCTTGAGATAATGCGTAAGCGTAGCAGTAACGCCAGCCAAACAAGTCTTATCCGCACGGACAGCGCGCGCCAGTGGATGTTTCTTGATCTTATCGATCAATGCTTTTTTACCGATGATGATTCCCGCCTGCGGACCGCCGAGCAATTTATCACCAGAGAACAATACTAAGTCTACGCCTGCTGCCAGAGACTCTTGCACCGTCGGTTCGTGAGCGAGTCCGTATTTGGCGGTGTCGATCAAGGCACCTGAGCCGAGATCATCTACGACGATAACATTCGCTTTATGGGCAAGTTCAACGATCTCATTGAGTTCAGGTTCTTCGGTGAAGCCCACGATCTTGAAATTGCTGCGATGTGCGCGCATGACCAATGCAGCCTCAGCCAATTCATTTTCGTAATCAGATAAACGGACTTTATTCGTTGCGCCGATCTCAACCAGCTTCGCGCCGGATTGCTTCATCACATCGGGCACGCGGAAACCACCACCGATCTCAACGAGTTGTGTGCGGGAGATAACCACACGTTTTTTGTTCGCTAGGGCTGAGAGCACAAGCAAAACTGCTGAAGCATTGTTATTCACAACCAGCGCGGCTTCAACACCTAATAGCTTTTGCAAAATGGCTTCCGCATGAATGAGACGTGAACCACGCTTGCCAGTCTCCAAGTCAAATTCGAGGTTGGAGTAGTTTGCGGCGGCTTCGTTCATGGCGGTGATGGTCGCTTGCGATAACGGCGCGCGCCCGAGATTGGTGTGGAGAATAACTCCCGTCGCATTGATGAGTGGGAGCAGAGTCGGCTTGGTCCACTCGCTGAGGTGGGATTCGGATTCAGCGAGGATCAGTTCAGTTGAAGGCAGAGCAGTTTCGGGGTCGGTT
>JBDTWO010000149.1:0-12391 GCA_040006635.1 Chloroflexota bacterium
CCAGGGCAATTCCTGACTCTCTTGCGTGAGGTGAACTGCGGCTGGTTCATTGGTGGCACGGATGGGTTTTGGAAGGGGAGCGGGGTTATCTTTTAACATAGTCAACAATTCCGGCGTGCGAATGGGTTTGCGGACCAATGCCCACGGGCGGAGTTCATCCAGCGCGGGGGTAGTGTCCTCTCCAGCAATCAGAAGCAGTTTGATGGTCGGGTTGAGCGTGCGAAGCGCACGTCCCAATTCTGAGACGAATTTTTCGCCGAGTTCCAAATCGAGAAAGGCGGAGACGCAGTTTTGCTCATCCGCACGAACGACTGCCTCGCCTTTACCTTTTGCGGTGTAAACGCGGTAACCCTCCTGCTCAAGGCTGGTAGATAATCGCCTGGCAAACATGCCGTCTGCCGTAACAAGAAGCAGGTTATTGCTCATTTTGTACAGTGTATCATGGCAAGAACTCATAAGCAAGCGTACTTCGGGTTGGACGCTTACGAAAATGCGAGAAAATGTGTATAGTCAACTTGCATTTCGCCTCGGTTTGTGCTATCAATAGAGAAAAATAATCGAGGACTTTCGTATGCATCGTGAACGAGTTTCTGAAAATGTGTTTTGGTTTCAAAGTGAAGTATATGCCCAGGTAACAGCCGGGGTGGTGGCGGGTCCGCAGTGGGCCGTGGTGATCGATACGCTGGCATTGCCAGATGAGACGCTGGCGATCCGTGAGTTCATTGAACGTGAATTAAGTGTGCCGGTGCGGTATGTGATCAATACGCACTATCATGCTGATCACGCCTGGGGTAACTGTTTCTTTCCGGGCGCGACGGTGGTCTCACATGCGAAGTGCCGCGATCTGCTTTTGGAATTGGGTGAGCCGTCTTTGGAATCTGCGAAGAAGCAAAACCCGGCTTTGCGTCAGGTGAAGATCGTTCCGCCACAGATGACGTTTTTGGATGGCGAGATGACCCTACGGGTGGGGAAGAAGAATTTGATTATTTCACCGGCGTATGGTCATAGCGAAGATGGCATTTCAGTGTTGGTGGAAGAAGACCGCATCCTGTTTGCGGGCGATTCCTTTATGCCGATCCCTTATATCGTAGACGGCGATGTGGACGAGAACATCGCATCCATCAAACGTGTGTCAAAGATGGGACTTGAGAACATCGTCCAGGGTCATGGCGATATCATCCTGCGCGGCGAGATCGATGCGGCAGTGAAAGAGAATATCAATTATCTGAACGCGATCAAGAAGTCGGTGAAGGCGATTGCCCGCAAGAAGAATGCCGATGAGTTGGTCGAAGAGATCACGATTGAATCATGCGGCAAGAGTCGGGTGTATCTCGGCGGACTCGCCAAGTCTCTGCACCAGCGCAATTTATATGCACTGTTGCACCATATGAGACAATAAAATTTCAGTATGCCTGAATAAAACAAACTCACCCCGAAATTAATCTTCGTGGGTGAGTTTGTTTTTAAGAGAAAAATAGGACGCAGATAAACGCAGAAAACGCTGATCTTGCTTTTTTGAATCAGCGAAGATCAGCGTTTTTCTGCGTCCAGATTAAATTTCGGCTTAATTATTTTTGTTATTTGGTTCTTTTTCTTTGGCTGCTTTTCTTGCTCGAAGCCAGCCGTTCAAGCTTAGTCCGATCACGCGTTCATTGCCTGTCATCAGCTTTTTGATATTGGGGCGCAATGCCCAAATGAGCAGTAACTCGGCGACCACACCGTACCATATATATATGGAAGGCAGGTGACCTTGCGAAGCTTGAAGCGCAAAAATAATGATCAGGACCAAACCAATCGCCATGGTGGTCAGCGAAGCGATGCCGATACTGAACCAGATCAACGCGCCTAAGCCAAATGCGATGGGGAACATTGGTAACCATAAGCCCATGGCGCCACCCAAGGCCGGTGCGCCGCCTGCGCCGCCGCGGAATTTTATCTTTCCATTTTCATCACGTTCGATCATAAAAAGAGAATAGTTATGTCCCAGGATCGCACCAATGGGAGCCAGGATATGCAGAAGTTCATTGGTGGGGTCAAATGCTTTTACAATCCAGACCGCAGCCGCACCTTTTAAGATATCTGTGAAGGCTGTCAACAACCCAGCCCCCAAACCGGCGGCGCGTGCGGCATTTGTACCGCCCGTGCGTCCGCTTTCAACAGTCCGCAGGTCTTTGCCGGTTTTGAGCTTAACGATCAACAAGCCAAAGGGGATCGACCCCAGAATATACCCAAGCAGTACTGCGCCAACACTTAATAAAAGTTGCATCCAACTTCCTCCGTTTTGAGTCTAAACTATAAAACACGCAATATTTTATTCGGTTACTCTAGCCTGTGATCTGTAAGGTTACTTCGCGGGCTTCACCGGCTTCGATCCAAAAGCCACGTGCCTGCCAGTGAGTCCCTGCGCGCGAGAGAATCACGTGGACAACGGCATAAGCCGCCTCCAAAATATCGGTCGGCGAAGCAGTTTCAGGTCCAGCAGGATGCGAGTGGAAGATGCCGACGAGGTCGAGTCCGTTGGAGTCGATCCAGTCAAAGGCGTGGAGCTGTTCATACGGATCCATCACGAATCGCACAGGACTTTGTGCCTGATTCAACACCCCGATCATTTTCTCAGCCCGAGCATCTTTACCAGCCAGCACGCCGCAAGCCTCGAGCGGCGCGTGTTGATCAACGTATGCGATCAACTCATCCAGGAGCGACTGAGACAATTCCAAAGTTGGAATCATATTAGCGTATAAAAGCAGAGAGCCCCCAACATAGCGCGGTGACAATTGCCGGTTCGAGCACAGCGCGTTGTGTGGGAATGTTTTCCCCCAGGTTGATGGCGAGACTCACCAAGCCATATAGCGGACCGATCAACAGCAATCCGAATTGAATGGGGGCAAGGGGCCAGTAATATAAACCTGTGGCAAGTTGAATGGAGATCAGTCCGATGCCGATCGCCCAGGCGTATTCCCAGTTCCCGCTCAAACGTAAATGGAGAATGCGCAAGCTTGCAAGTGATGCGGCAATGAACAAAGCCGGGATGAGTAAATAGAGGCGAATCTCACTGGTGCGAAGCGCTACTGCCAATATGAAGAATAAGGTATAGGAAATGGCAGTTAACCCCACCATGGCTGTAGGATAGATTGGTGCGTTCGGGTCCACGGCGATGTATTCTGCAAGAAAAACAAAGAATAGAAAGATACCGCTGATGATAAAGCCGACCCACCAGGCGCGCGCGTTGGGGAGGATCGTGAGCGGTACGCTGATGACGAAGGTAGTTAATGTAGGCAGAAACCACCACTGGAATGTGGCGCGTCCCTTGAGTGCTGGGTGACCGCGCAGAAGCCAGTCCATGCCGGTGGCGGTGAGGCAGGCGGTCAGGAGTCCGATGGCGGTGCTGGTACTAAAGGGCAGGGTCAGGAAAAATCCCGGCAGTTGCAGTTCAAGATTGAACGTCGGTGATGGGACAATTCGTGTAAGCGCCAGTGCCAGCAAGACCGTGGAGGTTAATAGACCGATCCGGTTCGAGTCTGGCAGGTAGGTGTCTTGTTCAGCCATGCTTGCATTGTACCTGTCCCATAGGCGAATGCCAAGTCATGTTCGGTATGGTAGAATCAAATGGTTATGGACATGCAAAAACTCGAAACACTCCCCCCACCGCCGGGTGTGATTGCTTCATTACAAGCCGGTTTTAACGTTGTTTCTAATCGTGTTATCTTAATTGCACTGCCTGTGTTGCTGAACGCTTTTTTGTGGCTGGGTCCGCGCTTGAGTGTGGGGAAGTGGTATGGCGCATTACTTGATAACTGGATTGCTGTGCTCAAGCAGAATGGTTTCCCAGCCAAAGACCTGGCAATCTATACTGATAATGCTCCCGTGCTCGTGGATTTTATGGAGAAGTTGAACTGGCTGGGTTGGATCCGAACCCTGCCGATCGGCATCCCGGCGTTGGTGCTTAATATTCCAGATAAATTTCCTGTGCTAACGCCGCTTGGCTCGCAGAGTGTAGTTCAATTGGACTCTTTCCCCGTGATCGCAGGTTCGATCCTATTGCTGACTCTCCTCGGTTGGCTGGGAGGCGGGTTGTATTTTCAAATCGTAGCAGGAGCAAGCCTGGGTGAGGAAGAAGCGGGCATTGGTATGATCCGCGCTTTAGCTCAAACCGTTCTTTTGTCTGTTGTTTGGGGTGTTGGTATCCTCATCATTCTTCTACCGCTGTTGCTCATCATTTCTGTTCTGTCAGCGATCAGTGCTGTGCTTGCCCAGGTAGCGTTCTTCATTATTCTATTCTTTGTGTTTTGGCTGGTAGTGCCCCTGTTCTTTACTCCGCACGGGATCTTTGTCCGTAAACAAAATGCATTTGTCTCGGTCATGAGCAGCCTGCGGATGTCGCGCTTCACGCTGCCCACCAGCAGCATGTTCGTGCTGAGTGTGTTTCTCTTATCCCGCGGCTTGAGCTATTTATGGACGATCCCGACGAATGACTCATGGTTATTGCTGGTTGGCATTCTGGGGCATGCATTTATTTCCACCACTCTGCTCGCGGCAAGCTTTGTGTATTATCGTGATATGAATAATTGGTTGCAAAATGTATACGAACGTTTTCAACAGATAAATAATAAGCCGTCAATAAAAAAGGTATAGTTATTTTGAGATGCGCCGACCGAATGGTCGCCGTATGGTTGTGGGACACGTTCCCGGTATGTGAATTTTTTGGAGGTTCTTGTGGCAAAAGACGAAAAGTTAGCAAATTATGACGTAAGTTCGATCCAGGCGCTGGAAGGTATTGAGCATGTACGTAAACGTCCAGGTATGTATGTGGGTGGTACGGACATTAAAGCCTTACACCATCTGGTTTATGAAATTGTGGACAATGCAATCGACGAAGCGTTGGCGGGCGCTTGTACTGCTATTAATGTTACCATTCATGCCGATGATAGCGTGAGCGTTGAAGATAATGGTCGTGGTCTTCCAGTCGGTCCACATCCATCGAAAAAGGATGCCAACGGGAAACCGATGGAAACTGTGGATGTGATTATGACCGTGATCGGCGCGGGTGGTAAATTTGGCGGCGGCGGTTACAAAGTTTCGGGTGGTCTGCATGGTGTAGGCGTGAGTGCTGTGAACGCACTATCTGAATGGATGATCACTGAAGTTAAACGCGATGGCAAGTTGTGGCAGCAAAACTATAAGCGCGGCGTGCCTCAAGGTACCATCAAGCAGATCGGCAAAGTTGGCAAGGAAGAGACCGGCACGAAGCAAACGTATAAGTTCGATAAACAGATCTTCACTGAAGAGATGGATTATCGTTTCGACACGCTGGTGCAGCGCTTCCGTGAAATGGCGTTTGTGACGCGCGGTGTGACGATCAAGTTTGTAGATGAACGCACTGATCGTGAAATGACCTTTTACTTCGAAGGCGGCATCACTTCATTTGTGCGTTATCTCAACCGCAATCGTGAGAATTTGCATCCGGTTGTGTATGTTGAAAAAGAAATCGAAAATATCGGCATTGAAGCCGCAATTCAATATACGGACGCTTATACTGAATCAGTATATTCTTTCGCAAATACAATCAATACCATCGATGGCGGCTCACATCTGACCGGTCTGCGTTCATCTCTAACACGTGTGATCAATGATTATGCCCGCAAGAATGGTTTGCTCAAAGATGCAGACCCGAATTTCTCAGGCGATGACACCCGTGAAGGTTTAACCGCCATTGTTTCTGTTAAACATCCCAACCCGCAGTTCGAGTCGCAGACCAAAGTGAAGCTGATGAATCCCGAGGTACAGACCTATACTACGCAGGTGGTCGGTGAAGCCTTCAATACATTCCTTGAGGAAAACCCGCAGGCTGCCAAATCGATCATTGCCAAGTGTCTCACTTCGGCACGCGCACGTGATGCAGCTCGTAAGGCACGCGACCTGGTCATCCGCAAGTCGGCGCTTGAGTCGCTGACGTTGCCGGGTAAACTGGCTGATTGCTCTGAACGCGATTCGTCCAAGACTGAGTTGTATATCGTAGAAGGTGACTCAGCCGGTGGCTCCGCCAAACAAGGACGTGATCGTCACTTCCAGGCGATCCTGCCGTTGCGCGGGAAGATCATGAACACCGAACGCGCCCGCTTGGATAAGATCCTGTCCAGTAATGAAATCAAGGCGTTGATCTCCGCGCTTGGAACCGGTATCGGTGATAACTTTGACGTCGAAGGTCTGCGCTATGGTCGCGTCATCATCATGACCGATGCGGATGTGGACGGCAGTCATATCCGCACCTTGTTGCTGACTTTTTTCTTCCGCTATATGCCCAAATTGATCGAGGATGGACATCTCTACATTGCCCAACCGCCGTTATATCGGATTGCTCACAAGAATCAAGTCAAGTATGCCTATACCGACAAGGATAAAGACAAGATCATTAAAGAGATCGGTGATAAGGCAACGATGCAGCGTTATAAAGGTCTGGGTGAAATGAACCCGGTTCAACTTTGGGAGACGACGATGAATCCCGAAAACAGGACCCTGCTCCTCGTCACAGTGGAAGACGCGGCTGAGTCCGACCGCACGTTCGACATGTTGATGGGTGACGCAGTGGACCCGCGGCGCAAGTTCATCCAAACGCATGCGAAAGCCGTCCGAAATCTGGATATTTAGTTCACTCGCAAGGCGGGGCTGCTCCAAAGCGGGGCGCCCCGCCTTGCCGCTTTGTTATGAAAGTAGCATAGATACAGGCAGGGGATGTAGTAAAATTTAACATAGTTGTCTTTGGCAGTTGTTTCCACACTTAATAGCCATGTATCCATCTGAAAGATTTTACGAAGTTTCCAATAAGGTCACCCAGTATATTGTGCTGGTGTATCAAGCTGTGGCAGTAGTGGTCTTTATTGCCGGGCTGTTTTTTTCCTATGGCTGGTTAAAGAATCCATTTATCGGCGGTTTCTTTGAAAATACCCTCGTATTAAATGGTTCGGATACGAAAGAGCCCGGTCAACACTGGCAGATGTATGCCCAGGGATTCAAACTGGGTGATCAACTGCTTTCCATAAACGGGGAAAAGATCTCCAACTCCAATGATCTTAAAAAAGTCCTGGCTGCAACTTCTGTTGGGCAAACTGTTTCAGTTGCGATTCATACAACAAGCGGAGCTGTGAAAACGGTTGATATCGTCCTGCAGTCATTTTCCTCGGCTGACCGTATAGCATATTTTATTGTTCCAGCTTTTCTTGGTTTGGTGTTTCTGGTTGTTAGTTTGTGGATCTTTGGACTGCGCCGTACAGAACCCGCCGGTCGCGCATTTTCCATGCTCACTTCATCGCTTGCCATTGTCATTGGCTCGCTTTTTGAAATCTATACATCCCATCACTTTACATATCTTTGGACCCTGGCGATCGGGCTCGCAGGCGGCGCATTTATTGATCTTGCGCTCGGCTTCCCACAGGAAGTGCGTTTTGTGGTCAGACGCCCTTATCTTCGCTGGATCGGCTATCTGGTAGGTACGATCTTTGCAGTTTCCGTATTTGGAAAATTGTTCGATTTTGCCGATCCCGGCGCATATATTCTAGCTTGGGCATTCCTTTATAAATTTGCGGGTGTTTCAGCCATATTCTATTTTGGCACTTTGCTGTATCACGCGTTCACATCTTATTCACCCGTTGTAAAAAGCCAGGCGCGTACAATCTTGATCGGGTCACTGGTCGCATTCGGACCGCTTCTCATTTGGATTTTGATTGCACCCCAGGCGTTCAACCCCTATTTGTTTTTGTGGACTGTTGCCTTCCCGCTTGTGAACGGATACGTCATCATCCGCTTCCGCCTCCTCCGCACCGATTACTGGATGCGTCAAAGTCTGGTCTATGCCATGCTGACGGTTTTTGTCGTGGTCGCCTATGGCTTGTTGGTCAGCGGTTTGGGTGTGATTTTTTCAATTTCCATGAACAATCCGTTTCTGATCAGCGGGTTGGTCTTTGTGATCGCGGTTTTTCTTGACCCAGTGCGTACCCGTTTACAGGTCTGGGTGGATAGCACTTTCTTCCGTGGTCAACGTGCTTACGAAGATCGCATGCGCACCTTTTCACATGAACTCACACGCGCATTAGATCTGAATACGATTGGAAAAGTTCTGCGTGAGCAAATTGAAAGCAGTCTCATGCCGGATCGTATCCATATCTATACCTACGACCTGCTCAATGATCAGTATGCTGCACTCGCTAACGGTAATGGACGCCCCACCAGCGACATTCGTTTTGCATCAAACAGTACCCTCGCGCAATATTTTCAGAAGGAGAGCATTGCGCTCTATCTCGATACCATCAACCCTCCTGCCATTCTAAAGGCAGATGAGGCCCGCCTTTCATTATTAGGCGCACGTCTCTTCGTTGGCTTACGAGGTGAAAGCCGACCCGTGGGCTGGCTGGCTTTGGGAGCACCCTTATCAGGAACTGCATATACCCCCAAAGACCTTGATTTCCTTGATAACCTTTCAGATCAAGCCTCTTTAGCCATCGCCCGCGTGCAGACAGTCGTAAATCTTGAACGTCGTGTGCAGGAAATGAATGCGCTGACACGCGTATCCCAGGGTGTGAACGTCACCCTGACGTTCGATGACGTGCTTGAATTGATTTTCGCTCAAACCACGCAGATCATTCCATCGTCGTATTTCCATATCACACTGTATAACAAAGCCGCCAATTATTTCTACTACGGCTTTCGTGTGGATGACAAGGAACGCCTCACAGAATTTGAGAACCAGCCGCTGCCCACCAATCTGGGTTTGGGTCAGGAGATTATTCGCAAGGGCCGTCCCATTATCACGCAGGATTACACCCGTGAATGTCAGGCACGCAACATTACGCCTTCCTCCCAGGGTATCTACGCCTGGATGGGTGTGCCCCTAAATTCGGAAGCGGAAACAATCGGTGCGTTAAGCGTTGGCAGTACCGATCCCACTGTGACCTATACCCGGGCGCAATTAGACCTCATGCAGGCGGTTGCTAATCAGACGGTCGGCGCGATCGTAAGAGCCCGCTTGCTTCAAGAAACACAACACCGCGCCTATCAACTCTCCACCCTGAACGAAATTACCCGTCAATTAACCTCCACGCTCGAGCAGGAACCGCTGCTCCAAAATATTTTAGATAACGCCGTCTCCATTTTGAATTGCGAAGCCGGCACATTATTCCTGGTGGATGAACAGACGGGCGATCTGGTCTTTCGCGTTATTGTCAGTCCTGTTGCCGGTAACTTGCTAAACAAGCGCCTGCCTGCTGGAACTGGGATCGTGGGACGTGCCGTTCAGACCCGCGCTCCTGTTATTGAGAATGATGCCCAGCGTTCCGTTTTTCGTTCCAATGTGGAGACGGATAAACAGACCGGATTCTACCCACGCTCCCTGTTGGCTGTTCCCATGATGATCAAAGACCGTGTTCTCGGCGTGATCGAAGTCATAAACCGTCGTGACGGCTTGCCGTTTGTGGCAGACGATCAAAACATCCTGACGGCCTTTTCCGGACAAGCCGCGGTCGCCATGGAAAATGCGCGCTTACTGGCATCGACCGATTTGGAACTTGAAGCCAAGATCGAAGAGCTTCAAGTGATGGGTCGGATTGTTCGCGAACTCAACGCCACCCTCGATGTAGACCGCGCCATGCTGATCACTCTGGAAACAGCGATGCGTCAGTCCTCTGCCGATGCGGGTTTGATCGGCTTTATAGAGGAAGACCATTTGCGCTTGATGGCGCACCAGGGTTATGAAGAGGTTTTTGCCGATCAGCCCAATGTACAGTTACCGCTTGATTTACCCACGATCAAGACCGCCATGGAAAGCGGACAATCTACCCAGATTTCTTTGCTGGCCATCGATGAAAAAGGAATTCTCCCTTCTGCTCATACCCAGATCATCGTACCCATTCGCCGTGAAGTGCAGGTGATCGGTTTGATTATTCTTGAGAGTACCGGCGACTCGCAAGTCAACCTGGCATTCCTGAACCGTTTGAGCGACAATGCGGCGATTGCCATTTCCAATGCCCAGTTGTTTGCTGAAAATTTACGTGCCAATATTGCCAAGAGCGAATTCGTTTCCTTCGTTGCGCATGAGCTTAAGAATCCAATGACCTCCATCAAGGGCTACTCCGAGTTAATGGCAGCGGGTTCAGTGGGACAGATCAATGAAATGCAAGCCAACTTCCTTGGCACCATCCGCGCCAATGTTCAACGTATGTCTACTTTGGTGTCAGACCTCAATGACAATGCCAAGATCGAAGCCGGACAACTCAAGCTCGACTATAAACCTGTTGGTGTCGATGATGTTGTGGATGAAGTGATTCGTTCCACCAAGCGCCAGATTGATGACAAGAAGCAGACCATTGATCTGCAGGTCCCCAAGGAATTGCCCAATGTTTGGGCAGATCACACCCGTGTGGGGCAGGTTCTAACGAACCTCGTGAGCAATGCTCACAAATACACGCCGGAAGGCGGCAAGATCTTGATCGGCGCGGAAGTCACCTCCAACCAGTGGGACCCGGGTGGCGCAAAAGAAGTTGTGCATCTTTGGGTAAAGGATGATGGCATCGGTATCAGCATTGAAGACCAAGCCAAGATCTTCAAACGTTATTTCCGTTCCGAAGATTCGAAAGCGCGCGAGGCGCCCGGCACCGGTTTGGGCTTGAACATTACCAAGAGCCTGGTCGAAATGCAGGGCGGGCGTATTTGGTTCGACAGCGAATTCAGGCAGGGTACCACCTTCCATTTCACTGTTCCCGTGGCAGAAGGATAATTTGAGATGACCTTAAACGTATCCATCGGTTCTGCCCAGGCGTTGAACGGACGTGAAGCCGGGTTGCAGGCTGCGCATCAGGCGTTGAATAAACTCGGTTCTGCTGCGGCAAGCTTCGGCTTCATCATTGCCTCGCATCAATATCAGGCACGCGATGTGATCAGCGGCGTCTCCGGCTTGTTGGGTGATACGCCCGTGATCGGCTTTAGCAGTCCCGTTGGGATCACGTCTGAAGGTTTGCGTCCAAACTCGGTGGTCGTGGCTTTGCTTTCAGGTGACTTTGAAGCCGAAACCCAATGGATGCCCACCTACGCTCAAAACTCACGCGAGACCGGCGCAAAACTTGCGAAGCAACTTGCCGAAAAAAACAACCAAGGCATGATCTTCTTTGCCGATGGATTTAATGGGGACGCCGACCAACTATGTGCAGCATTGGCGACTTCTGTCCCGCTGGCTGGCGCGCTTTCCTCCGGCGACTTGCATGCGGGTCTTTCCTACCAGTTGGCTGGTCCACAGACTGGCAGCGGCGCGCTGGCTGCGGCCTTTTTACGCGGCAACGTGCGTATCGGTATCGGCTCAGCGCATGGTTGGACCCCGGTTGGGAGTCAGTTCCGAGTCACACGTTCGCGCGGTTTCTGGTTGCGCACTTTGGATGGTAGACCTGCCTCTGAAACCTATGCCCAACTCTTTGGTTATCCAGCGCGTGAATGGGCATTCCCGCCATTGAGTCACCTTGCACGTTTATATCCGCTGGGTATCGAAATGGGCACTGATAATATGGTGGTGCGCGCGCCCATCCGCGTGGAAGCCGATGGAAGTTTCCGCATGAATGCGCCTGTTCGGGATGGCTGTGATGCCTATCTATTGGTGGGGAGCCGCGGCGCCTGTGAGAATGCTGCGCAAAATGCCGCCCAACACGCGCTCCAACAATTGCAGGGCGCCAAGCCGGCCTTTGCCCTCGTGCTTGTAGATATTGCCTGGGAGATGCTGCTCAAATCCCACCCTGGCGCTGAGATCGCTGCCGTTCAAGAAATACTCGGCAAGGATGTCCCCATTGCGGGCGGCTATACACTCGGACAGATCGCCCCCGGCAAAGATTCAAATGTGCCGCAGTTGCTCAATCAGCACATGGTCGTGATCGTGATCGCTGAAGACTAGTTCTCTTTTGATTTTAAATTTCAGACCGCAGAGTCCTTTGAGAACTCTGCGGTCTTTTGCTTTGCCAAGGTATATAATGTGTGCAGTTATATAAGAGAGGAGACACCATGAATAACAAGCTGACATCCATCCTATTAATCGGACTCTTTCTATTAACCGGGTGTGGTTCCTTGGGAGGTACGCCTCTTACGCCAACCGCGCCTGCTCCTGCCCCCTTGGTCTTTATCACCACTGAGACTCCTATGCCCGTCCCGACTGCGATCGTGGCAGTCATAGCGACGGCAAGTCCCATTCCGCCGGGAGCTGCGAATGTATGTGCCGACCCGCAAGCGACAGCCCTGATTGACTCTTTGAAGAAAGCAATACTCACTTCAGACGGCGCATTGTTGAGTTCGCTGGTGAGTCCGAATGGCATGGAAGTGCGCTGGGTGCGCTATGGCAGCATCGTTACCTACACTCGCGAACAGGCGA
>JBDTWO010000150.1:0-12362 GCA_040006635.1 Chloroflexota bacterium
TTGCCTTTGGCTTGCAATACATTTTGCCCCGCCACATTTTTGCGGATGTATTCCATTTCCTTTTGCAGTTTTTCTTTTTCGCTGTCGAAAACTTCCTGCCTGCGTTCCATGCGTTCAACACGTTGTTTTAAATACGCGCTGTAATTGCCACGATAGGTTTCGGTTGCGCCGGGGAACATTTCCAGAATTCCGTTGCTGGCTTTGTCCAAAAAGAAGCGGTCGTGCGAAATGATCACCGCCGCGCCTTCCCATTGACTCAAATAACCTTCGAGCCATTCCACAGCGGCGATATCTAAATGGTTGGTGGGTTCATCGAGCAGCAGCACATCCGGGTCTTCGAGTAAGAGGCGCGCCAGAAATCCACGCGTGCGCTGACCGCCTGAAAGATGATCAAGGTCAAGTTGATAATCGGCTTCGCTGAATCCCAAGCCCGTCAACACTGTGCGAATCTTTGTTGTATAGGTATAGCCGCCGCGCCGCTCAAATTCTTCCTGCAATTTGCCGTAGCGCTCCATGGCTTCTTCCATTTGTTCAGGGTCAGACATCAAGCCCTCCAGGCGATGCAATTCCTCCTGCTCCGCTTTGAAATGCTCAAAAACGGATTCGCATGCCGTCCAGATCGTGCCCGACATTTTGAAATCTGCCTCTTGCGACAAATACCCGATTCGGACTCCCCGTGAGCGGTTGACTGATCCCGAAGTAGCCTGATCCACGCCGACAAGGATTCGCATCAGCGAGGTCTTGCCGATGCCATTCGGACCGACGATCGCCATGCGCGCGCCTTTGTCCACGGTAAAAGAGACCCCGCTGAAAATATCCGCGGCGCCGAAGGATTTGGAGAGTGAACTTACAGTAATGAGTGACATGTGTTTGCGTGATCCGTATTGCGTAATTCGTAATCGCCCTGAATTATAAAGCACACGAGCGGACATATAGTCCGCTCGTTGGTTAAATGCTGTGTTGAAGTTTGTTATGCCGCGATCAATGCCTTTTCCACTTCGGCTGGCAGGTGGATGAACACGAAATGACTGATGTGGTAAAGGTAATCCTCCCCGCTTTCATCGATCACTCGGATCAGGTCATCTTTCTCCGCCTGTTCGTCAGGGATGACTTCATAGACTTTTCTCGTGATTAAAGATGCTTCGTAGTCTGTGTTATCAATGCAAAGGACGAAATGTTTTTTTGTACTCATAGGTTAATCCAAATATCTTTTGATCTTGATGTCTTTTTGACCGATTCCATGCGCTTCATACCAGTGCAGTTCAACATGGCGAATGCTGCCGTTTGGCAGTCTGACATGGGCAAAGCCCTTTAGTTTTCTCCATCTTCCACGTCCGTGCATTTTTTGTAAATATGTCAAGTCGCGGATGCTGGAGCCGACCGCGATAGTTTCTATTTCCGCGATTTCGTCAACGATCTCAAATTTCACACTTTGAGTTTAGCACTTATTAGATGACCCCGCAAGCCGAATTCTTATAAAATCGACAGTAGCTCTCACGCATCGAGCGACATCAAATACTTTTGGTAGGCGGCGATTAAATTCTGTTCGATGTCCGTGTGCAGGGGTGTCTGTTTGTACGGATTCTTCTCCGCTTCTGTGAAAATAAAATTCGCACAGGTCTCGCAGAGAAAATATCCGATCAACACGCCGCGCGCACGATACATAAAGCCGTTGATTGACAGAGCATCTTCCTTACCTTTGAACTTGATCCTGTCAATGGGACGCATTAGGCAGCCTGGGCAAAATTCGCCAGCATAGAGCCAGAAAGATTTCATGGCGCTGCCAAATTGTGCCTTGCCCTGCATAAACATCATTTCGAGGATCTTGTCCGCCTCTGTTCTAGAATCGTCTGTTTGTTTGTGGTTTCGCCTCGAGCGTGACGGCATGGGGGACACTCCTTTATTTTTCTTCCTCGTCGTGCGTATCAATGTGACCGGGCTTCTCTTTACCCAACTCTAATGAGCGTTGATACGCCGCCCAGACTGCGCGTGAGATCGCGGTGCGGAAACCCGCCTTCTCGAGATAATACAACGCCTCAGCAGAAGTCCCGCCTGGGGATGTGACTTGATTGCGTAAGGTTGCGGGATGACGAGCAGCCTGTTCGTAGAAAGAAGCGGAGCCTTTGATGGTCTGCAAGACGAGCTGTTCTGCAATGCGGCGGGGGAATCCCATGTGGACACCGGCGTCAATTAAGGCTTCGGTGAAGAGAAAGACATACGCGGGTCCGGACCCAGAGAGGGCGGTTGCCATATCGAGATAGCTTTCATCTTCGACAAAGACTTCTTCACCCAACGCGCCGAGAAGCGCGCGCGCCATTTCTTGTTGTTCTTCTGAAACTTCTTTTGATGCAGTCCACACCGTAATGCCTTCGCCAATTTGACCGGGCGTATTCGGCATCGAACGCACGATGGCTTTATGTTTCAAACCAGCGCTGATCTTTTTGATATTTGCGCCTGCAATAATGGACACGATCAATGCATCCGAGCGAATGCCTTTGAGTCCCTTCATCACTTCGCTGAGACGCTGCGGTTTGACCGAAAGCACGACTACATCGGCATGTGAGACCGCAGAAGCATTATCCGTAGTGGATTTGATGCCATACTTCTTTTGTAATTCCGATCCGCGTTCTTCACGTGGACCCGCGGCGATGATATTCTCCGGCTTTGCCAACTGCTTGCGTAATAATCCGGCGATCATGGCTTCTGCCATCACGCCGGGACCAATGAATGTGATTTTCTTTTTGAGCATGTGTTGGTTCCTCCAGTGTTCCTTATTTGATGATTGCGTAGATATAACTATCACGCGGAATATCACTTATGTTTGGATGAATAATATATTTTCTCAGAAGTCCTTCGCTTTGCATGCCAACTTTTTCCAAAACGCGCTGGGAAGCAACATTTTCCACATCGGTCGTTGCATAAACCCGATAAATTGCGGGCTGTTGGAAAGCCCATTCGATAATGGCACGCGTGGCTTCCGGCATATAGCCTTTGCCCCAATGCGCGCGCGCAATTACATATCCTACTCCCACTTTCAGACCTTCAATCCTTGGGTCGATCATGCCAATGACTTGATTGTTTGCCTTGAGCGCGATCATAAATGGAAAACGCGCTTCATTCTTCCATGCCGAGATGGCATTTGCGATGACAACTTGCGATTGCTCCAGGTTAATGTGTGGACGCCACGTGAGATAGCGCGTGACCTCAACATCTTGAGCCCAGCCTGTAAACATGGCGATGGCGTCTTCTGCAAGCGGGGCGCGCAGGCTAAGCCTTTGGGTTTCAATTTGCTCGGGTGGTTTCATAAAGTCATTATACTTCCGACAGATGGAATAAAAAATGAGCGGACAATTTGTCCGCTCATTTACTAAAAACTATTTACTGACTCACCGGCTAGGTATAAGCCATCTGTTCAACACGCTGCTTCTTCAACTGTTGTTTCTTCATCTTCGCCGCCAGCATGGTGGCTTGACGTTTTTGGGCGGAGCGGGCGATCAACTTCAGGAATTTCTGATGATTGTAAACGGGATCGTTCATTAAAGAGAAATCTGCTGAACCCGGTTCATGCGGTGCGTAGAAGATACCGCAGTTCGGGTTGATCTCCAGCATGTGGATCGTGCCATCGGCAGACATGCGATAGTCACAGCGAGCATAGCCGTTGCCGTCCATAGCTTTGAACAAACGGGCGGTCTGCTCACGTAAGATCTTCTCGATGCGCTTATCGTTCACCGGCGCAACCGACATCTTCTCGTATTCAACCCACTTCATATCGTAATGCTTGAACGATTCACCTTTGGGGAAGATGAATTCAACCGGCTTGAACGTGATCGGATTTACTGCATCATCGGGATTTTCCGCGATGAGACAGGTGAACTCACGACCTTCGATGAACTCTTCGAGTAATGCGCGACCGAACGTTTCGATCTCGCGTCCTACCTGGACCTTGAGCTGCTCCACGTTCTCGCAGCGTGAATCACGCGTGATGCCGACACTGGCATACCCATGCGGCGGCTTGACGAGCACCGGGAAGCGCAAACGTTTGGCAACGCGTTCCACATCTTCCACACGATCCACCATCACCCAACCGGGTGTGGGGACATTTGCCTTCTTGGCATACGCTTTCATTTCCTGGCGGGAGGGATCAAAGAATTTCGAGTCTGCGCCGGTGAATGCTGCGCCTAATTTTTCCATGATCTGCACCAGACCAATGCCCGATAGCGCGTCATCGGGTGTGCCATCGCAAAGGTTGAAGAACACATCCACGCCTTCATTCATCAGATCGCGGATTTGTCTTTCAACATTCTTCGGACTCACCGGATGATGCTTCCATTTGAGTCCAGCCATGTGTGCGGATGGATCGTAGGGTACGTCATTCGGGTCGTCCGGCGTGCTTGATAATACACAGAGATACATGTCGAGTCCTTTTCTTTCGTTACAATCGATCAAGATGATTGTATGTTGTTGAAGTTTTATCTTGATCGCGTTATATATTTAGCATGCGTTGTGTTGTTAAATATTTTTTGTTGTTGATTTAATTAATTTATTTTTTAAATTATGCATGAATGATATACAACTATATAGATTGTAACTATTATTCAGTATATGTAAAGGTTTTTTGATGATGATTAACTTTAAAATTTTGCAATTACGTTAATCAATAATTCATAAAACGAATCATAATGATTTATTAAATCGATAAATAAAAATTTTATATTGCTTGATTCTTGATTTTGATTCATGAAGCCACCGTCATGATGATTGTTAGTGAACAGAAATAATTTTTAATCACCCCAATATTTGATGAGCATCATAATGTCTGAGAATATAAAGCATTCAATTAATTTTTGTTTATATAATTCGAAATGCAAAGTGTTGCCTTAGCATTCGTACCAGCCATTTTGTTGATAGATAAATTCAGCGAAAGGTTATTAAAAAATAAGACAAGCGGTAAAATGGAAGCCAGAGGACACCATGACACTTCATTCCGAAATCTTTGAACAACCTGAACGACTGGCTGCATTGCTGGATAAACAAAAACAAACCGTATTGGAGATCGCCAAAGTGATTCAAGCGCGTGATGTGCAGTATGCATTTCTTGCGGCACGCGGTACATCCGATAATGCGGGCAGATATGCCAATTATTTATGGGGCGCGCACAATCAACTTCCATTGGCGTTAGCCACACCCTCATTGTTTACCTATTATCAGAGTCCGCCACGCTTGAAGAATGCGCTGGTGGTCGGTGTTTCACAATCGGGTCAATCGCCGGATATTGTCAGCGTGTTGGAAGAGGGCCGCAAGCAAAACTGTCTGACGCTCGCGATCACCAACATCCCCGATTCGCCGCTCGCCAAAGCCGCCGATTTTGTGCTGGATATTCAAGCCGGTCCCGAAAAAGCCGTTGCCGCGACGAAAACCTACACATCTGAGCTCATGGGGATCGCCATGCTTTCCGCCGCGCTTAGCGGTTCAAATGACCGCTGGAATGAGCTGGATTCTGTACCAAAATGGGCAGAACAAGCCCTCGCGCAGGATCAAGAGATCGCGCGCATGTCCGAGCGTTTCCGCTATATGAGCCAATGCGTGGTACTGGGGCGCGGATTCAACTACGCTACCGCCTTCGAGTGGGCGCTCAAACTCAAAGAGTTGACCTATGTAAGCGCCGAGCCGTATTCCTCCGCTGATTTTCAACATGGACCGATTGCGATGGTCGAAGGCGGATTCCCTGTCCTGGCGGTTGCGCCCAAGGGCAAAGTCCATGACACGATGCAAGAGATGCTGACGCGTTTACGCAATCAGTTGAATGCGGAACTGGTCTTGATCTCAGATGATACGGATGCGCTGAAGCTGGCTCAATCGCCGATCCAAATCCCGCCTCAAATGCCCGAATGGCTGACTCCGTTAGTGAGCATTCTCCCCGCTCAATTATTTGCCTGCCATCTCACCAGCGTCAAAGGTTACGATACCGAAAAGCCGCGCACGATCACGAAGGTGACTGAGACACATTAACTCTGGAGTCCGACAACTTGCTGTCGAAAAATACGGGAGCAAGCTCCCGTACTCCAGAGTCACACCCTCTTCGACATCATAATATCCGGCTTGCCGATGCCATTGGCATCGGGTACCACACCCGTGATGACATATCCCAGCTTTTGATAGAACTCAAAGGGATGTCCCTTCAAGTTGCGGATATTTTGAATCTTTTCCCACGTATTCTCAAATAGATTGACATTTGACAGCGAAGTCATACTGTCTTCATCATCACTGCCCAGCGTGATGGTCAGTCCGCCGCGTTGGCGAACTTGCTCCTCGAAATCTTTCACCAACTCACGACCGATACCTTGTCCCTGCATGTTGGGTTGAACGGCAAGCGGATGAAGCTCCCACACATGACCGTCATATTGTGGGATACCACCGATAATGCCCAATAAATTTCCGGTATCATCGATTGCTGCGCGGCAAATGCGTTCGGGTTCAAGCATTTCGTGGACATCTTTCAGCGCATCATCAAATGTGGACCATGCTTCGGGCCAATGCTCACGGAATGCGTCCACCAATAATTGTGCGGCTTGATCAATTATGTGTTCGTCATCGGATTGAAGGGAAATAATGTTCATGTTTTCCTGTACTAAAGTGACAGTCACCTTTGCGAAGCACTCCCGAAGCGTAGCGCAGGGAGCAAGGTGACTGTCACTTCTTTGTAATTGGTTACTTCCAAAACTGGGGAAGATATTCTTTGTAGCTCGTTAGATAATCATCTAATATCTTTTTGGCAGTATCAATATCGGTTATGACAGGGTCAAGCAGCAGACACTGTAGTGCTTTCTCGCGATTGCCTTCCACCGCGGCATCGACACATAATTGTGCAGCGGTGGTTTCGCGGCGCAGAAGTTCAGCAATCGGTTCAGGCATGGCACCCATATGGACGGGTTGGATCCCCGCGCCATTGACGACCACTGGTGTTTCAACAGTGGCGCCGAGCGGCAGATTGGGAATTTGACCTTCATTGGGCAGATTCGCGGCGAGATGATAATGCGTGGTTGCGCCTGCGACATTCTCGATCATTTCCAATGCACCTTCCGAATCAGTATCGAGCAAGCCTTCGATGGTCGCATCACCGTTTGCCATTTCATTGAGGCGATACAACTCAAAGTCACGGACAGCTGCCATCACATCCCAGTCATAGAGGCGGATGTTGTATTTATCCCACGGCTTGGTTTGCGAGTCGCTCATCCATGGCAGGTATTCGCAGAGGTGGGTATCACCAGGGACGGGGAACAAGCCAAAGGCTGAGAAAACATCTCTCGTCAGCGGTTCAAATTCAGGCTTGAGTTCAAAGAAGCGTTTTCTAAAAAGCGGATAAAGGTCCTCGCCAGTACGTCGGTCGTTAATGGAAAGAATCCAACTGAAGTGATTCAATCCAGCCGCGCGAATATCAATGAGCGGCACGATCTGTTCACGGATGTGATGTTGCAGTGGATGTTGATCGACAGAGGCGTGCATACCGGTGAGACCCTCAGGCACTTCGATGCCGAGGTCTTTGGCGAGCGCCACGCCGACCATGGTGTAGCCCGCGAAGATTTGATGACACAAGCCGACGGCTTTGATGTGGCTGTGACGATTGACCGCATCGCAAATGCGGATCATTGGATTCGTAAAATTGACGAACCACGCATCCGGACAAGCCTGTTCCATAGCGTGCGCGATCTGCATGATGGGACCGATGTTGCGCGCAGCGTGTGCAAAGCCGCCGGGTCCGCCGTTTTCGGCATAGGGTTGACGTACACCGTATTGGATGGGGATCTCAAAATCACGCTTCCATAAATTTTCGCGTGCGCCCACTTCAATGGCATTGACGACAAAATGCGAATCGGTGAGCGCGTCTTGATGATGAGTATGCGCGGTGATGGTGAAGTTTGAATCCCATTCACGGTTCAAGCGATTGGCGAGGCGTTGAACGATATCGAGCGTTTCAGCGTTTCTATCAACAAGCGCGAGTGTGGAGCCTTTGAGTTTTGGTGAGCGCATGATGGCGGAAAGCGTATTTTCGCCGAAGGATGCCGAGCCTGCGCCGATGACAGTGATCTTGGTGGGGAGGGTCATGATATAACCTTTCTGAGCATGTGGAATTGGTGATGTATTTTTGATGCTGAGATCTGTGCCAATCATAACGCTGATTCAAAAATGAATCAAAACAGCCCCGCGTTCGTGCATCGCACTCGCAGGGCTGTTTGTGATACTGATTTGAGCATTATGAAGGTTGTGCTGGGACAGGCGGATTACGGCTGATCAATTTTCTCATTAAGTCGAACCAATAGGGTGCGCCTTGTGCCGCCGCCATACCGCTGAGCAATATGCCAAAGAATTTACCGGCCCACCCGCCTGCATTGGTGGGTATGTTTTTCGATGACCAACCAACGGGCAGGGAGAGCACATTGAGCTGCGTAACATTTTTTGCAATATCTTCAATGCTGGGCGTTTGGGTGGATTGTGTGTCAGGTGCTGGTAGTTTATCCGCCTGTAACACCACAGCTTGTCTCACAACCGGGTCTTTCCATAAGGCATTTATGATCGCGAGAGAATCCACATTGAAGGCCGCGGAAACGACAATACCCACAACGATACCGACGATCTGGATACGGCGGCGATAGGAACCGGTCAGGCGTTCCATCGAGTTGTTGAACCAGCTCTCCACTCGCAATCTGGCTTCTGTGATGGCCTGAGCTGTATCGTCTGCTTTTTCTTCGATGCCGATCAGGAGTGTATCCATGGCGGTGGCGAATTTTTTCAGATCTTCGCTTTCGCCTTTGTTTTTGAGCGCTTCGACATTTTTCTTTAGATTTTCAAATGTGCTTTTGACTTCAGCCGCGCTCGCGCCTGAGTTCAGCACTGCATCAAAAAGTACCAGGGCAAATTTGTCTTGAGGAATGCCAGCTGGTTTGCGTTTGCCTTGATTGGTAAACAGGCCCTTGATCAGCGGATGGCTATAGACCTTGTTCTTGAGATCTGGGTCGCCCAGCATTTGAGCAATTGCGTCCTCCAGCATATTGGCGCGCCATCTGAAAATGGATGCAGCCCATTCCTGGATTTGCGAGGTGATGCTCGCCAGTATGACCCAAACGAATATGATACCGATCGCAACTTGTAGGATGACGGTGATGTCCATGCGTTCCTCCTGTGGGGTATAGGATATGTTGCTTTTTCAGCACGCCCAGTATACATCTTTTATAGGGCGGCTCCAAGTCTTTTATGGTTAGTGTGTAAAACAAACATGGCGCACCCACAAAATTGATCTTGCGTGGGTGCGCCATGTTTTAAGAGCAATACGGGGCGCAGATAAACGCTGATCTTCGCTGATTACGAGAACTATCAGCGTTTTCTGTGTTCATCTGCGTCCAAAATAATTATGTTGAATATGTTCTATTATTCGTAACGTAGCGCTTCCACTATGTTCATGCCCGCCGCCTGCCGGGCAGGGATCAGTGCCGCAAACGCGCCGAACAGCAAGCCGATGGCGATCGCCACCAGCACGCCACTGGCCGGGAAAACGTAGCCCAGCGGGAAGAGGGCTTTCATGGCGACTACGATCACATAACCAAGATATAAGCCGCCGAGAATGCCAAAGGCAGTGCCGATCGCCGAGAGCAACAAAGCTTCAGCCACGATCATGGTCCGCACTTGTTTGCGGGTGGCGCCCACCGCGCGGAGCATGCCGATCTCACGCGTGCGTTCGATAACGCCGATGGTGAGCGTATTGATCATGGCGATCAGCGACGGGATCGCCAGTACCAGAAACATTAGATACATGCCGCTGAACGCCGCGTCCATTTGTGATTTCAGGGTGTTGTAATATTCGGTGCCAGAGATGACTTTGAAGGTCGGGTAATTTTCCGCGAGGGCTTTGATGGCGGTATCAGCGGCGGCGCGGTTCGCATCTTTCTTCAAGTTGAGTTGAATAAAGACATCGTCGGTTACGCCGAAATCATTTTTCAGATTGGCTTGCGAGATGAAACCAGTGGTCACTTTGGCGTTCAACATGTCGGTTGCGACTGCCACGATGCGATAATTCAATATCCCATTCGGCGTGATGATCTCCACGGTGTCGCCGACCTGCTTTTGAAGCGCCGTCAGCAAGGCACCATTGGCGATCATGTTACGTCCCTCGTTGAGCGCGGCGTAGGCGGAGTCTTCGTCAGCGTAGAGCGAGTCTTGGAAGAACAGAGCAGATACGGCTGGGTAAGAAGCGGGGTCAATTCCCAATACAGACATGGCTTGCCCGTTCGCCAGTGCGCCTGCAAAGCGCAGTGTGCTGACTTGATCGACCCCGTCCACTGCTTTGAGTTGATCGGCAAAGCCTGACTTCGCGCCGACATTACTGCTCCACAAAGCAACCGAAGGCGGCACAAAAAGATAATCACTGCCGAGGTTGGCGCGGATCAGATCATACAGCGTGAACGTGAGGCTCGCAACCATGCCGCCCATCGCCACGATGATGGCGATCGCGATCATGCTTGTGCTGGCAGTCACCGCCACGCGGGACGACTGGCGCGTGAGATTGCCCTGCGCCAGATCGCTGATGCCGCGCCGCGCATAAAAGAGTGCGAGCACCCAACCGAACGCCAGCGCAAACGGACGCACCAATGCGGGAGCGATCAGCACCAAGCCAAGCAGGAATAAGAATCCGCCGGGGATGATGAGTTCGGGACGACCTGAAAGGATCGCCGCGAGAGTCAGGATGATGATGATCACGCCTCCAACGAAGCCGAAGCCTGTGCGCCGATTAAATTGCGTTTCCGCCGCTGACGGTCTCAACGCTTCGAGCGGAGTCACCCTGCTTGCATTGAGCGCAGGGAAAAGCCCGGCTGAGACTGTCACGCCCACACCCAAGAGCATGGAACCGATGATTAAGCCCGGCGATACCACCGGCGTGCCCAACGTCAGGTTGATGAACTGACTCATGATGGGACCGGCGACTTTGATCACGCCCGCGCCCATCAGGTAACCGAACAATAAACCGATGGCAGTACCGATGATGCCCTGTAAGAGTCCTTCAGCGAGGATCATGCCGATGATGGTGCGGCGGTTGGCGCCGAGCGCGCGCAACATGCCAATATCACGGCGGCGTTCTGCCACGATGGTGCGGAAGGTGTTGAAGATGATGAAGCCGCCCATGAACAATGCCAACACGCCGAACATGTTCATCATTGCCTGACCGAGCTTAAGCGAGGCGAACATCTCGGTATCACCGGTCATTTGTGAACCCACGGTGTAATTTGAGCCGAGCGCGGTTTCGATATTTTTCTGGATCTCAACTCGGCGTGCTTCGAGCGCCATGCTTTCGACGTTGATATCGATCGTGTTGACCTTGCCGGAGGCATCCGTGATCGCCTGCGCCTGCGCCAGGTTGACGAGCAGTTCTTCATTACCGGGTGAAGTGACCGGCGGCAGAATGCCAACGACTTTGAGTTCGGTCGTGCCATCCACGCTGGGGATGCGGAAAGCATCCCCGACTTTCACTTTGAGCGAATCGGCAAGCGTGCGCGAGATGACAACGGCATTTGTATCGCTGGCTTCGAGATAACGCCCCTCCACGATCGGGTAGGCGCGCACCGAACGCGCCGCTTCGGGATCCACGCCGATGAGTTCAAGGGCGTTTAATGCATCCGCTTTGGCTGGGTCTTTATCGAAAAAATCTGCCGGGATGTTGACGACGCGCGTCAACGATGCCGAGACTGCGCGGATGCCATCCATGCCTTGTAGTTTAGCGGCAACACTTACCGGGAATGCTTCGCCGGAGATGTGCGTGGCGCTGAAATCCACCAGCCCTGAGGCACCCTGTACATTCGCTTGCAGAGATTCAAGCATGGTGGGGAGGATGATGTTCATGCCGAAGATCACGAGCACGCCAAAGATCACCGCAAGCGTGGTGAGGAAGGTGCGTAATTTACGTCCGCTGAGGTAGCGGTAGGCGAGGGTTAGTTGGAGATTCATTTCAGTCGCCCATTTCTTTGATCTTGTCCGCTACCAGATCTGCATTCTTGCCGCGCTTGCCAGTCTTACGTTCGAGCAACGCTTCATCCACTACTTTGCCATCCTTCAGGAAGATGATGCGGTCAGAATAGGCGGCAATGCGCGGATCGTGCGTGACCATCACTACGGTGCGTCCGTATTGTTTTGAGACATCGCGCAGGAGTCCCGCAATCTCATCGCCCGAACGCGTATCGAGGTTGCCGGTGGGTTCGTCAGCGAGGATCAGCTCAGGTTCAGCGACCAGTGCCCGGGCGACCGCGACGCGTTGTTGTTGTCTGCCTGAGAGTTGATCGGGACGATTCAAGAGCCGGTCAGACAACCCGAATCTTGTC
>JBDTWO010000151.1:0-12292 GCA_040006635.1 Chloroflexota bacterium
GAAGTGCCTGATTAATTTCAAAATCAAAATCCTGCCCGGGGAGCAGATCCTCTTCATCGAGCCAGGGATCGATCCATTTTTCAGCAGAGAGACGTTTGTACAGCTCGCGCACAGCGGGCTTATCTTGAGAAGCATGGCAAAGGAAAACGTTGAGAGGTCGGGTCATAATATGTTGGTATCCCACAGTGAGGGCACGATGGATGGATTATAACCTTTGGTGTTGGGTTTTACAGTAACAATGCGAATGGATGATTCAATAATTCTCAAAGTCTGATTCACGAAGAACTCCGAGAGAAGAAGTTCTCGGAGTTCTGTTTTTACGATTTTCGATGAATAACTTTGACCCGTCAAGGATGAATTCACTTGTCTTGCCAACACCCCATAATCGCGGCTTTCGTAGTTTTCACTCAGGGGACTGAATAAAGGGGAGACTGAGTGTGGGGTATTCTATCCATTGCTCACAATCTACGAAAACTGGCAGCCCAATGACTGCCAGTTTTTTATCTCTTTTCCTCTTTCGACTGTCTTCTCTTATCTTTTAGACAGCCCCGCGCTTGTTGCAGAGTAAAGCATTATCAGGATACCCGACTATTACTACGGAAATTCTATATAAACGATTTTGCCATCCTTGACTTGCAATTTGCCTAAGCCACTAAAAGCCTCGGTGTTGCCTCTCAAAATTACCTTTACGTTGTATGTGACCGTGTCTTCAGAAGCTTGCTTCAAGTCAGTGACCTCAAGGATGTCTTCACTCCCCACCGTTGAAAACATAAAGGCACTAAAATCAGCCTTGTTAGTGAAATGGGCGGGAAGACCGTCCGTCACTATATCATCTGCCACAAAAGCCATCGCCGCATCAACATTTTTGGCATGGATCGCATCCCAAAAACCCTGCGCAATTGTGAGCGGTTCAGGCGCAGTAGACGCGGGAGCGCCGCAAGCCGTCAGAATCAAGGCAAACAAAACGAACAGAAACAGATTTTTACTTTTAGTGTTCATGATTTTTCTCCTTTTGATATTTTTAATTGAGCTGATTTGATTTAGCCCGATCAATGTTTGCATCGTAGCATCTGAGCAAATCAAATGCAAGCGTTTTTAGCGTTCCTATCGCTTTTTATATAACTTTGCGCATAAAAAAATTACCGATATAAAAAGCGATATAAAAGATAAAATTTCTTGTATTCACCTGCCCCATGCGCTATACTCTTCCTTGTTGATTGATATGTAAGGTTTAACTAGGAGGCAGTATGAATCAGGGAATATCCTTTGGTGGTTTCGTCCGACAGCGCCGTCGTGAAATGGATCTAACGCAGGAGGAACTGGCGCGGCGCGTGGGTTGTGCCGCGATCACCTTACGCAAGATCGAAGCTGATGACTTGCGCCCCTCTGTTCAAATTGCAGAACGCCTCGCCATGGCACTTGCCATCCCGCTCGATGATCGCGCCGAGTTTGTGCGCCGCGCCCGCGCAGTCCAACCTGAAGCTTCCGAACTCTTACCAGTCACGCCTGCGCCTGGATTGGATGAGATCGGGCGCGAAGACCTGACCGGTCGCGCCATCCGCGGGTATGCATTGGCAGAACGGATCGGTATGGGCGGCATGGGATCGGTCTACCGCGCTGTGCAGCCTAACGTGGACCGTGAGGTCGCTGTCAAGATCATTTTGCCAGCCTATGCCAATCATCCTGATTTCATTCGACGTTTTGAAGCCGAAGCGCAATTGGTGGCACGGCTCGAACATCCCCACATCGTACCGTTATATGATTATTGGCGTGAACCGGGCGTGGCATATCTGGTGATGCGCTTACTGCGCGGGGGCAATATTCAAAACCTGCTCGGACAGGGTCCGCTCCCCATGGATGTGACCACTCACCTGCTTGAACAAATGTGTTCCGCCTTGAATGCCGCGCATCGCATCGGGGTCATTCACCGCGACCTCAAACCAGCCAACGTGCTATTAGATGAAGACAACAACGCCTATCTCGCAGATTTTGGCATCGCGAAAAATATCAGCAATCCCGATCTGGAAAATCAAACGCAGATCGATGAGATGATCGGCACACCGCATTACATGTCGCCGGAACAGATCCGTTCGCTTTCGATCAGACCCCAGACCGACATTTATTGTCTGGGCATCATGATCTATGAAATGCTGACCGGCGCGTTGCCTTTCGCGGGTCCCACGCCGTTCGATTTTATTCAACAGCATATCAGCGCCCCCATGCCGCCCTTAGCGGCGCATCAGACAGGCTTGCCCGCTTCATTAGATGCAGTTCTTTCGCGCGCCACTGCGAAAGACCCCGAAGATCGTTACCAGGATGTGCTGTCCTTCTACAATGATTTCCGGCAGGCAGCCAGCAATATGCTGGGCACCCTCCCAACTACGATTCATGTCGAAGAGGAAGATACCGAACTCGAAATTGACAATCCGTTCAAAGGCTTGCGCGCCTTCGGTGAAGCGGATGCGGAAAACTTTTTTGGGCGCGAGACCTTGGTGCAGCAATTGCTGGCGCGTCTCGCCGAGGGCGGTGACCTGAGTCGCTTTCTGGCAGTGATCGGTCCCAGTGGCAGTGGCAAGTCCTCGGTCGTCCGAGCCGGTTTGATTCCGGCGTTGCGGCGCGGCGGTTTGCCCGGGTCCGAAAACTGGTTCGTTGTCGATATGCTGCCGGGGGCGCATCCTTTTGAAGAACTCGAAGCCTCGCTCTTGCGCATTGCCGTGAATCCGCCGGAGCATTTGCTCTCGCAATTGAAAGATGGCGGTCGCGGGTTGTTACGTGCTGTCCATCGCATTCTGCCTGCGGACACAGCAGTGGATCTGGTGCTGGTCATCGATCAATTTGAAGAAGTGTTTACACTGATCGAAGATGAAGCCGAACGCGCCTTGTTCCTCGAAAATCTTGCGACCGCCGTATTGGATGAGCGCAGTCGTTTGCATGTGATCATCACGCTGCGGGCAGACTTTACCGATAAGCCTCTGCGCTATGTGGATTTTGGCGAGATGCTGAACCGCCGCTTTGAATTTGTCCTGCCGCTCACAGCGGATGAGGCGGAACGTGCGATTGCCGGACCTACACAGCGCGTCGGACTTAAGCTGGAGAAGGGTCTGGTTTCAACGATCATTCGCGAAGCTGGGAATCAACCCGGCGCCCTGCCGCTGCTGCAATACGCACTCTCTGAACTTTTTGACAAACGTGACGGACGCACGCTCACCAATAAAGCCTATCAAGAGATCGGCGGCGTGCTCGGCGCATTGGGACGCAGTGCAGAATCCATTTATGCTGAGTTGGATGCAAACGCTCAATCTGCGGCACGTCAGTTATTCCTGCGCCTGGTCACACTTGGTGAAGGGACGGAAGATACACGCCGCAGAGTCCTGCGTGATGAATTGGAGAGTATAACTACAGTCCACGGTCAATGGTCGGCGGTCATCGACATATTTGGCAAGGCACGCTTGCTATCCTTTGACCGTGACCCGATCACCCGCAACCCCACCATCGAAGTGGCACATGAGGCGCTCTTGCGCGAATGGACACGTCTGCGCGAATGGCTACTGGAAAGCCGCGCTGATGTGCGTATTCAAAGACAACTTGCAGTCGCCGCAAATGATTGGCAAAACTCAAAGCAGGATGCAAGTTTCCTGTTATCCGGCGCGCGCCTCGAACAATTCGATGGTTGGGCGCAAACTACCACTGTTGCATTGACACACGACGAGCGCGATTTTCTTGGTGTGTCCATTGCTGAGAGGTATAAAGTAACTGAAAAGGAAAAACGCGCCGCAATACGCTTACGCAGTCTTAACCGTGTGATCACGATCGTGGGAGCGTTGTCGCTTGTTTTGGCGATTGCGGCAGGCATCTTTGCCACGCGCAATAGCTTACTCGCTGTTCAAAATGAGTCCATTGCCAGTACTGCACAAGCAGCGGAAGCTTTGGCCGTCAAGGAACGCAATACAGCAGAACAACAAGCGTTGATCGCCTCGGTACGCGAATTATCGAGCGAAGCAAATATTAATCTAGATATTGACCCTGAGCGCAGTATTTTGCTTGCATTACAAGCCGTGAACAAAACCTATACAATAGACCACAAGGTTTTGCCGGAAGCAGAAGATGCCTTACACCGTGCTGTGCAAGCCTCACGCCTTGAATTAACGTTGAGCGGGCATACAGATACTGTCTGGAAAGCGGTTTTTAGCCCGGATGGAAAACTTATCGCAACAGGCAGTCAAGATGGTACGGCAAAGATCTGGGATGCGATCACTGGCAAGGAATTGTTGACGATAAAGGCTACAACCGAAGGTGATGCTGGAAACGTTGACTTTAGTCCAAATGGGAAATTATTGGCAACGGGAGGCGGTGACAAAATTGCTCGTATTTGGGATGTCTCAACCGGGAAGGAATTACTAGCCTTGAAAGGTCACTTGGCTGGGGTTTACCATGTAGCGTTTAGTCCAGATGGAAATCGCCTGGCTACTGCCAGCAATGATGGGACAGTTAAGCTATGGGATGTTGTCACAGGCAGGGAAATCTTAACCTTGTCTGAAGAAGCTGGCACCACAGTCTATTGGGTGGCATTCAGCCCGGACGGTCTAAAAGTTGTAACAGCGAATTCAAATGGCCGTGATGGCTGGGGAAGAGTTTGGAGTCTGGATACCGGGCAAATACTTTTCACGCTCCCCGGAAGTTATATAATAGCAAGAAGCGCTTCGTTTAGCCCAAATGGCGCTTATATCGTTACGTCAGGGGATAATCAAATGGCAGATATATGGAATGCCCAAAATGGCAATAAACTATTAACCCTTTACGGTCATAGAGACGGCGTCTCCAGCGCGGCATTCAGCCCGGATAGTACACGGCTTGCCACCTCCAGCTATGACCGGCATGTTAAGATTTGGGATGTAGCGACAGGGCAGGAACTTTTTGATATAGCAGGGCATGAGCGGGATTTGAATACTGTAGCCTTCAGCCCGGATGGAACCCGCATTGTTACATCCAGTTGGGACCATACTGCCAAGGTTTGGAGTGTTGCGCCCAGCCGGGAGGTTCTTACCCTTGATAATGGATCAACGATCACATCCAAAGAAGGGGGGGCACTGGCTTACAGTCCGGATGGGACCCGCCTGGCGACAGCGAATTCTGACCTCACGCCGAATATATGGGATTTGAAGACGGGGAAATTGTTATTTCAGCTTGTCGGGCACACTGATATTGTCACATTAATTACATATAGCGCTGATGGAACACGGATTGCTACAGCCAGTCATGATGGAACGGCAAAGATATGGGATGCCTTTACGGGTAAAGAATTATTGACTCTAACTGGTCATAAGGACACTGTTTTTGGGGTCGATTTCAATCCAGATGGGACGCGCATCGCCACGGGCAGTTTTGATAAGACCGCCAAAATATGGGATGCCAACACTGGTAAAAACCTCTTAACTTTGGAACACCCCAACCTGGTTTTTAGCGTTGCCTTCAACGCAGATGGCACACATCTTGTTACCTCGATCTTTGATTTTACTGCCAAGGTTTGGGATGTCGGCACAGGCAAGGAGTTATTAAATCTGGATGATCATACAGATGTTATTAATCAAACTGTCTTTAGCCCGGATGGGACGCGCGTTGTTACAGCAAGCATGGATGGCACTACCAAAATTCGGGACGTAAAAACCGGCAACGAGCTTTTTAGCCTTTCCGGTCATTCTGCCGGTGTAGCTGATGTTGCATATAGCAAGGATGGCAGATTTCTAGCTACAGCCAGTTATGATAGAACAGCCAAAATATGGGATGCTCTTACAGGCAGGGAATTGCTCACACTCTACGCACCCAACGCGCTTACAGGGGTGGCATTCAGCCCAGATGGCTCACAATTAGCAGTTGCCAGCCGCGATGGCACAGATCGGATTTATCTTTTGCACATTGAAGATTTGATCGCACTCGCCAAATCCCGCCTCACGCGCACATTGACTTTGGAAGAATGTCAGCAATATTTACATCTGGACGCGTGTCCAGTTGCGCCGTAATCAATATCAAAATGGAAGGCTGCCATGACATCTAAACTCCTCCCGAAATCCGAGCACTTCACTTATCACGAACTGGCTGAGGGCGTATGGGCCGCTATCGTGATACCCACTGGGCTGGCGGCAAGCAACTCTGGCATTGTAGATCTAGGCGACCGAACATTGATCTTCGATACAACCTTATCGCCCACCTCAGCGGTAGAACTGCGTACTCTAGCAGAGAGTCTCACTGGGCGACCTGTTACGCATGTGCTCAACAGCCATTGGCATCAAGACCATGTCATGGGCAATGCAGCATTCGCTCCCGAAACAGAGATCTATGCCACGGCACGCACAAGCGAGATCATCGCTGAGAAGCTGCCAGCTCATATTATCGATTTCAAGAAACATTGGTCTGAAGAATTAAAAGTATGGGAAGAACACGCAAGAGTAGCGAAAGATGAAGCCGAACGACTGGATCATGAAGATAGCGTACGGTTTGTGAAGTCGATCATGGCTACTTTTCCGCAATTGAAGCTACGGCTGCCAGATCACACTTTTACCGATCGCGTGAAGTTCAAGGGAACCAAACGCACCGCTGAGTTCATCACCTTTGGCGGCGGACATACCGATAGCGATGCGTTTCTGCATTTGCCCGCCGAACGAATCGTCTTTACGGGTGATCTACTTGTCGTAAAAAATCACCCTGACCTGACTTCTGGGCATCCGCGTGAATGGCTGAACATCCTTGCGAAGATCAAAGCACTGAATCCTGCACGCCTGGTCCCGGGTCATGGCGAATTAGCAACAGTAGATGACATCGCCGCAAAGGAACGCTACATCAACACATTGATACAAATGGCTGAACAAAACCTTCATGAAGGCGGCACCGCTGAAAGTGCCGCAGCTTTGCCACCTCCTGCACTCACGGAGGGTCTGGATAACGAGGATGCCTTTGAACGAAATATGAAATTCCTGCATGAAGAAGTGCAGCGGAAGTAATCGCTCTGCCGTACACAATGTCATGCTGAGCAATGGCGAAGCATCTCTACGACTATCTCAGAGACCCTTCGCTATCGCTCAGGGAATCATGGCTGTATATTGTCGGCAAACATAAAGTCTCGCGGACTTTCATCAGCGAGGCTTTGTCATCAATCGCAAATCTAAATTCGTAAATCGAACTACGTTCCTTCTTCCCAGGAGCTCAGGTAGTGAGTCTGCTCGGGAGTCAGGATATCGATCCTGGTGCCCATCGCTTCAAGTTTGAGACGGGCAATCTCGTTGTCAATATCAGTCGGCACGGAGTAGGCCTTCTTCTCCAACTTGTCAGCGTTCTTCGCCATGTAATCAGCAGACAAAACCTGGTTAGTGCCAAAAAGAACCTACAGGGCATTGGCAGGATGGACTATTTGCGCTGGTCCACAATATTGGTAAAATCCATCATTATGGGCTGGCTCGATGAACGAAAACAACAGATCACTTGGCAGGCTGGACTGAATCATTCTCTAACCGAGTCTTGATTTCTCATATAAAAACCCAATTTGTCCACCCCAAAACAGTTTTCCCATAGTCTCGTTGGACGGCAGAAAAATTATCAGAGGAGCGTGAGAAATGTTAGATCAGAGGATCAATGCAGTTGAAAATGGTTTGCTGACCGCGAATTTTGTCAACGGAGTTGAGCAGCCATCTGGCAATTTGATAGATAGGATGGAGTTCTATCACGTTCCCGGAGTTAGCATCTCTGTAATCAACCATTCGCAGATCGAATGGTCAAAGGGATATGGCGTGGGAGAAGCAGGGCTAGATTCAAAGGTAACAACCGGTACTCTTTTCCAGGCAGCCTCGATTAGTAAACCTGTTGCTGCAATAGCAGCTCTTGAATTAGTTGAACAAGGCAAACTAGATCTTGACGGAGAAGTGAATCAATGGCTTTCTTCCTGGAAGATACCAGAAAACGAATATACCCAAAAAAGCAAAGTTACCTTGCGCAGGATCTTGTCGCATACCGCTGGTTTAACTGTACATGGCTTTCCCGGCTATAGTTCGAGTGAGACTGTTCCGACTTTACTGCAGGTTCTAAAAGGCGAGCATCCTGCCAACACAGATCCTATTCAGGTAAATATCGAACCTGGCAGCATAAATCGTTATTCGGGAGGAGGCTATACTGTAGTGCAGCAGTTGCTTGAGGATATAACCGGTAAACCATTTCAAGAGTTTCTGAAAAACACGGTGCTTGAGAAGCTGTCCATGAACGACAGTACCTTTGAGCAGCCTCTTGCCAATTTAAATCAAAATAGAGCCGCGACTGCCCACAATGGAGCAGGGTTTCCCATTCCGGGGAAATGGCACACCTATCCTGAAAAGGCCGCGGCCGGTTTGTGGACAACTCCCACAGACCTGGCTAGGTTCCTGATTGAAATCATGCAGTCCAGTATAGGGCTGTCAAACAAGTTATTATCTGTTGGCATGGCCAACGAAATGCTAACACCCCAAAATGGGAATTTCGGACTAGGTTTAGAGATCAATAAAGATGCAGGCGAAATTTGTCGATTTGGTCATGGGGGATCAAATCAAGGTTTCCGTTGTTATATGGTTGCATATAAAGAAACTGGTCAAGGTGCTGTTGTAATGACCAATAGTGATAATGGGGATATGCTCATAATGGAAATCATACGGGGTATTGCCCATATTTATGGTTGGGCAGATTTTCATCCCGAAGAAAAAACTATCGTACAAGTAAATCCTGACACACTTACCCAGTTCGCAGGGAAGTATCAGCTGGCTGATTGGCCGGAGTTTGTTATCCAGGTGCAGGTAGACAATTCCCGCCTAGTGGCCGAAAACATCCCAGCTGCGCTTCGTTATGAGCTCTATCCTGAATCAAAAAATAAATATTTTGCATTAGAAACTGAATTAACCATTGAGTTTACGCAAGATGATCATGGAAGCGTAAATGCTTTGATGCTTGGTCCGAATATGAAAATGGAAAAGATAAAATGATTTACACAACCCCGTCAACGCGTGTTGAATACATTTGAGTTAGCAACATGAAAATGCGTATTGCAATTGCCTTGCTGGTAGACGATGACCTTGGTAACTCGTTATCGTCTTTCACACTTCGGTGCCGAGACTACGGTTTTGATTTGCGCGTTTTGCGATTGCCCGCGCATGTGTCTCTTAAACAACCATTCATCGTCAATGACTTCTTGCGCTTTGAGGCGTATTTTGAAGAACTCGCCACGCGCATCGAGCCACAACAGTTGAAGTTCGATGGTTTCGTATTCTGGGGCAATTCAGAACAAGGGGTAGTCTCCGTCTCTGCCCGCGTTGTGGCAAGTCCTCGCCTACGTCAACTCCATACCCAGTTAAACGCTGAACTGGAGCAATCCTTTGGCGGGACGCAAGCAGACTTTGATGGAGACTCATACGAGTTCCACCTTGCCGTAGCTATCGGCGGATTCGATGCCGACTTGTTGCCGCAATTGAACACTGATATTGCCACTTGGAAACTGGATGAAGTCGCCGAGTCATCGAGATTGGCAATGTTCATTTATGAAGAATCGTCCCACCCTGAACCATTATTTGGCGTACGAGAGTATGGAACATACAAAGTATTACCTTTACGGCAGAAGAGTGTTAAATCATGAAGTTGCCCAACGCAGCGTGCACACTGATAGTGATGCTTTCCTACATTTACCCACCGAGCGCATCATCTTCACGGGAGATTTGCTAGTCGTAAAAAATCACCCCGACCTGACTTCTGGGCATCCGCGTGAATGGCTGAACATCCTTGCAAAGATCAAAGCACTTAATCCTGCACGCCTGGTCCCGGGTCATGGCGAATTGGCAACCGTAGATGATATTTCCGCAAAGGAACGCTACATCAACACATTGATTCAAATGGCTGAACAAAACCTTCATGAAGGCGGCACTGCTGAAAGCGCCGCAGCTTTGCCACCTCCTGCGCTCACAGAAGGCTTGGGTAACGAGGATGCCTTTGAACGCAATATGAAATTCTTGCATGAAGAAGTGCAGCGCAAGTAAACAAGTTGGAACACATGTGAATGAATATAAAACGCCTCGCGGACTTTCATCCGCGAGGCGTAATCATCAAACAAAGTGACAGTCACCTTAAAGGTGACCGTCACTTTTACTCATTAAGTTCCCTCTTCCCACGAATTCAGATAATGAGATTGCTCAGGGGTGAGAATATCAATCTTGATGCCCATCGCTTCGAGTTTGAGGCGGGCGATCTCGTTGTCAATGTCGGTCGGCACAGAGTAAACTTTCTTCTCCAACTTGTCGGCATTCTTCGCCATATATTCGGCGGACAAAGCCTGGTTGGCGAAAGACATGTCCATGACGGAGGCAGGATGACCTTCGGCTGAGGCGAGATTGATCAAGCGTCCCTCACCAAGAATATTGATCTTGCGTCCGTCTTTCGTGGTGTATTGATCCACGAATGGGCGAACACGCTCCGGTTCGCTTTTGCTCATCTTCTCGAGCGCAGGGATATTGATCTCAACATTGAAGTGACCCGAGTTGGCAACGATCGCGCCGCTCTTCATGGTTTCAAAGTGATGACCATCGATGACGTTCAAATCTCCGGTGACGGTGCAGAAGAAATCGCCGATCTTGGCGGCGTCTGCCATCGGCATGACCTGGAAACCGTCCATCACCGCTTCGAGCGCCTTCATCGGATCGACTTCTGTGACGATGACCAGTGCGCCCATGCCGCGTGCGCGGGATGCGAGACCGCGTCCACACCACCCGTAGCCTGCCACTACAAAATTTTTGCCTGCCAGCAAAACATTCGTGGCACGAACGATCCCGTCAATCGTGGATTGACCCGTACCATAGCGGTTATCGAATAAGTGTTTGGTCAAGGCATCGTTCACAGCAATAACAGGGAACTTCAAGACCTTATCAGTTTCCATCGCCTTGAGGCGAATGACTCCTGTCGTGGTCTCTTCCGTGCCGCCGATGACGTTCTTGAGCATCTGCTTGCGCTCATCGTCGCTTAAACTTTTCGCCCATGTAGCTAGGGAAGGCTCCAGCTTTTCGAAGCGTCCCATTTCGATAAAGAACAGCGATGACACAAGGTCAGCACCATCATCCTGAGTCATGTGAGGCATATGTTCCAATGCGGCGCGGATGTGTTTGAAGTAGGTTACCTTATCCTCACCCTTAATCGCATACACTGGAATTTCGAATTGACTCACCAACGCGGCAGCAACATCATCCTGTGTTGAAAGTGGATTGGAGGCGGTCAATACAATATCAGCACCACCATCCTGTAATGTCACCATCAGGTTGGCTGTCTCCGTAGTCACATGCAGACAACAGGAAAGGCGCAAACCCTTGAGTGGCTTCTCTTTCTTGAAGCGTTCGCGAATCTGACGGAGGACGGGCATCTCGTTTTCTGCCCAATCCATACGGCGGCGTCCGCCTTCAGCCTGGTTCAAATCTTTTACATCGTAATTACTCATTTATTGCTCCTTTATTTACTAATGTGGAATCGCGGAGCAAAGCTCCACGAACCGTCAGCAAGCTGACGGACTCCAAAATTTTTACAACAACCCATCCAACTTACCACCATCGTCGAAGTGTTTTCTAAAGCGTTCGACGAATTGTTCCCTTGTATAACTATGGCTTTGCGTCCCTTTTTGTTCGAGACAATAGACCGCCGCTAATGAACCGATCTCACCGCACAGCTTCCAATCGAAGCCGTGCGAGTAGCCCGCTAAAAATCCGCCGCGGAAGGCGTCGCCAACGCCAGTGGGATCAACGACTTCATCCTCAGGGACAGTTGGGATGTGGACTGCGTCGCCACCGACATAGAGGTCTGCGCCATCTTTGCCGCGAGTGATTACCAACACTTTCACATGCTCAAGGATTTGATCCAAGCTCCAGCCGGTCTTCTTGGAAATCAATCCGAACTCGTAATCATTACAGAACAGGAATTGTGCGCCTTCCATATCACGCGCGAGTTCATGACCTTCCAAGCGCAGGACTTGCTGGCTGGGGTCATATAAATATGGAATTCCCAATTCGCGACACTCAGCAGGAAATTTCATCATCGCGTCAGGCGCGCTCGGCGAAACAATGACCAGGTCAGGTTTATTCTCAAGATCCTTCAACGATTGCGAGGCGGAGTAGCCCATCGCTCCCGGGTAGAAAGAGGCAATTTGAGCAGAGACCCGATCCGTCGTCGCAAAGAAAGAGGCGGTGAACTCGCCGGGAATCACCTTCATCAACGCAGTGTCCACGCCTTTGGATTCGAGCCAGTTGCGATAATC
>JBDTWO010000152.1:0-12191 GCA_040006635.1 Chloroflexota bacterium
GAAACGGGTTCGGCGGCGATCGCGGCGAAGGCGGCGAAGAAGCCCGTCATCAACGCGGGCGATGGCGTGGGCGAACATCCCACGCAGGCGTTGCTCGATACGTTCACCATCATGGAAGAGTTGGGGCGGCTCGATAATCTCACCGTCACCATGCTCGGCGATCTGAAATACGGACGCACCGTCCATTCGCTGGCGCGTCTGCTTTCGCAGTTCACGAACATCAAGTTGAATTATGTCTCACCTGATATTTTGAAGATGCCGAAGGAAGTGATGGACGAGGTCGCCGCGAAAGGTGTGCCGCAAGCAGAGTTCGGTTCGCTCGAAAAGGTTCTGCCCGAAACCGATGTGCTGTATGTCACGCGCGTCCAGAAGGAACGCTTCGAAGACCCAGCCGATTATGAAAAGGTCAAGGGCGCGTATGTGATCGACCCCGAAATCATGAAAGCCGCCAAGCAGGATATGGCGGTCATGCATCCGCTCCCGCGCGTCGGCGAGATCAGCGTGGACTTTGATGATGATCCCCGCGCCGCGTATTTCCGTCAGATGGAATATGGTCTGTATGTGAGAATGGCTGTGCTCGCGATGGTTCTCGGTAAAGCCTAAAAAATTAACCGCGAAGAGCGCTAAGAACGCGAAGATTTTTAAAGCTTTTCTTTGCGAACTTCGCGTGCTTCGCGGTGAAAAAGGATTTCTATGGAAACTTTCTTTTCTTTTTTGGAAAAACGCGTTGATGACTGTTCCTCCCTCTTATGCATTGGACTCGACCCGCACATTCCCGACCTCAAAGAACCAACCGCCGCTTCTGCCCTCGACTTCTGCCTGAATCTTGTCAAACAGACCGCGCCCTACGCTGCGGCATTCAAACCCAACGCCGCGTTCTTCGAGGTCTTCGGCGCCGAAGGCTGGACAGCGCTCAAGCAGGTCATCGAAGCCATTGACACCGAATCAAAACGACTCGGTTCACTGATCCCCGTCATCCTCGATGCCAAGCGCGGCGACATTGCATCCACAGCAGAAGCGTATGCCAAATCGGCGTTCGAGACTCTCGGCGCGCATTGCATTACGCTGAGTCCATATTTGGGAAAGGACTCCATCGATCCGTTTCTTAGTTATCCAGAGAAAGGCGTGTTCCTGCTTTGCAAAACATCCAACGCGGGTTCAATGGATTTGCAGAACCTACTCGTCCTGCCGCCTACCGCAGACAACCCAATGCCCATGTATAACTACGTCGCACAATTGGCTCAATCATGGAATACGAACAATAATATCGGCATCGTCGTCGGCGCGACGCACCCACAGATCATGTCTAACATCCGCGCCTCTGCACCTGACCTGTGGTTCTTATCCCCTGGAGTTGGCGCACAAGGCGGAGAATTGGAATCTGCGTTGAAATCAGGTCTGCGCAAAGACGGTAAGGGAATCCTATTGCCGGTTTCGCGGTCAGTTGCTCGTTCAACAAATCCCGGCAAAGCCGCGGCGGAATTGCGGGACGAGATCTTGCGTATTCGGCGAGAATTGAGAAATTAAGAGTTAATATCGGATGATATAATAAATCATCTATCCGATATTAACTGGAGTATCATGCTAGAATCTCGTTTACTCGAACGTATCGAACGCAAGAAAGACCAACTAGACGCTCTACGACCCCTCCCCGTAGCAGTGGTCAATCGTCTGCGTGAACAGATTCTGGTCGAGTGGATCTACAACTCCAATGCCATCGAGGGCAGCACGGTCACGTTGCAGGAAACACGCCTGATCCTTGAAACGGGACTGACCATTGGCGGCAAAACCCTGCGCGAACATTTCGAAGTCACCAACCATCGCGACGCCATTCAATATGTTGAAGAACTTGTTGCCGATCAGACAAAGTTAACACCTTTTCACGTCAGGCAAATTCACAAGTTGGTGCTCACGCAAATTGACGATACCAGCGCGGGAAATTACCGCACCACACAAGTCCGCATTGCGGGAGCACGGCACGTTCCGCCTGAGGCGTGGGAAATCCCTGCCAAGATGACCGAATGGGGCAAATGGTTAACTCACACCGCTGCTTCGACACATCCAGTGACCCTCGCCGCGTTGGCACATCATCGCCTTGTTGAAATCCATCCATTTGTGGATGGCAACGGGCGCACCGCACGATTAATCATGAATCTCATCCTGATGCAAAATGGTTATCCACCCACTGTCATCTTACGAACGGATCGCCAATCCTATTATCGTGTATTGTCCCTGGCAGATGACGGCAAAGAAAAATCATTGATCAACTTTGTCGGCAGGGCAGTCGAACGTAGTTTAACTTTATATCTGGATGCCAGCAAAAAACAGACCGAGAGACCAAGCAGGAATATAGAATGGATCTCTTTAGCTATAGCTGCACAAGGGACTCCCTATTCACAAGAATATCTCAGCCTGCTCGCGCGCATGGGACGAATCGATGCGGTCAAACATGGACGCAATTGGCTAACAACGCGTGAAGCGGTTCAAAATTATATGAGGTCATTAGGCAAGCAGAAGCCAAAATAAAACTTCCGAGACAAAGTATCTCGGAAGTTTTATTAGACAACCTAATCGATAAGCTCAACCGCATCACCCACCGCGATTCGCCCGCCTTGAATCACAGCAGTATCGAGCGCCATGGAGCCGTCAAACTTTTTGACGATATGCCGTAATACGGCGGGGTCCTTCTTTTGTGTGTCGGGATCGTATGTCGTCATGACACACCGTCCGCGCAGTTGGGCGAACTCGATCACCACATCACCGATCCGCATCTGACGACCCGCCCACTCGCGTTCTGCGAGACCTTCCACGCCGCCAATGACGATGTTCGGGCGTAGACGACGATGGTCATAACCGAATTCCTTGATCGCGCCATCGGTCAGCACCAGCAATGGCAGAACATCGAAACGTTCCAACCCGTCCCATGCGGCGAGGCGCGCATGCGGTCCAGCCGCATCCCTGATGGCTTGATCTGATTCAGAAGCGACCCACGGATGTCCATTGATCAGCGCTTCACCATTGCCACTGAGAGTCGCTTTCAACCCGAGCAGTTTCGGATGAGTCCGCGATGTGATGACACTGCCAGTCTGTTCGTTATAGACCAGCACACGCCGGTCTCCAGCAATACCATCTATACTGATCTCAGCAGATTGAATCAGTTCGCCCGCCAGTGATTTGACCGGGTAACGCCAAATCTCAGCGACATGCATGGACTTATTTTGAGTGGACACAGACAGCCTCCCACCGTTATCGATAACGATAAGGTTTTGTAGATTTGGGAACTTTGAAAACACACCGCCCTTTTATTCCCAGGCTGACTTGACGCCGACTGAACATTTTTAATTACGACTCGCATACAAGGTTCTTATAGTACAGATTGCAAACCGTTATAATCTCTCAAAAAAGGAATAATCCATGACCGAACTTAATTCTTCACAAAAATCTCTCGCCGACGGACTTCTCGACGCAGGCTGTATCAAATTCGGGGAGTTCACTCTCAAGTCGGGACTCAAGAGTCCCATCTACATTGATCTGCGCCAGATCATCACGTACCCCAAACTACTCGAACAAATCGGCGCGGCGTATTTGCCCTTGCTCAAAGATTTGAAATTCGACCGCATCGCAGGCTTGCCTTACGCGGCGATTCCCATCGCGACCGCCATCAGCCTCGCAGGGAACTATCCCATGATCTACCCGCGAAAGGAAGTGAAGACTTATGGCACGAAAGCCGAGATCGAAGGCGAATATCACGCGGGCGAGACAATCGTCGTCATTGACGATCTCGCCACCACGGGCGGAAGCAAATTCGAAGCCATCGAAAAGCTAACCGGCGTCGGATTGGTCGTGAAGGATGTTGTTGTGCTGGTGGATCGTCAATCCGGCGCGAAAGAGTCGCTGGCGCAGGCAGGCTATTCCATGCACGCGGTGCTGACGATCGGTCAACTGCTGGAGTATTGGGAAGAAAATGGGAAGGTGGAAAAGGATAAAATCGAGGAGACGCGAAAGTTCCTTTCACAATCTATTTAAATTTAGAGGTAATTATGAATAATTCGATCATGCAGAAAAGTGTCATCTTTGGCGGCGGACTTGGCGTTGTCTTCGGCGGAATCATTGGTGCAGGCTTGGGCGCCATCACAGGGACACTCAACGGGATATTGCTTGGGCTGGCGATTGGGCTCGCGCTCGGAATCCTGACCGGCACCCTCACTGGCGCATTAACCGCTAGAACCGCCGGGACAACAGGCGGCGTCGCTTTCGGCGCTTACACAGGCATGGGTGCAGGTGCATTCATCGGCGGCGTAATCGGTATCTTGATCCCCACGTCCCTACGCATGAGCGCCAACACCCAGGGCATGCCCGTGCTCGATGCGCTGACTCTGAGTCGCTTTGAAGTGGCGGTGTTCTTCAGCTTTTTCCTGTCCGTTTTGGGGACGATGATCGGCGCGTGGGTCAGCGGCAGGAATTTTATTCCAAGGAAGTTGGAAAAGTAAAAGAGCAAGTAGGAGAGAATGAAAAAATCATCCAAACTGCTGTTCAGTTTTCTCATCCTGATAGCCTTTGGGGCATGTAATGTTTCCAATGTAACACCAGAAGCTCCAACATCTGTAGGATTAACAGATACAGAATTCGCAACACCTACTTCGACCGCGCCTTTCATTCCAACAGTTGACCCATTAACGCCAACGGCAATTGTGCAATTCTTCCACACCCTAGAAGCCCAAAAGTCGCCAACGCCTGAGGCATCACCGACTCCAAATTACAGAGACTGCAGCGGAAATATGTTCTTCATGCATCTAGGCAATTGGGGACTTTGCCAAGGATTACGAGACCCCATAACCATTATTAGTCAGTCCAATCAGGCTTGGCAATTCTCTTATAAAAAATATTATGGGAGAGATGTTCCAAATCCATGCACCCGGCTGCAGTACTTAACTAACGATGAGACATTTATATACTTCTCACTGGATGCGGAATGTGAGTTATACGAACCAGGTTTTATTTCATCAATCAGTGTTTTTCGAATGGATTTGTCCAATGGTGATGTAAGCGAAATTTTGAAAGCATCTTATGATTTCGATTCTTACACAGGAAATTACTATACCATCTCTACATCTCCAACGGGCAGGCGTTTAGCATACATCGCTGACCAAACCCGACCATTAAACTTAAATATACTTGACTTGAAATCAGGTGAGACTCGCTCATATACCCTTGATGAAAAATATACCGATGGCGGTGCTTATACATGGTCAGAGGATGGCACGAAGCTGGCATTCATGCTTGAAAGCAACACAAACAATGATCGCTTTATATCAATAATATACCTGGACACTCTGAAAGACAATTCAATGGTGACATTCATTAATGATAATGAGTTCAGTTGGATATCATCGAGAATAGAAATAACAGATCGTGGAGTGAAAGTTACTCCGATAGATGGTGAATCATTGTTTTATGATATTACAACTGGAGTTTTGAGTCCGGCAAATAAATAGCATAAGGAAATGAGATTATGTCTCAAAAACAGACATTTACAGCGATCATCCAAAACGAGGGCGGAGGCGGCGCGTTCGTGGAAGTGCCGTTCGATGTGGAGGCGGCGTTTGGTTCGAAGAAACCCAAGATCAAGGCGCTGATCGAGGGAGTTCCGTATCGCGGCACGTTGGTGCGGATGGGCAGCGAGAAGCATTTACTGTTGATTCTCAAGTCCATCCGTGAGCAGATCGGCAAGACGTTCGGCGATGAGGTCAAGGTATCAGTGGAGTTGGATGTTGAGGAGCGCGTGGCAGTTATCCCGGCGGAGTTGAAGCGGGCGTTTCAATCCAATAAAGAAGCCAGGTCCGCTTTTGAGAAGTTGTCGTATACGCATCAAAAGGAATACGTCCAATGGATCGAAGCAGCGAAGAAGGCGGAGACACGGCAAAGCCGGATCGTGAAAACGATCGAGATGCTAAAAAAGAACAAAAAATAAAGTGGGGCAGCAACGCTTGAATTTAGTTGTATACTAAAGCAATTCGTTAGTAAATTAGTTGAACAAGGGTGATTTGAATATGGCATATGAGGAGGAAGTTTAGCGATGGTCTCCAGAATTTCATCTTTAAATAGACATTTAATAAGTACATGTATTGGGATCTGCATAGTCATCACCGCCTGCAATGGAACTTTGCCTATCAACACACCAGCGATCCCGTCAGCATTGCCCACCTGCATCCCTCCCACGCCCGGGCCTGGAACAAATCCATATACTTCGCGCCCACGTTCACAAAATGTGAGAGAGTTCTATTTGAACAGTTTTACAAACGCCAGTGCCGCCAGGCAGAATGCGCTTTCAATGCTGGGAAAAAATACCGAACACTGGTCAGACAAGGTGGATATCGCCATCGATAACACGCACATGGTGCGGATCGTAATAACCTACCTCGACCCCACCCTGGTTGAATACATTGTGTTGAACTACTTCCTGAACACGGTATATTTACCGAATGGCAGCAACAATATCATCAGCACGCCCATGAGCATGGATCGCTTTGATTATGAAATCGATCAGAGGCTGCGCAAACTGGGTGAACGCAATGAGATGTTATTCGTTGCCACCATCACAGCGCCGTTCTATCAAGCGCAGGCATTTAATAGCAACGTCCTCACGGTCAAAATTCCCATCCAGGAGATGGACTTGATCAGCGGCGCGAATATGCGCGTCGGACCAACTCATGATGACCATATCCTGGAAGAAAATATTGATATTACGCATGGACCGGTATCAGGCATCCTGGGATATCCGCTCGGTATATTGAACCAGGGCCAATGCACCTGGTTGATGGATCAATACACCACCACACTCACGCTGGATGCACCCCGGGTTACATTGGGACCTACTGAATTCGGTCCTCAATTCTGGAGTATTCCTTTCCAACCTCTGGTCGTATCGAGCGATAGTTATGCCAGCCCAACCTATGACCCAAATTTTGCGACCCCGATCAGCGAACTTCGAGATCCGCCAACCCCAAACTGGATTCCCAATGCGCCAACCGACAGCACGATCTGGGAAACCTACTGGCAGGAAATGGGGCGCTACCTTTGGAACGTCGTGATAACCGCGAGTCATTATTAGCCACAGGAATCTCTCATGGACCTCAAAGAGTATTTGACCGAACTTTACAACTACAACTACTGGGCGAACAAACGTTATCTCACAGTTGCAGAGACGCTCACCGAAGAACAACTCTTCCGCAAGCAGGGTCACAGCTGGGATAGTGTCCATGCGATCTTTGTGCATAGCATGAGTTCCGAGCGCATGTGGCAACAGCGCTGGCATGGTGAGAACGGCACGTTTCTCGACCCCAAAGATTTTCCAACCGTCACGTCCATTAGAGATTATTGGGTTGAGGTCGAGCAGAACATGCGCGGCTTCATTGCTGAACAAACCGAGCAAAGTCTGCAAGCCAACGTCACGTACATCAACCCCAAAGGCGAGACCTTCACATTGCCGCTCTGGCAGATGCTGGTGCAACCGCCGAATCACAACACGCATCATCGCGGCGAACTGGCGGCGATGTTCGCGCTCATGAACATCCCGCATCCCGAAGAGGAAGTGGTGCAATATTATTTGATCAAAAGCGGACAACGCAAAGCGTGATGAGACCCGCCCTCGCCTTCCCCTACAATGACCCGGATGGGACGATGCTCCCGCATATCCAAACCAGCCTGCCAGACTTGAAGAATCATTTCGACCACGCCTACATCAGCGCGCCGCCTTCTTCCTTCAAACTGCTTCAGCAAAAGGACCTAATCCACGCAGACAGTTTTTTCACGGTCTTCCCCATCGCAGAAGATAAACTGATCGGCGAAGCCTTTGCCCACCTCTATCAACACGCCGCAGAGACAGCGCCTCCTGATCAAGCAATTCATCTTTGCTACCCAGATCGCATGGCTTTCGCATTGGAAGGCGAATACCGCGACGCATTTCTCGCCGATGTTGACTCGCTCACTGCGGAAGACTTGCCGCTCATCTTTCAACGCTCGCAAGTTGCCTGGGATACTCACCCGCAAAACTATCGTGAACTCGAAGGCATCGTCACTACCGTTGGCAAGAATCTCTTCGGCAAAGAGTTGGATTATGGTTGGTGTCATATCGTGGTGCAGGCAAAACAATTGCGTGAGATCATGCCGCTTGTAAAGAATCCCGATCTGAGCATGGTCGCTGAGATGCTATATTATCTGCAAGCGGACATCAAAACCCGCGACGTGGATTGGCTGGCATGGGAAGATCCGTTCATCTTTGAACGCGATGCCAACGAACTTAAATATGAACGTGAACGCAGTCTCGTTGAAACCAAGAAGCGTCTCAAATACGTCTTACCTATGATCGAAACTCTGACGCGCTTCTCAAACAACGGAAGGAAATAACCAATGCCTGGACTGGCTGTGATCGTTGCTGTCATTGATAACGGAAAAATCCTACTCACCAAGCGTGAAGATTTTGAAGTCTGGTGCCTGCCCGGCGGCGGCGTGGAAGAGGGCGAGTCGCTGGCTGAGGCGGGGATCAGAGAAGTTAAAGAAGAAACTGGCTTGGATGTGGAATTGACGCGTCTCGTGGGCGTTTATTCAAGAATGGGCGGCGGGATGCATGATGTCCATGCTGTGTTGTATGCGGCAAAGCCACTCGGTGGTGAATTAAAAACACAGCCCAATGAAGTTATTGAGATTGCTTATTTTCCCTTTGAGCAACTACCTGCTGAAATGTTGTTCGGTCACAAGAAACGTATTCGGGATGCAATCACCGATGTCACAGGCACGTCTGTCAGGCAGGAACTCAAAATTCAAGATCCCAAACAATACACCCGCAAGGAATTGTACGAATTACGCGACCGCTCCGGTTTGCCCCGGCAACGCTTTTATTTACAACTTTTTGAAGAAGCCGAGATCATTGAAAAGGTTGAAGTTGGCAACCTATGAGCATAAAACATCCAAAATAGATCGACTGGGCACGCGAGATCTTTTCATTGAGTCAAGCCGGGCTGGCTTACAGTAAGAATGAATTTGATCTCGAACGTTATAAGCGATTGCAGGAGATCACCGCCGAAATGATTGCGAGCCAATCGGAACTTTCGAAAGAGGCTGTGCTTGATAGTTTTTCGATGCAGGCCGGGTATGCCACACCCAAGATCGATGTACGCGGCGCAGTAATACGGGATAACAAGATCCTGCTAATCCAGGAAAGAATGGATGGCAGGTGGGCAATGCCCGGCGGTTGGGCAGACCTTGGTAACGCGCCCGCCTCTGTGGCAGAACGTGAAGTCTGGGAGGAAAGCGGTTATCATGTAAAAGCAGAGAAGGTCATCGCCGTCATGGATGCGAACCGCATCGAACCCATGGAGTTCTATCACGCGTTCAAGATCATCTTTCTTTGCACACTGACGGGCGGTGAGCCGCGTGTCAGTTACGAAACACTGGCGGTGGATTTCTTCGACATGAACGATCTCCCGCCTTTATCCCTGTATCGCACCAATGAAAGTATGCTGCAGGAAGTATTTGCACATATCCAAGACCCAAACCGACGGACGGCATTTGATTAATGTATAAAAGATTACGCCCTTATCTCTTTCGGCTCGACCCTGAAGTTGCGCATCAGCTAACTCTGCATGCCCTACGTATCGCAGGAAATTTTCCGATTTCTAATTGGATGATTGCACAGTTATATAAAGCGCCCGCGAAACCGATCGAAGTGTTTGGGTTGAAGTTCAAAAATCCGGTGGGGCTGGCGGCAGGTTACGATAAAGATGCGCTTGCCATCTGTGGGCTCTCCTCATTGGGATTTGGTCACGTGGAGATCGGCACGGTCACACCCCGTCCGCAGCTGGGCAACCCGAAGCCACGCGTCTATCGCTTGCTGGAAGATGAAGCGGTCATTAACCGCATGGGCTTTCCGAGCCAGGGCTCGGAGTTCGTGCAGATGCAGTTGAACCCGGCTTTACGCACGGGCTGGTTTGAACGCACCTTCGGCATTCAACCGCGCGGAGAAAAAAACAGGGCAGTCGCCCTGATCAAAGGCAATTCGATCTTGGGAATCAATCTCGGCAAGAACAAAGCGACGCCCAACGAAGAAGCCGTGTTGGATTATCTTGAGCTGCTACAAAACTTCGCGCCGTATGCTGATTACCTGACGATCAACATCAGTTCACCGAACACCGTCGGTTTGCGTCAATTACAAGGACGTGAAGCTTTAAGCGGACTGCTGACGCAGTTACATGCCCAACGCAAACTTGAAGAGGAAAAGTTGAAGAAACGGCTTCCGCTTCTAGTCAAGCTGGCGCCTGATCTCACCGAATCAGAATTGGACGATGCGATCGAGGTGATCCTCGCCACGCACATGGACGGCGTCATCGCCACGAACACAACTCTGGCACGCGAAGGATTAAGGTCACAGCAGCAGGGTGAAACAGGCGGGTTAAGTGGGAGTCCGCTTAGGGGTCGGAGTGAAGCGGTTCTTCGTCAAATTGTGGAGCGTTTGAATGGCAGCATCCCTGTAGTGAGTGCGGGCGGCATCATTCATCCAGATGATGCAAAGAAAAGACTCGCCTTGGGAGCGAGTCTTGTTCAGGTGTATACGGGGTTGATCTATCGAGGTCCAGCACTTGTGCAGGAGATCGTGAAAAGTTTGGGCTAGGGTTGTGCCAGGCGTAAAGCCGCCTGTGAGCCTTCTTTGGGATCCTTGAAAAATCCTTCGGGCAGTTGAATGGGGGAGAATTTGGCGCCAGCGCCCAACTCTCCGACGGGCACATAATACAGAGCGGTCTTGGCTTCAGGACCTAATGCCAGGTCTTGAAATGTGAATAACAAATATGTGCCATCCGGGCTAAAGCGGCCATCACGATAACAACAGCCACCAACAGGCAACTGCTGAACGCCTTTATGGGTCCGCCAGTTATAAATATACATCTCACCCCAGCCGTTGTTGCGGCGGGCGGTGTTGAAGACAAACTGGTCGATACCATCCCAATCGAAATCTGGCATTTCACGGGTTTGATAACCAGCCGGTGTAAAACGGATGCCGGGGAAATTATCCTTCTGGGTTATCAACTCGGGTTTGCAGGCGGTGATATCGAATATGCTAACCTGTTCAGCCAGAAAGTTGGGGCTGGCGGAATCATTACCTTTGAAGAGCCAAGCCACCAGCTTATCATCCACTGACCAGCGCGCATCCCGCACTCGTGATACGGCGGGCGTTTTGGGAGTGTGATCAACAATACAGGCGCCTTTGATCTTATTGAGCTGATTCCGATTGGTGATCGTCTTTAAGAGTGGGATGTCGAACGGCACAACATAGATCTCCTGGCTTAAGGCGATCATGACTTGTTTGTTATCATGCGAAACTTGGAACGCATCCACCGAAGCTTCAGAAGGGAATGTGCTGAGCGTATCCACAGTATCGGTAGAGATATTGTAATACTTCGCCGTCTTGCCGCTGATGAACAGGATCGTTTTACCGTCGTTCAGCCATTGCAAGTCACTCTTGGTGGCGCCATCGAACGTGAGTTGCTTCAGATCTTTGCCGTCCACATTCATGAGATAGATTTCTTTGTTGGCAACAAAGGCAATCTTATCGACGCCGCCGAGCACGGGCAGCTTGGGAGCGGCGACAGGTGTATCGGTAGCCGGCGCGACTGTCACAGTGGGCGGTTCAACTACAGCGACGGATGAAGTTTCGGTGACTTGCGGCACGACTTCGGATGTTGCGGTCGCGGGCGCAGATGTGGCAACAGGCGTTTCTGTTTCAACGGGACGGTTGATACTGCTAAATAAAAAGATGCCACCCCCGATCACACCGATCAAAATCACTGGAATGATCACAAGCCAGATATTGAAGCCTTTTTGGGCGGGCGCTTCGGCAACAACTTTGCCACCAGCTTTGACGGTCTTGGGCGGGGCGCCTTTGCCTTTGACGGCGGTTTTGGACAATCCACCTTTGACCGTAGCCTGCTCATGCATAACTTTTTGACCCGCTGCGACATCGCGTAACGCATCCACCAGATCGCCAGCAGTAGCAAAGCGTTCTTCCTTGTCCTTGGCCATTGCCAGTTGAATAACATCATCAACGCCATCCGGCAGGTTGGGGTTGGATACCAAAATTTGAGGAACCGGGTCGGTGATATGTTTGAAGGCGACCGCCATTGGCGTATCGGCTTCATAGG
>JBDTWO010000153.1:0-11996 GCA_040006635.1 Chloroflexota bacterium
ACTCCTGAATCAGATCAAAGTAGCGATTCTCGCTGACGATCATCAGTCCGCGCTGGACCGCCACGGCTTCGAGCATATTCTTCACCAGTCCCCAGGTCGCGTACAACACCGTTGACTCATGTCCACGGGCGAGACCGTTCAATACTTTATGAACTTCCTCTGCACAGCCCATCACTTCCTCAACAGCGAATTCATCCGCCGCAGATTGCAACAGCGGCCAATCAAACTTTTGCGCCATCTTCTGTAACTCAGCCAGTGAGCCATCTTTATCCAGCACGATCTGCATCCAACTCAAGCCAGGCACAGCCCAGATCGCGCGGCGTGGATTCGTCAACGCTTCGAGTTCATCATCGAGCAGGGCGTATTTTAAACTGACTAGTTTATTATCCCAATGTCGCAGGGTATAACGGTCATATTCATTCTCGGGCAACTCGCTGACATAGATATCAAAATCAACATCGCTATATTTCGATTCCTGCCCACGCGCATAACTACCCACGATGCCAACACCGATGACATCGGGTGAGTCTATTTTTTCGAGCATAAGTTTAATAAAGGGGTCGGATAAGGTCATAAAAGATCTCATGTCATTGCGAGGGCGGTGTTTGCCCGCCCGAAGCAATCTCCTAATCGTGGCAGAGATTGCTTCGTCGGGCTGAAGCCCTCCTCGCAACGACATCTATTTCTCTACTCTGCCGCTTTCCACTTTCCAAACTTCCGCTTTCTCAACAAAACCAGGTTCATACAGATTCAAATCAGTAGTTGTGAATAAAACCTGCTCGCTGTCGCCGACATACTTCAACAGATCGGTACGGCGTTGCACATCCAATTCAGCCATGACTTCATCGAGTAGGATCACGGGCCATTCACCGGTGCGGTCTTTCATCCAGTTGACTTCGGCGAGCTTCAACGCCAGCAATGCCGTACGGACTTGTCCACGCGAGCCGTAATCGCCGAGGTCAATGTTGTTGGCGAGGAAGCGCAACTCGTCACGATGTGGACCAATCGTGGTCACACCTCGTGCAATCTCTTCACTGCGTAATTCCTTCAAACGCGCACGAAAACCTGTTTGAATTTCATCGAATTCCAAATTCGAACGATCAATGACTGTATCAAGTTTGAGTCCAAACTGTCCGCTTGGTTTCGGCAGCGGATCGTAGGCGGGTTCATAAGCGAGGCGCAAAATTTCGGATCCATGAGTCAGCTCGTGATGAACGCGTGAAGCGAGACGTTCGATCTGCTGGACCGCTTCGATGCGCCACAGAATCAGTTGCGCGCCAAGACGAGTCAACGCGTCATCCCACACTTCGAGTTGCTCGCTGTTCCCGCCGCGTTCTCCAAGCATCTTGAGGAGAGCGTTGCGTTGCGTGAGTGCCTGGTTGTATTCGCTCAGCACATGCGCATACGCGGGCGTGGATTGTGCGAGGGCAAGATTTAAATAACGACGGCGATCATCGGGCGCGCCTTCAATGATCTGCGACATCTGCGGCACAAAGACCACGGCGTTAAAATGACCGATGACTTCATTGGCGGGCTTCTTCACGCCATCGAGCAATATCTCTTTACGCAAGCGTTGACCATTGACGCCCGTCGGCTCAAGGATAAGGCGTACTTCCATGCGATGTTTGCTTTTGCCGCGTTGATAATCCGCGACGAGGCGTGTGACCGCCAGCGTGTTTTTTTTGGCTTCGTGAAAATTGACGATCTGCCGATCAACATGCGTTTGAAAAGAAGTGAACGCCGCGAGAAAATAAATGGCTTCAAGCACGCTGGTTTTGCCCTGGGCGTTTGCGCCGGTAAGCAAAACCACCCGTTGTGGAATATCAATATCCAAACGGGTGAAACTGCGGAAGTTCGTGAGGGAGAGGTGTTTGAGGTACATGCGTTACAAGTCAAACGTCGAAAGTCACAGGTCAGACTTTCGACGTTTGACTTTCGACTCATTCATGGTCTTTTTCAAGTGTTGCGATATTAAACTTCCTGGTCTTGTTCCACTTCCTGTGAAGGTCGCCAGACGCGCGTGGCAATATCAGGGAAGAGCACGCCATTCAAGTGATCGATCTCATGCTGGAAGATGCGCGCGAGCCAGCCTTGGGCTTTGATCTTGATCGGTTTGCCGTGCTTATTCAAGCCTTTGACCTGGATCTCAGCATGGCGTTCCACTTCACCGAGCAAACCCGGAATGGAAAGACAGCCTTCCACACCCAGCACCTTCTCTTCAGAGGCTTTGACGATTTCAGGGTTCAACACCGCCCACACTTTCTTGGGTGCGTCTTCGTTCTCTTCTTCTTCGTCCTGTTCATGCTCGTAATATTCAACGACAATGAGCCGGTCGGAGAGTCCGATCTGCGGCGCGGCGAGACCTACACCCGGCGCCTCGCGCATGGTTTCCACCATGTCATCGATCAGGGTCTTGAGATTTTTATCGAATGTAGTGACGGCATGTGCTTTGCGTCTCAACACAGGGTCTGGTAATGTTACGATCGTACGGAGAGTCATTCTTTGATTTACCTTTGATAGTGGAGTCCCCTCTCCATGCGGGAGAGGGTTAGGGTGAGGGAGAGAGTGCGATTTTACTCTTATTTCTTATTTTTATTCTCTTCATCTCTAAAATCCTTGGCGGCGATATGATACGTTGCCAGCCATTCTGCCATGCGTTCACGTTCAGCGGCAACGGCACCTTCGTTCTTTTTGGCGGTGCGCTCCATGCGGCGGCGGTCAATATCTGATTGCACCGTGGCTGGGTCCATCACATCTTCAAAGGCAAGCTTGGAGCCACCCACCGTAATATACACAGTCCCATAATTGAAGATATTCCCCAACAATCCTTTGCGCTCATAGACCGTGCTCATGATACCTTCCAACGGCGCTGCATTGCGGCTCTCGGTGCCAAACGGTTTGCGGTCGATATCAATGATCTGATCGCTCGTCACTTCAAATTTATCGTTGCTCCAGTCCAGCAGTTCATATCCAAACCAGATCGCAAACGGAACGAACGCGATCAGGAAAGCCAGTGTCCACGCATCGATGGAGAAACCACCACCCTGCAGTGAAATAAACGCTGCGTCAGGGAGAAACGCCAGTTGAATTAAACGGCCAATGAATAAGAGCAAAGACCCGACCACGCCCGCCACAGAGACCCAAGCCTGCAGCACCAGGACGATCCAGTGTTTACGATAAATCACGCTCGCCCCGGTCTCATAACGTAGTTTAATGGTTTCGGCGCCTAAAAATTTCAGAATGGCAGCCATACCCGCACTGGGCTTGGGAGGCTTGACATCCGATTTCGGAAGCGGCGCAGGCTCGCCAAAACCTTGTGCGGATTTGGGTTGCGGCAGCCCCAGCCGTTTGCGGATGGCGTTCTTCATGGCGTCTTTTTCCAACCCGGCGGCGTGTTCCTTGGTACGGTTCCAATATTCCTCGATCATCTTGGCGGCATGGTTGGGATGGTGCACATGGTTGAACGGGACCTTGCCAACGAAGGTCCGCACGATCACATTGCCATAATCCAGGATCTTGCCGAGTTGATTCACCTCGATCCCCACTGAAAGGATCGTACCCAGCGGCGATTCCTGACGGCTATCGTAAATGCCCACTACTTTTTCAAGCCACACCACGCGCTGGTTCGTCACGATGTAATAATCGTTGCCCCAGTCCACCCACAACCAGAACATAATCCCAATGATGGCAAGCAGGGAAAAAATACCCGCCAGCAGCACGATTAAAAAATTGATGATGGTGAAATAAGCATAGAAAAGTCCGAGGGGTACAAGCAGCGCTAGAATGGGCAGTATCAGCTTCTCCCATAAAACGATCGGGTGCTTGCGCGCCAGAAAATAGATCACCTCATCGGGTCTGATCCATTTGAATTTCAACTTGCGTGACAGAACGCGGCTTTGCACCGCGATCGAAAGATTGTTCTTGATATGCGGTGCGATTTTATATAAATTATCAAAATCGGCGCGCGAAAGTTCCAGCAGGGTGGTATCGGTCAGGGCGGTCACAGTTGCCGAACGCTTGCGGTTCGCCACCAAAGCCATCTCGCCAAAATAATCGTTCTTCACCAGCAGTGCCAGTTGAGTCTCTTTCTTATCCTGCTTGCGGATGATCCGCACACTGCCCCCATAGATCAGGTAAAAACCGTCGGCTTTACCATCCTGGGTGAAAACCACATCGCCCTTGGCAAACGTACGTTCATGCAACTCCTCAGCCAGCATCACGAACTCAGCATCGTCCAACCCATGAAAGAGATGGATCTTTTTCAGAAACGCGATTCGGGCAGAGGTTTCAATAGCCACGGTTTGATTCTATCAAATTTCACGCACAATGGCGCAACCATAAGCGGGAGTCGCCTCCAGCATAGGTAAATGCCCCTCGAGCAACGCTTCAACCGCCTCTTCCAGAAAGAAGCGGGATGCTTTCCGTTGGCGGAAGGTGACATCATCCACCGCCCCGCAATAACGCAGGATGCCATCCCCGTCCACGACAAATACATGCGGAGTGGACACCGCCCCATACAGATCCGCGACGACGTGCTCCGCATCGATCAGGACCCTGGGCAGGCGTCGCGCGTTAGCCGCCTCTGCCACGCTGGAAATTGATTCGCTGCGATTCGCCGCAATAGACAGCATTTCCACTTCGCCGCCCCACTGCACCAGACACGCCATCGTCGAACGATCCGTCCGCTCTGAATGCGGACACTCACACGACCAAAAATTGACAATGACGATCTTGCCGCGATAATCGTTTAAACGATGGAGTTTGCCATCGAGGTCGGGCAGTTCGAAATCAGGCGCGGATTCGTTCAATTGCATAGTGAGATTATATCGTAGGGGCGGGGTCTCACCGCCCAAGTGGGGCGAGAGAACCTCGCCCCTACGCATCATGATAAAATCCCTCCCATGAAAAAATGGCAATTCTGGCTCGGGGTGCTGATCAGCATCCTCTTTATCTGGCTTTCGGTGCGCGGTTTGAAACTCAATGAGTTTTGGGGCGCAGTCAAACAGGCGAACTACTGGTGGTTGATCCCCGGTATCGGCGTGTACTTTATCGGCGTTTGGGTGCGGGCGTGGCGCTGGCATTATCTACTGAAGCCCATCAAAGAGATTCCCACCAAAACCATGTTCCCCATTACGACCATCGGCTATATGGGCAACAACATTTATCCTGCGCGCGCAGGTGAAGTGTTACGTGCCGTGATCTTGAAACGGAAAGAAGGTGTTTCCGTTTCTGCTTCACTCGCCACCATCATCGTGGAACGTATCTTCGACGGCGTGGTGATGCTTTCATTCGTCTTTGTCAATCTCTCTGAACTGACCAAGTTAACCGGCAGCTCCGGGTTTGTCGGCAATATTCAACAAGTAGCCGTGATCGGCACGGGCGTTTTTCTCGGTGCGTTGGCTGTGTTCCTGATCGCCGCCATGTTCCCACAAATGACCGCGAAGATCGGTCTATGGTTTATTCAGCGCCTGTTGCCCAAGCGGATCCATGAAAACGTGATCAGCGTCATGAACAAGTTTCTTGATGGGCTGGCATCGCTGCGTTCCCCGCTCAATGTGTTGATGGTCTTTTTCACTTCGGTCATCATCTGGTTGTTGGAGACGGGCAAATATTGGTTCGTGATGTACGCCTTTAATTTCCACGTCTCGTTCTTTGCGTTGATGTTGATGAACGGTATCGTCAATCTGGCAACGACCATCCCGTCCGCGCCGGGGTATATCGGCACGTTCGATGCGCCGGGCATCGCCGTGCTCACCGCCTATGGTGTGAACCAAGCCACCGCCGCCGGTTACACACTCACACTCCATGTCGCGTTGTGGCTGCCGATCACGGTGTTAGGCGCTTACTTCCTTGCGCGTGAAGGCATCAAATGGAACGACAACCTGCGGGCAGAAGTCAAAGATTAATCGCCCTACGTTTTCTTTCGTGGAGCGGGATGCGTATCCCGCTCTTTTTATTTAACTCAGGCAAGATCGGTCGGTGTAATGCGACATTTATGTCGCTTCTGCCTAAGTAGCACCGACGGGTGAGTTAGGAGTCAAAGCGAACAAATTAAGTTCGCCAAGTTACTTACTCACTAGAATTCCGTCATGAGAGCACAGCAGGAGATGGAGAAGTCGCTTGCTGGGTTATACTTATAGTATGTGATGATCAAGACAACTGTAAAGAAGGTATTTTGACATGACACAACCTGAAATCTTCCAAAAACAAAAACTAAGAGTGCTCATCGCTGATGATGTTCAGGAAACACGCCGCAACACCCGCCTGATGCTCGCCACGATTGACAATGTGGAAGTGGTCGCAATTGCCGCAAATGGTTTGCAGGCGGTGCAATTAACAAAGGAACATCACCCCGACCTCGTCCTGCTCGATATCAACATGCCCGAAATGGACGGCTTGACCGCGTACAAAGAGATCGCCAAGACCCATCCTGAGATCGGTTGCATCATCCTCTCAGCTGAAAAAGACCCCACTACGTTTCGCGCAGCCATCTCCATCGGCGTGCAGGAATATTTGATCAAGCCCTTTACCGTGGATGAACTCGAAGCCGCGATCGCGCGCGGGCGTCAGCGTGTGGTGCAGAACCGCGCCAAGCTTTCACAAGACATCCAAATGCGCAAACAGCGCGAGGCTTATCTTGCGCAACTGGCTGTGGAATATTCCAAGAACCGCCGCACCGATGAGAAGGCGATGGAAGTCTTTGAACAGCTTGCCCACAACCCCGAGTGCGACATGCGCTGGCTGCAAACGCTGGCGATGATCTACGTAGTGCGAAACGAATGGGGACGCTTGAAGATCCTGGCAGCGAAATTGGAACAAAGAACGAAGAAATAAAATTCATGTCATTGCGAGGAGGGCGGTCTTCCCGACGACACCGTACTTGCGCTCGGTGCAAGTGAGCAATCTCCTCGTCGTGTTGGAGATTGCTTCGGGCAAAGAACAAGAGCGCCCTCGCAATGACATATTTGGAGCGTAAATGAAAATTGCAATTATCGGCGCGGGGTATGGCGGCATGGTCGCCGCGTATGATCTAAAAAAAGCAGGGCATGATGTAACGATTTTTGAATCGGCTGAGTATGTGGGCGGGCTGGCTTCGGGCTTCAAGGAACCGCACTGGGATTGGTCGGTCGAGAAGTTCTATCATCACTGGTTTCAATCCGATAGTTCGATGCTGGGCTTGATCGAAGAATTGGGGCTAAAGGATAAGGTCATCTTTCCGCGCCCGTTGACAGTGATGTTGTACAAGAATAAATGGTATCCCTTTGACTCGATCCTCAACGCGCTTCGTTTTCCTGGACTTGGATTTGGGCTGAACAAAATTCGCTTTGGCTTTGTCGGATTGTTTCTCCGCCTCACGAACAATTGGCGTGCGCTCGAAAAAGTCACCGCTGATGAATGGATGAATAAATGGGCAGGCAAACAAGTCTATGAGCAGATGTGGAAGCCGCTGCTGATCGGGAAGTTCGGTCCATACTATAAAGATGTCAACATGGCGTGGATGTGGGCACGCATCAAAGCGCGCACAACGCGCCTCGGCACGTTCGAGGGCGGCTTTCAAAAGTTCGCAGACTTGTTCGCGGAGAAATTAAGAGAGCAGAGAGTAGCGATTAGGCTTGGGGTGAGAGTCGAGTCGATTAAGCAGGAGCAAAATCAATTGTCGGTGCGAAGCGAGGGCAAGTCCGAATTGTTTGATAAGGTGCTGGTCACCACGTCGCCGAATCTGATGGCGAAGATCTGTCCCGATCTGCCTGAAAATTATTTAAAGGGACTACTCGAGCTGCAGTCGATGGGCGCGGTGGTGATGACGCTCGCGCTCAAAGAGCCGTTATCGAAAGATGGCTATTACTGGTTCAACGTGCCGAAGGATGAAGGTTATCCGTTTTTGGCGTTGGTGGAGCATACAAATTTTGTGCCAAAAGAAAATTTTGGCGGCGACCGCATCGTGTACGCGGGTGATTATCTGGAGTTGGGTCACGAATACTTTTCAATGAGCGATGATGAATTGCTCGAACGTTTTATGCCTGCGTTCAAAAAATTCAACCCTGAGTTTTCACGCGAGTGGATCAAGAAGTTGTGGGTAACGAAAACAAATTACGCTCAACCTGTGCCGCTGGTGAATCATTCAAAGAATATCCCCGCCATCCAAACACCGATTGAAGGCTTGTATTTCGCATCGATGAGCCAGGTTTACCCGTGGGATAGAGGGACGAACTTTGCGGTGGAGATCGGTCGGCGCGCGGCGAGGATGATGTTGGAAAGTTGAAAAATTTGAAGGTTAAAAGTTTACTGCCCTTTCCGAAATGGAGAGGGCAGTTTGTTTTATAAAATATCCAACCGCTTAAGCTACAAGATGTGCCACCAATTTAATCTCAGGCACAGCTGCCAGTGCCTTCGAGACTGGACAGCCTTTTTTTGCGGCTTCGGCGTGGGTTTGCAAATCAGCCTCGGTCAAGCCCGGCGCTTCGACATCGGTATGCAGTTCGATCAAGTTGATCGTACCGTCATTGATGTGCACGGTGGCGGAGGTGGCGATCCGCGTGGGAGGGAAACCAGCTTTGGTCAGCACAGAGGAAAGGAACATTGAGTAGCAACCGGCATGTGCGGCGCCGATCAATTCTTCGGGATTTGTTCCTGCTCCCGATTCAAAACGTGAAGCATAGGTAAACGGACCTTCATACCCGTCCTTGCCCACCTGCATTGTGCCAGCGCCTTCCTTCAACGTGCCTTTCCATTCCGCAGATGATGATCTAACAGCCATAGTATGCTCCTTATTTTCTAAAGTAAATTGGATTTGGTTTTAAGCCAGATAGCAGCTTGGTTTCATTGTACATCTGAACAAAGACCTGAACAAGCAGTTTAAAGAAGGCAAGTATAATCGCACGATGAGCAAACTCAACCCAACATTCATCAAACCCCGCTACGATGAGGGCGGCTTCGCGGGGATTCCAAATCGCATCACAACCGCCTTTGCCTCTGGCAACTACGATGCCGTGGTTTTATTTTTGATCGATGGCTTCGGCTGGCGCTTCTTTGAACGCTTTCAGGATGCAGCATTCATTCAACGTATAGCACAACAGGGCAAGATCGAGAAAATCACTTCGCAATTCCCGTCCACGACCGCGGCGCATGTGACCACGATCCAGACCGGACTGCCGGTCGGCGTCAGCGGGGTGCATGAATGGATCTATTACGAACCGCAACTGGATATCACGATCACGCCACTGCTGTTCTCGCATGCGGGCACAAAAGAACGTGACACGTTGAAACGCAAAAAAGTTCAGCCGGAGGCGATCTATCCGCGCGGAGTTTTATATCCGGCATTGAAAGCCATGGGTGTGGATTCGTTCGTGTTTGGGAGCCGAGAGCATACCCCGTCTACGTATTCGAATGTGGTGATGGAAGGCGCTGAACAACGTCCATTCAAAACGCTGTCCGAGGCGTTTATCAATATCGGCTTATTGCTGGAAAAGCAAACCAGTCCCACCTATGTGTATTTGTATTTCGACAAGTTCGATGCGCTGTGCCATGAGTATGGTCCCAACTCCCCACAGGCGGAGGCGGAGGCACAAACTTTCCTACTGATGATGAATCAGTATTTCGAGAGCATGCTCAAGGGTGGCAAGAAGCGCGTTCTATTCATGATGACGGCTGATCACGGTCAAGTTGAAGTTAATCCGCAGACGACAACGTATTTGAACATCCACCCGAATTTCACGGACTTTGGGAGATTCATCAAAACGAATCACAAAGGGAAGTTGATTGTCCCAGCGGGTTCGGCGCGCGATATGTTCATGTACATCCACGATGATATGCTGGATGAAGCCCAGTCCTTTCTTGCAAAGCGGCTCGAAGGCAAAGCGGATGTGGTCAAAACCGAGGCACTGATCGCAGCTGGATATTTCGGACCGGAGGTCTCAGCCCGTTTTCGGGAGCGCGTTGGGAATTTGGTGATCCTGTCCTATCGTTATGAGTCCGTGTGGTGGTATGAGAAGGGTCGCTTCGAGATGCCGTATTATGGTCATCACGGCGGGCTGACGCCACAGGAAATGGAAACAGTCCTGTATTCGATTGATGTATAAAAAATATCCGAAGCCAAAAGGCTTCGGATATTTTTTGTGAACTATTTATTTCCAAACCACATTCGCGCCAGCAACTTATCCTTGCGGATGAACTGGTGATACAGCGCTGCGCCGAAATGCAAAAGGATCAAAAGAAACAAGAGCGAGAATGTCATTCCATGCAGGGTGCGGACAGCATAAATATGAAAATCTTCAGGCAGGGATCCCTGGCCCGCAAACACGTTCATCAAGCCAGCCTGCATCGACATGCTCCCGCCGCTGAACAACATCAGAAACACGCCCGCATACAAGAGGAAATGAGTTGCTTTGGCGATGATGTTTAACACTGGGCTACCCACATCGGCCGGCGCGGGACGATTGAACACAAAACGTGTGACCAGCCGCGCAACCAACAACAGAAGCAGGATCGATCCCCAGACTGAGTGGTATTGCAAATAGGTGACTTTTTCAGGCGCACTGTTGGGCGTGGAATCAAGGAACGTCATTCCGATCGCGAACGCACCGATCACCATAATGGCAACCAGCCAATGTAACACTACATGCACAGGATGATAACGTGTGGGTAAAGATTCTTTTGCCATGCTTTTTCCTCCAGATATGTGAATTTTTATTGGCACATAGACTACTCAAACCCACGCATCTCTTACGAGATTTTAGGCGTGCTTAAAATCTCATGTAATAAAATGTAACAACGAAACTAAATGCGTCACCTATTCTCTTTGTGAACGATACATGATGGAGTAAAATAACCCAGTCCATTTTCCCCGCCGTGATTCGGCGGGTACCTCAACTCAAGGAGATTCTCCCCCATGTATCACACTCTTATTATCGTTGGCAATGTCGGCAAAGATCCTGAAATGCGTTATACGCCTTCAGGTCAGGCTGTCACATCTTTCTCCGTTGCCACTAACCGCCAGTACACCACCGGGAACGGCGAACAGGTCAAGGAAACGATCTGGTTCCGCGTCACTACCTGGGGCAAGCAGGCTGAGGTCTGCAATCAGTATGTCAAAAAAGGTATGAAGGTGCTCGTCGAGGGACGCCTGACACCCGATAAAGTCACAGGCGGTCCGCGCATCTGGACCAAGCAGGATGGCTCCGCTGGTTCATCCTTTGAAGTGAATGCTTCCACGGTCCGCTTCCTTTCTGGGCGCGGTGAGGGCGAGGGCGGCGGAGCTGGCATGCCCATGCACGGCGGCATAGAAGGCGCTGAGATTCCCCCGGAAGATGATATCCCGTTCTAAATTGAACGCAACAGGTCTAACGGGTCGGTATCTTGCGGCTTGTTAGACCTGATTGTTTCTCAACCACCAGGCAAAAGACCATGACCAATCCACAACCATTACCCGGTCCGCAAATGGAAATACCCCAGGGACTGGAACCGATCTACACCAACCTCGCGCGGATATCCCATTCACCGGCTGACATCGTGATCGACTTTGCCCAGATCCTGCCAGGTGAAGCCAAAGCCAATGTCCGCGCTCGTGTGCTCATGACCCCGCTGAGCGCCAAATTGCTTCTGCGTGCCTTGAAGGAAAACCTCGCCCGCTACGAAGCCGCGCTCGGCGAGATCCACGTGCCCAATGCCAACACCCTCGCAGATAATCTCTTCAAACCTTTTCAACCACCACCCGAACCACCCAAAGAATAACCACGAAAGCGCAGGCTCCCCTTATGCATAAGCTTGAAAAGATCGCCGACCAGATCCGCCAAAAATTCGATCTCCGCACCGCCAAGCGTGACCAGGCGCTCGCCCAGGCACGTCAACTGACGCGCGCCTGCTCGCTTGCCATCCGCGCCGTCCATCGCGATGATAAGGAAACCATGGAAATGCAGTTGTCTGAGGCGCATGCTTTGGCAGAAAAATTGCATAACGAACTTGAAGGACACCCCGATCTTTTCTTTGCCGGATACACC
>JBDTWO010000154.1:0-11754 GCA_040006635.1 Chloroflexota bacterium
CTTCGATGAGACGCGCGAGCGCCGGTCCAGAGGCATCGTCACGTTCGCCGCGTGCAGAGCGGTCAGAGAGAGTCAGGATTCCAAATCGAATCGTCATTGCAGATTTTTTCCATACAAGCGAGTATCATCCATGTGAAACCAGCCGTGCCGTTCGTAGTACTGCATCACATCTTCATTATCAGATGTGACCAATAAATAACTTTTGAGACAGCCCTTCGCACGAAGCCGCGCTTCAACTTCATCTAATAAACGTGAGCCAATGCCGCGTCCGCGATATTCTTTAGCAACCGCCAGATGATAGATCAAGCCGCGGCGACCATCAAAGCCGCCAATCACAGAACCAATGATGGTTCCATCAAACTCAGCAACCAGAAACAGATCGGGGTCACGGGAAATTTTCTTTTCGATCTCAGCAAGCGTATCAGAACGTCCAACCCTCACGCCCTTTTCGATCGATTCCCATAATTGATAGACTTGCTGATAATCAGCAGGGAAACGAAATTCGCGAATGGAAACTGGCGGCAAATCCACAACAGGTTTCTATTTCAAAACCTTAAGCAAATCATCAGGCATGAAAGGCTTGAGCAAAAAATAGTTGGCGCCATGCTTCAGGCATTCTTCCTTCACATTTAAACCAGAGGTCATGACAATACGCACATTGGATAACTCGGGTATTTTGCGAATCGCTTGAACAATATTCATGCCGCTTTGTTTGCCAAGATGAACATCCATGAGGAGCGCATCGGGGTTTTCCTTGAGAACTGCGGATGGGACATCGGCATTGACATCCAACGCAACCACCTCAAAGCCTTCCATCGTAAGCAGAGTTTTGAGGAGCGACACCATGGTATGGTCATCTTCGGCGAGCAGCACTTTTGGCATTGGGGTTAGCCTTCTTTGAAGTGGATTTTTTCTTTGGTGTTGCTTTGGTCTTCTTTGATTTATGTACCGGTTCTAACGCAAAGTCGAGCGCTTCGTCTACTGTTTCCACAAACTGGAACTTCATAGATTTCTTGACTTCATCTGGCACATCATCCAGATCCTGTTCATTGCGTTTGGGGAGAATGATCGTTCTCAAGCCGCTGCGATGACCAGCCAGTACCTTTTCCTTGACGCCGCCGATCGGTAATACCTGACCACGCAATGTGATCTCGCCGGTCATACCCACCAACGGTTTCATCTTGCGCCCGGAGGCGAGCGAAACCAACGCCGTGGCAATCGTGACGCCCGCAGACGGTCCATCTTTGGGTTGTGCGCCTGATGGGATGTGCAGATGAATATCAGACTTGCTAAAGAACTCGTCAGTCAGCCCAAGTTTTTCAGCACGTGAACGCACATAAGACAAAGCCGCGCGCGCCGATTCGTTCATCACATTGCCGATCGAGCCGGTCACCTGAAAGCCCTTGCCGCCCGGCATGCTGGTGGCTTCCACAAACAATACATCGCCGCCGTAAGGCGTCCATGCCAACCCCGGCACAACACCGGGGATCGAGATGCGCTGGTTCAGTTCTTCAGCTGGCAAATAGATCGGGTGATCCAGGTACTCTTCCACGAGTTCAGGCGTGATCTTTGCCGACTTGAGCTTGCCTTCCGCGATCTTCGTACCGACCTTGCGACACACCGCACCGATCTTGCGCTCCAGATTACGGACACCGGCTTCCCGTGTATATTCGCGGACGATCTTCTTCAAGGCGTCATCGTTGAAGGTTACTTCCTTTTCGCGCAGGCTGTTCTCGCGAATCTGACGCGGGATCAAATAGCCCTTCGCGATCGAAATCTTTTCGCTTTCGGTGTATCCCGAAAGGAAGATTAACTCCATGCGATCAAGCAACGGACCGGGAACGGTCTCAAGTGTATTTGCCGTTGTAATGAAGAACACTTGCGAAAGATCGTAAGCCACTTCCAGATAGTTATCACGGAACTCAACATTCTGTTCCGGGTCAAGCACCTCCAATAACGCCGAGGCGGGGTCACCATGAAAGTCATTGGTCAGTTTGTCGATCTCATCGAGCATGAAAACCGGATTCTTCGATTCGATCCTGCGCAGCGATTGCAAGATGCGTCCGGGCATCGAACCGATATACGTGCGACGATGTCCACGGATTTCCGCTTCATCACGGACACCGCCCAATGAGGCGCGCACGAACTTGCGGTCCATGGCGCGTGCAATGGATTGACCCAAGGATGTTTTACCTACGCCGGGCGGTCCCACAAAGCACAAAATCACACCCTCGCGATCACGGCGGATCAGATCATCAGAAACTTTTTTCTTATCGTTCTTACGGTCCAGGCGCAGTTTGCGAATGGCAAGAAATTCAAGAATACGCTCCTTGACATCTTCCAAACCATAATGGTCTTTATCTAATATTTTGCGGGCGTGACTGATATTCAGATTATCGTCCGTGCCTTTTGACCACGGGATGGAAACCAGCCAATCGAGATACGTGCGGATGACGCCATATTCCGCCGCGGCTGTGGGCAAATGCGACAAGCGCTCCAACTCCCTTTTAGCCTGCTTCGCGGCTTCCTCGGGCATTTTCGCCTCTTCGATCTTTTGGCGAAACTCCTCCATCTCCACGGCTTGCTCGTCTTTATCGCCGAGCTCTTTTTGAATGGCTTTCATCTGCTCGCGCAGAAAATACTCACGCTGTACTTTTTCGATCTCGCCGCGCGCTTCGTTCTGGATCTTCTGCCCGATCTGCAACACTTCCGCTTCACGGACCAGTAGCCCGATCAGCTTCTTGAGTTTCTCTGATACCGAATCAAGTGTCAGAATTTCCTGCGAATCCTTCAAGTCCATGCGCTGAAAATTAGCGATCGTATACGCAGTCTGTAACGGGTCTTCCACAGAAGTAATGGACCCCGCCAACTCCTCGGGAAATGATGGGATCATTTGCGTGATCTGCTGAAATTGGTCACGCGCATTGCGTGCGAGCGCATCGATCTCAAGTCCCTGCTCGATCAGTTCGGGTGCAAGCTCGATCTTCGCGCGGAGATAGGGTTCCTCGCCAACAAACTCGCCCACCCGGAAACGCTCCATGCCTTGCACCAGCAACCGGATGGTGCCGTCAGGGGCGCGTAATAAACGATGGACAGTAGCAATCGTCCCGACCTGATACAGATCCGCAGGTCCGGGAGATTCAAGTTCTGGATTTCTGGAAGCGATCAAGCCAACCAGCTTATCGCCGCCGACCACTTCGTCCACCAGGCGGATCGAGCGCGGTTGCCCCACCGTCAACGGCACGGCAGTCTGCGGGTACACCACCACCCCGCGCAGCGGCAAGATCGGCAATACATCCGGATATTTTGTTGGACTGGAATTCTGAGAAGAATCAGAGTCGGAGGAGATTGATCCGTTTTGATTCGGGCTTGAAAACATCGAAGACATCATCATGGATATCAGTTCGCTGTCTTCCTCACCGATCCATCGAAAAAGGTCATTGATATTGGAGTGCCAGCGGGATGCAGGCATAAGTTTATTCCACCTCGATATGTTTTGGGCTTGCCTTCGGGAGTTGAACCATGAGGAATCCATCCTTATATTCAGCAACCGATCTTTCGATCTCAACTGGAACCGGTATTTCCACCGCGATTTCAAATTTCCCAAATCGAATTTCCATCTGATGGTAAGCGCGGCGTTCATTCGGGTCAGAACGATTCCCACTGATCATCAACATATTGTTCTCGATCGCCACCTCAAAATCCGCATCCTTCATCCCGGCAACTTCCACACGCACAATGAAGTTGACTTCAGTCTCATACACATCCGTCGGCGGACTCCAGCCGCTCGAACGGACCTGCCAGCTAACCGTATGGAAAATCTCACGGCGAGTTTCGATAATGGTTGGAATTGATCTACGGACAATCGTAGGCATGGGCTTACTCCTGCTAATTCTTGCACTCAAACGATAAATGTCTCAGGCAAAACTGCGCCCCTGGCGGGACTCGAACCCACAACCCACAGCTTAGAAGGCTGGCGCTCTATCCATTGAGCTACAGGAGCAGTTAACGCTATTGTATTACGTCCTCATCAAGAAGGCAAATCACTATGCCCCCTTTAATCATGAAAATCAAGCAGAATAAGGTCTAATCCCTTTATACACGCGCGCGCCCACTAGGGTCCGTAAAATTGTTTCAGCCGGACGGTTCAACTTCGCGCCAAGATCACTGGCAGACATCGGCATGTTGCCGTTCGTGAGAAAGAGTCGGAAGACTGCTTCTACCAAGGCAGTTTGCGCCGTAAGGAACCCCGGCTGTTTTACGCAATGCATCATTAAGGTGTTCTGCACGCCTTCGACGGGCTTCACTTCAGCGGTTACCGGGTCAATCCAATCGATCGTCTGACCTTCTTCCATATTTGCAAAAGCTTCCTGGTGTTCGGGGCACAAAAGGGTACGCAAATAGACGTGCCAATCACGTTCATTTTTCTGCCACCATACAAAATCCACATGGAACGGCGTATTTACACTGGGTTTAACAAGGCTGGGACGTTTGCCTTCCATAATATGTCTCTCTCCTACTCACTCAAACGAAAATGCAGATCACCAACATGCGTAATCTCTGGGGTACTCGCCAACAACGCAAACAACGGCGCCGGAGGAACTCGTCTCACAATATTGATCGCAGAATACAACTCCTGCGCATGTACGTGACCCTGAGGCGTTAGTTTGGAGAGTTCACGAATCATCGTCACAACCAATTGGTCAAACGGTTTCTTTGAACCCTGCGTCCAGAGTTGATCAACAGCCTCAAGCGACGGGATCGCAAATACCATGCGGTCATTGAACTCAGCTGAAATAGACTGCTTCAACATCGCAAACACGATACCGCCATCCGCACCGACGATCACGGTCCGCACCCAATCCTTGGTGGCGCGATAATTTTTAGCTTCTATGATCACTTCACCGGGAACTTCTCCACGACGAATACTGACCAAACTACCAGGCATCAGATCGTGTGATTTATACCAGTCACGCAAACCATACACATATCCATCATCAAGCACCACCCAACCCGGCATCTTCTGCTTGGTCTTACCATCTACGAGAGTAAAACGCACACGCGGCGATTCGTACGCAGTCGGGAACAAAGCACGCACACGCGGTGAAAGCGGCAAAGTACCAGCGCGCAAGTGCGGATAGATCAATGAAACAGTTACTTCTTTTATGCCCCCACTGCCAGCACCATTAAACAAACTCAATTCATCGTCGATTTGATTTTCAAGCGCGATCATTTGTGTATCAAGCAGGCCGCGATCATGCTCAATATCTGAATAACGCAAAAACGAAGGGACTTCACGTACTGCGTCTGGCTCTAATCGATACAAGCACCACAACACCTGTCCAGCCGGACCCACTTCGTCGAAGCGTTTATCATCTTGCAAAGCATAGTTCAAGGAGAACTCTGCCAATTTGGGATTAACCCCTTCTGGCATCGCCACATCCTTAAGTAACGCGGATGTGGTCAACGGTTCGCCGCCGGACATGTCCAAAACTGCTTCTGCCAAATTGAGATGTCCTACATTGACGTCGATCAGCAAGGCGCGCGGGAACCAGCGACCGGCGATCCGCACCAGTTCATCATCAGATCGGAATTGAGCTTCAATTTTCTTTTCAAGCGCAGATCCGTGCTCAGCGAGAATAACGTCAGCTTCGACCCCAGCTTCTTCTGTAGAAACAGGCTTCTCGTTGAGCGCATGAAGCGCAAGATTCGAAGCGAAGAGTCGCTCTTCTGAGGCATCATCCAATTGGACAGTTAATACGTCAAACGTGCCGATCTCAGGGTTTTGTCCCGCACGGACGGCGAGTATCTTGCCGTGTTTCCAATTTAATGCAGGGAGTACGATATCATCGCCAGTTTGATAAGACTCTTTGGGGAAATAAGTCTTACCGCCTGCCTGACGACGCTTTTGTTCAGCAAGGCGTTCAACACGAATACGCTCATTTACAAAGACCGTCACCAATTCACGCGTGGTTAACGGTGTTTCCTGTTCAAAGAGATATGTATGCAGATATTCGACATCTTGCCGATTGATTTGAAGTTCGTTCCAGTATTCAGGTGAGGTGAGGGAGTCGCTTGCCATTCCGATGCCTTAGTTGATTGTCACTCGCGTTTTGTTTACGCGGCGAAGATATTATACCTTAGAGATGTAGTGGATTGAAGATGTATAATCCAAGCATGCTGATTTCTCTTAAGCAGGCATTACGAGTTACCAATTCTGCATGTGTTGCGTTCATCGGTGCAGGCGGGAAAACAACCACGCTGTTTCAACTAGCACGTGAGATGGCTAAGGAAACGCCTGTGATCGTGTCTGCATCCTCACATCTCGGCGCATGGCAAACAGCGCTTGCAGACCAGCATATCACGGCATTGTCTACGGATGACTTACATGATCTGGAAAACAATCTTTCAGACGTCACACTGATCACGGGAGATTTCGTTAGCGGGAGAACCACCCCGCTTGAAGCAGACATGCTTGACTGGTTGAATGCTTTTTGCAAAAGACACACACTTCCCTTATTGATCGAAGCGGATGGCTCGCGGCAAAAGCCTTTAAAGGCATGGGCGGAACACGAGCCACCCATCCCTACTTTTGTTGATCAAGTTGTGCAAGTCGTTGGGCTTACAGGGATCGGCAAACCGCTTAGTGATTCGGTTGTGCATCGAGCTGAGATATTCGCCAGACTAAGTAGTTTGAAGATGGATGAGGCAATCACACCTGATGCGTTATTGCAAGTGATCACACATAAAGAAGGCGGACTCAAAAATATTCCACCGAACGCAAGAAAATGTATCCTGCTCAACCAAGCAGATACAGCTGAACTTCAATCTATCGCGCACGGGATAACTAAGCCTTTGTTGTCAAATTATCATTCCGTTATTGTTTCAAGTCTGGCGCAGGAAAGTGTCTTTGCAGTGCATGAGGCTATTGCAGGAATTATTCTCGCGGCAGGAGGTTCTACACGATTCGGAAAACCAAAACAATTACTGGACTGGAAGGGTCAACCTTTTGTCCGCGCGGTGGCACAGACAGCTTTAGAGGCGGGTCTTGCACCTGTAGTTGTGGTGACGGGTGCAAACAGCGAGCAAGTGGAAGCGGCGGTCAAAGACTTGAATGTGGTCATAGTGAAAAATGATGAATGGCAAAGCGGACAGGGTAGCTCGATCAAAGCTGGGATCAACGCCCTCACCTCTGCCCATCTCCCGCTGGGAGATGGGATCGGAGGAGCTATTTTTCTACTTGCCGACCAGCCGCAGATCACGACATCGATAATTCAAGCGTTAGTTGAGAAACATGCTGAGGGACTTTATCCAATAATTGCACCGCTGGTGTTGGACCAGCGTGCAAATCCAGCTTTGTTTGACCGCGTAACATTTGATGACCTCATGAACATCGCAGGTGATGTCGGCGGGCGGGCGATCTTCCATAAGTATCACGTGGAATATTTACCATGGCACGATGACCGTATGTTGTTGGATGTGGATACGCCTGAGCATTATCAACGCTTGATCTCAGATGAAACCCTATGATCCCGCACGCTTTGATTCATTCGTATACGGAGCGTGCGGGATGATTACCGCTATCATCCTTGCTGCAGGTCAATCCAAACGTATGGGAAAACCCAAGATGCTATTGCCTTGGGGCGACATTACGATCATTGAACATGTAATCTCTGTGTTTGCTAACGCCGGGATTGAGGATATTCTAGTTGTTACCGGCGGAGTACGCGAACAAGTGGAAGCTGTCATTCGAGAATGTCAAAACAAATACCCGGTTCGAAGTGCATATAACGACAAACACATCGAAGGCGACATGCTTTCCTCAATCCAATGCGGGTTGCGAAATCTGACAGAAGAAAGAATCGGGGCGGCGATGATCGGATTAGGCGACCAGCCTCAAATCCAAGAGAGAAGCGTGCGCTTGTTGTGCGAGGCGTATTGGCAAACGCAGAGTCCGCTAGTCGTCCCGAGTTTCCAAATGCGGAGAGGTCATCCATGGCTGGTGGCACGCACATTGTGGAATGAATTGATCGAAATAAATTCAACCCAAACCCCGCGTGATTTTCTCAACGCCCATGCAAATGATATCCAGTATGTAGAAATGGATACACCGAGCATTCTTGCGGATTTGGACACACCAGAAGACTATCGCACAGCGCGCCCCCAAAATCCATGATAAACTTTTGCGCGAATTCATCAAAGGTGAGAAATAAACATGCTCTATAAAATCGTCGCATTCATTGTAAAAGTTGGGACAAGTATTCTTTGCCGCATCGACGCACCCGATATCTACAAAATGCCGGCACACGGACCATTGATCGTGATCTCCAATCACACAGGCCAACTGGAAGTGGCAGTGTTCTTCGGGTTACTCCAACCACGCCGGATCACCGGCTGGGCAAAAATGGAATCATGGGACAATGCCTTTCTGAACTGGCTGTTCAATTTATGGGGGCTGATCCCCGTCAGGCGCGGCGAGGGTGATACGTCTGCTTTGCGGAAGGCGATCAAAGCGCTTGAGGCTGGATTCATTTTTGGGATTGCACCCGAAGGCACACGCAATAAAACCGGCAAACTTAAACGCGCCCATCCCGGCGCAGTGATGCTTGCCACCCATTCAGGCGCGACCCTTTTACCGCTCGCGCATTGGGGCGGCGAAAATTTTCTAAAGAATCTAGCACGCTTCAAGCGCACCGATTTCCACGTCCGTGTGGGCGAACCGTTTCAATTAAACCTGGAGGGCGTGAAGGTCACGCGTGAAGTCCGCCAGCAGATCGCGGATGAGATGATGATCAGGCTGGCAGAGCTTTTGCCCCCTGCATATCGCGGTGCCTACGAAAATGTTACAAATAACGAAAAAAGCTTGACGAAAAGTGTAGAATAGTACAAACACACCTTGCGAGATTGGCATGCCGCTTTAATACCAAACCGTGGCAAACGGCTGACAGAATCTGTAGAATGAAGGTGTAAACAGGAGCGCAAAATCATGAAGGCACCCAAGATTCTTATCGCGTTCATTCTGTCTGTTGCGGTACTACTTGCACAAGTTGGAGCAGTTTTCGCCGCGCCAGGCTATGGAACTACGTCGCTATCGGGGACAGTCCAGACCCTTACTCTCGAAACCGATACTAATACAACAATAACGACGGTGCTTGTCACAATATTGGACAAGCACAAATCTCAAACCGTTCGCCTCAGTCTGGATACAGCCGAAGCGCTGGGATTGATCATCACTGACGTAAGTGGCATGCCGGTCATTAACCCGGACGCACTGGGAATAACGCTTCAGATCGACCCGGAAACTGTCATCTCAGACGAGGAAGCGAATCGACACCCCGTCGGCGATGCATTGGCTACATTCTTCGGTGATATCACTGACTATGAAACGATCATGGCGGCACATAACGATGGCGCGGGCTTTGGCGTGATTGTCCAGGCTTTGTGGCTGACCCAAAAACTTAAAGGCAATTCTGAGACCTTCCTGGCGATCCTCCTGGCAAAACAAACCGGTAACTATAGTGCGTTTACCCTTGAGGACGGCACAACTCCCAAGAATTGGGGCGAATTCCGCAAGGCGATTTTGGACGGGGAAAAGAAAGGCACGCTTGGCATTATCATGTCCCACAAAGATAAAGACAACGGCAACAATCACGACAATGGAAATAAAGATAAGAACAAAGATAAGGGTAATAACGAAAATGGAAACAAAGACAAGAATAGAGACAAAGAAAAGTAACCCTTTGTTTCGAATGCAAAAAAGGCAGGCTTGGCAAGCCTGCCTTTTTTATATAATAGAGTTTATCGGAAATTAAATTGGGACGCTGATTCACGCAGAAAACGCAGATTTTTCTTTTTGAATCAGCGAAAGTCAGCGTTTGTCAGCGTCCAAAATTGACTCTTTTCTTATTACCGATAAAGTCTATTAATTCTGCAAAACCTGAGTTTGCCTCTCGCGCAGTTCAAAACTGAGGATTCAATACAACCTGTTTTTGAAATTCAAACCATAGCCATCCATTTACGATGGTTCTTTTTTCGATTTGTGATAAACTCGCCCCAATCTACTTTCGGGAGCTTATGGATGAAATACCTAGCGATCGTCAATCCAACGTCAGGGCGGGGATTTGCAGAAAAAGCCATTCCCCAAATCGAAACGTTGTTTAAGTCAAACAAACTTGATTATGATCTGGCGCTTACAGAGCGTCCCTGGCATGCCGTGGAATTGGCAGAAAAAGCGGCACGCGAAAAATATGATGCTGTCATCATTGCCAGCGGAGATGGCACAGCCAATGAAGCGCTTAACGGACTCATGAAAGCGCGCGAGGCAGGCTTCAATCACACAGCCATGGGCATCCTGCCGGTGGGAACAGGCAACGATCTCGCCTATGGAATGAATGTGCGTGGAAACCTTGAGGAAAGTATCACTCTACTCGCAAAGAACGAACGGCGCTGGATGGATATTGGCAAGGTCACCGGCGGCGATTATCCAAATGGTCGTTACTTCGGCAACGGTGTGGGGATCGGCTTCGACGCCGCAACGGGATTTGTCGCTGAGAACATCCGTTGGACTCGCGGTTTGTTGGCATATCTAATTGCCGCACTCGAAACGATCTTTATCTACTACAAAGCCCCAAGAGTTCGAATCGAATACGATGACAAAGTACTTGAGCAAGATACACTGATGGTCTCGATCATGAACGGACAGCGTATGGGTGGCGGCTTCTTCATGGCTCCCCATGGGATTCCACATGATGGCACTTTCGACCTCTGCATCGCTGGAACAGCCGGGAAATTCCGCATTCTGCAGCTCCTGCCTACCTTTATGAACGGGACGCAGGCAACTCAACCTGAAATCACTACGGGGCGCGCTCGCAAAGTCACGATCACTGCCCTGAAAGAATCTCTCCCCGCACATTGCGATGGCGAAACTCTGTGTAAAGAAGGTCAGGCACTCAGCATCGAGATCATTCCACAAGCCATTGAATTTATCACGGCGTTGTGAATCTGAAGGATTCAATTTCGCAAAAGTAATTTGCGCGATCCTTAATGCAAAACTGGGCAGGAAAATCCTGTCCAGTTTTTTATTTGAGTTTATAAAAGTAAGCGTTCGTTTCCCGCTTCTCGAACCCCAGCGCTTGATACAACTTGTTTGCCGCCTCACGCGTCGGGTTGGATGTAAGCGCCACCCCGCCTGCGCCTGCTTCACGTGCCAGATCAATGGCACGCCGCATCAACGCCTCCGCAATTCCAAGCCGCCGCATTTTTTCATCCACGATCACATCTTCTACGATGGAACGAATCCCCGTTGGGACACGGTAGACCGTCAGAGTCAACATACCCACGGTCCCACCATTTTCATCAGGATAGCGCACGATCAACAACGTGGATGCTTCTGATCGAACCAAGGCATCCAATTCTGCTCGGGTGGGAACCACCTTATGGGCGCCCAACTGAGGGACCAACAATGCCATTGCGCTATAGATTTCGTCCGTCACTACGGACACTTTGTCAACGTACATTCGTGCTAAGCAGATTTCGCTACGCCGAGGTTTGGAAAAAAACTCAACGCCGCGTAATACGCCACATAGACAAACGAAACTGGTGCGACCCACTCCGGCACATCTGGATATTGCAAAAGTCCCCAAACACCGATCGCGCCGTAAAGGTAAGTAAACCCAAGCGTGAAACGGCGCAAACGTGTGTTGCGGGTCGGGTACAGATATTTCACCGGCACAAACACCAGAATATTACAGATCA
>JBDTWO010000155.1:0-11657 GCA_040006635.1 Chloroflexota bacterium
GGGGAAAATCTCAGGCTTTGGGTGGAGGTCATACTTGCTGGGGCTGCGGGCGCTGGTGGATATTTTGTAAACGGACTGTGTAACGGATGCTTTGCGTGGGCGGTAACGGATATGCCCGCTATCCGTTCCAACGATCCGTTTATCCGATTTGCGGAGCCATCTGTTCGCTAGATCCGCTTATAGGCAGACCAAGGTTGTTCGGACGGGGACAGGTTTCGGCTATGAGCGAAGCGGATTTATATCCGCTGTAAGTATTCTCTCTGTTGTTGCGTCTACATACCATTATCAGAATGGAAGGCGATGAGCGAACCATCTGTTTCGAAGTTTAGTCTTTGGCGTGAACGTATTAAGCGGGCGTTTCCCTTCGCGTCGGGTGTGCTGGCGGCGTTGCTGGCTTTGTTTCTCTATAATTTCCTTTTCCCTGCAAATCATATAACCCAAAGTGAAGTGAATGTTGCGATTGCCAATGCAATGGCGTCTGCTACACCGCGCCCGGCGTATTCGACGGATGTGTATAAGATCATTCAACCGTCGTTGATTTTGATCGAGGTGGAATTGAAGGGCGGCGGGCGGGGGTTGGGAAGCGGTGTCATCATCGATGATGCGGGCGATATTTTGACGAGCCTGCATGTGGTGGATGGCGCGACAAAGATTTTAATCATCTTTGCCGATGGTACTCATGCAGAAGGACGTGTCGCTTCGGCACAGCCTGAAATGGATATTGCGGTTTTGAATGCCTCGCAACTGCCGCAACTGTTTGTGCCAGCCACGTTGGGGAACCCGGGTGCCTTGCAGGTGGGTGATGAGGCGTATGTGGTGGGGAATCCTTTTGGATTATATAGTTCGATGAGTGCAGGTGTGGTCTCGGGCTTTGATCGCACGTTCCAGCCGAAGACCAGCAAAATTGAATTGAAGGGCTTGATCCAGATCGATGCGGCGGTGAACCCCGGCAATTCGGGTGGACCGTTGTTGAACCGGTATGGTCAGGTGGTGGGAATTGTGACCGGGCTTGTGAACCCGACCAGTGAAAACTTTTTTGTGGGCATTGCGTTTGCAGTGCCGATCACAACGGCTGCGAGCGGCGTGGGACTGCCGTCATATTAAGAGGAGATAATCTATGGCACAAATGAAAAACTCTGAAAACCGGACACCGATGGAGAAAGTTTTATATGAAGTGAAGAAGGTGATCGTAGGGCAGGACCATCTTTTGGAGCGGATGATCGTGGCGTTGTTGGCACGCGGACATATCCTGGTGGAAGGTGTGCCGGGCTTGGCGAAGACGATGGCGATCAAGACGCTTGCCGAATCAATTGGCGGGGACTTTAAGCGCATCCAGTTCACGCCGGACCTTGTTCCAGCCGACCTGATCGGGACGCGCATCTATAACCAAAAGACCGGCAAGTTCGATACGTCACTCGGACCGGTGTTCACGAATCTTTTATTGGCAGATGAGATCAATCGCGCGCCTGCCAAGGTGCAAAGCGCATTGCTCGAAGTGATGCAGGAAAAACAAGTCACGATCGGGCGTGAGACACATAAAGTGCCGAGTCCGTTTTTGGTATTGGCGACGCAAAACCCCATCGAGACTGAAGGCACGTATGCTTTGCCCGAAGCGCAGGTGGATCGTTTTATGTTGAAGGTGTTGGTGGGGTATCCCACCTCAACGGAAGAGTTCGTGATCGTGGAAAGAATGACCGGCGCGTTGCAAGCCGTTCAAAAAATATTGACCACTGATGAATTGCTGGCATTACAAAAAGAAGTGGACAAGGTTTATGTCGACCCGGCACTGATGGAATATGCGGTGAAGTTGGTGAGCGCCACGCGTAATCCCAAAGAAGTTGGACTGAGTGAATTGCAGAATTACATCATGTTCGGAGCGAGTCCGCGGGCTTCGATCAACTTGATCCTGACCGGGCGCGCGCTGGCTTTTGTGCGCGGACGGAATTATGCACTGCCGCAAGATGTGCTCGACATGGCGCTGGATGTGATGCGGCATCGCGTTGTCCTTTCATATGAAGCGCTTTCTGATAATGTGACCGGTGACGATATCATCGCGAAAATTTTGGATCGTATCCCGGTTCCTGTGGTGCCATTACATGAGCATAGCGACGTCCGCAGCAACGCCTGAGCGCATTCTCCTGCGCCTCGACTGGAACGTCGTGCGCCGGTTGGACGGTCTGTTGCAGGGCGACTACCGTTCATTGTTCTACGGCTTCGGCGTGGACTTTGCCGATCTGCGCGAGTATCAGCCTGAAGATGATATCCGCTACATCGATTGGAACGTCACCGCGCGTATGGATACGCCGTACGTGCGGCAGTATCACGAAGACCGCGACATCACAGCCTGGTTCCTGTTGGATATGAGTCCCTCGGTTGATTTTGGGACCATGCAAACGCAGGTTGAGAAGCGCACGATGCTTGTTGATTTCGTGACGGTGCTCTCGCGCTTGTTGACCCGGCATGGGAATCGCGTCGGGGCGATGATGTTTGGGAACAAGCTTCAGCACACAGTCCCGGCAAGAGGCGGGCGGCTGCAGGTTCTGCGACTCGTCAACGATATGCTCAAACAGCCGCGTTTGTCCAATATCCCGCCGACGAATCTCAAATCGTTTTTGAACGGCGCGTTGAATTCGATCAAGCGGCGTTCGTTGGTGTTTGTGATTTCAGATTTCATCAGTGAGCCAGGCTGGGAGAAGCCTTTGAGTTTGCTGGCGCAACGCCATGAAGTGCTGGCGATCCGTTTGGTTGATCCGCGCGAAGTGGATCTGCCGGATATGGGCATGGTGGTGTTGGAAGATGCCGAGACCGGCGAGCAGTTGTATGTGGATACGCACGATAAAAAATTTCGCCAACGTTTTGCAGATGCCGCGCAGAAGCGTGAACAGGCTCTGAAGACGACTTTCAAGCGCGCGGGTGTAGACGTGGTGTCGCTCTCGACGGATGCTGATCTGGTGCATGAGATCGTCCGTTTGGCGAAACGGAGACAGCAGGTTCGCAGGTAATTTTTAAACACGAAGGACACAAAGGTCACGAAGTTTTTATGCATTGCGCAACGTGATGATTTCTTTTGTGCCATTTTTCGTGAAGTTCGTAAGAAAGAATCATAATCATTACTTAACCAACCTTTGTGTACATTGTGCCCTTTGTGGTTAATAAAAAATAATTCTATGTCATTCATTTGGTCTTCACTACTTTACTCGTTATTGATTGTCCCGTTGCTGCTGTGGTTGTATTTCAGATCACAACGTCAGCGGCGCGATCTTGCTGCGCGTTATGGCAGTATGGGTTTGATAAATACCTCCAACAAAAACGCTGTCGGTTTGCGGCGGCATGTGCCTGCGTCTATTTTTCTGATCGCGATTACTGTTCTACTTGTATCCGTTGCGCGTCCGCAGGCAAAGGTGAGCCTGCCGAAACTTGAAAGCACGGTCATCCTGACCTTCGATGTCTCTGGCAGTATGGCGGCGGACGATCTCAAGCCCACGCGTATGGAAGCCGCCAAAGCCGCCGCCACCGAGTTCGTGAAAAAGCAGCCCTCGAATGTCTTGATCGGGGTCGTGGCGTTTAGCGATGGCGGGCTTTCGATCCAGCCGCCGACCGCCGACCGCCAAAAAACATTCGAGACGATCTATCGCCTGGTGCCGCGCCGTGGCACTTCGTTGGGCAATGGGATTTTGGTCTCGCTGAATACGATCGTGGTCAATGCGGGCGATCCGCCATTCTTGAATGCGACGAGCGCCTCGGCTCCCACTTCACCGACGCCTGCTTCAGCGCCAACCGGCTGGTACCCATCTTCGGTCATTGTTCTGCTGAGTGATGGCGAGAACAACCAGAACCCGGATCCCACAGCCGCAGCGGATCTCGCTGTCGATCTGGGCGTGCGTATCTATACCATCGGCATCGGTAGTACGGAAGGCACCACGCTCAAAGTCGATGGCTTCACCGTTGTTTCAAAGTTGGATGAAGGCTTGTTGCAAAATATTTCCAGCACCACCGGCGGCGTCTATTACAAAGCCGCCAATGAAACGGACTTGCTGCGCATCTATCGTGACCTGAAACCGAAACTCTCGGTCAGGACCGAAGATATCGAAGTGACTTCTTTATTCGCCGGGGCGGGCATCCTGCTCTTTTTGATTGCAGGCGCGTTGTCGCTCCTGTGGTTTGGACGTGTGCCATGAGTTTCCAGTGGTCCGCATTTCTGTATTTGTTATTGTTGGTCCCGCTGATCATCGCGGTATATGTTCTGCTGTTACGGCGTAGAAGACGCTTTGCGATCCGCTATTCAAGCCTCTCGTTGGTGCGCGAAGCGCTGTCCCATCAATCCTGGCTGCGGAGACATTTGCCATTTATATTATTCCTGTTTGCCCTGGCAAGTTTGGTGTTCGCACTGGCAAGACCGGTTGCGATGGTGTCAGTCCCTTCCAACCGCGCCACGATCATTTTGGCAATGGATGTCTCGCGCAGTATGTGTTCAACGGACATTGAGCCAAATCGTTTGGAAGCTGCCAAGTCTGCGGCTTTGGTGTTCGTCCAAAAACAGGAAAGCGGTCAACGCATCGGTATCGTTGCGTTTGCAGGTTTTGCCGAATTGGTGCAGCCGCCCACCAATGATCGCAGCTTGCTGGAGAATGCCATCAACAACCTGACGACTGCGCGCCGCACCGCCATTGGCAGCGCGATCCTGCGGTCTTTGGATGCGATCTCGGAGATCGACCCTGCCATTGCGCCGGGCGATACCGGCAATCTTCCCGAAGGCGCGGTCACGCCTGTGCCTAAAGGTGAATATGCCCCGCACATCATTATCTTGCTGACAGATGGTGCCAGCAATGCGGGACCCAGTCCGCTCAGCGCGGCAATCCAGGCTTCTGATCGTGGGATTCGCGTGTATACGATCGGGTTCGGCACCACCAGCCCTTCATCCCCCATGAATTGCGGCGATCAATTTCAACAGAATGATCAATTTGGCGGCGGTGGGCTCGGTCCATTTGGCGGCGGAGGCGGAGGTTTTCGAAGAGGTATTGATGAGGACACGTTAACTTCCATTGCCAAAATGACCGGCGGAACGTATTATGCCGCCTCCAGTGCAAATGAGTTGAACAGTGTATTTCAAAAACTGCCTGCGTTCCTGGTGGTGACCAAACAGCAGACCGAGATCAGCGCGTTCTTCACAGCCTTTGCTGTATTGCTCGCGATCATTGCCATGGTTCTATCTTTTCGGTGGCATCCGTTATCGTAAAAGCTTACGAAAGAATTAACGAGTTCAGGGAGGAGATTAATCATACATAATGCTCGTCAATACGTGCAGAAAACAAAAGGAGATAAACATGACCGATCCCAAAGTCACTATCTATGGCGCATATTGGTGTCCCGATTGCCGGCGCTCGAAAAAATTTCTGGGCGAGCAGTTCATCCCATTCCGCTGGGTGGATATCGAACAGGATAAGGAGGCTGAGGCATATGTGCTGCACCGCAACAACGGCAAGCGCATCATACCAACCGTTGTATTTGAAGATGACTCGTTCCTCGTTGAGCCATCCAATGCCGAACTCGCCAAAAAACTTGGACTCAAGACCGAAGCCAAGAAGACGTATTACGACTTGATCATCATCGGTGGCGGACCCGCAGGTCTGACCGCCGCCATTTACGCTTCGCGCGAAGGCGCCGATTGTCTCTTGATCGAACGCTCTGGTCTTGGCGGACAGGCTGGCATCACGGTCGGACTCGATAACTTCCCCGGCTTCCCCGAAGGCATCAGCGGACAGGAATTCTCCGAGCGTGTTGTGAAACAAGCCAAACGTTTCGGTGTGGAAATTTTACAAGCCGTGGATGTTGAACGACTCGAAATGGAAGAAGGCTATCACGAAGTCTATACGTCGGATGGCAAACACTATCATTCGCAAGTGTTGTTGATCGCTACCGGGGCATCGTATAAACGGCTAGAGGTGCCGGGCGAAGATGATTTCATCGGCGCAGGCATTCACTTTTGTGCCACGTGCGATGGTCCGTTCTATAAGGGTGCGCAAGAGATTGTTGTGATCGGTGGCGGAAACTCGGCTGTCGAAGAAGGCTTGCATCTCACCAACTTCGCCGACAAGGTGACTCTGCTTGTGCGCGGTGATAAGCTCACTGCCAGCCAGTTCGCAATTGACAAGGTCAATGAGCCGGGTTCCAAAGTGGAAGTGAAATATAACGTGGTGGTGGATGCGTTTGAAGGGCAGGATTCAAAACTCAAGACGATCAAGTACCACTACAAGGACAGCGATAAGCCGGAAGAGGTTCATCCCGCCGCCGCCTTCATCTTTATTGGTCAAACGCCGAATACTGATTTTCTAAAAGATTATGCTGTGCTGGATCAATACGGCTTTATCTTGACCGGTCATGACTTGAAACATAAGACTGCTGCTAGCATGGAACCGCTACCGTTCGAGATGAGTGTGCCGGGTCTATTTGCCGCAGGCGATGCGCGTCATGGAAGTACGAAACAAGTCGCTTCGGCGGTAGGTGAAGGCGCGGCGGCTTCGATTTCGATCAGAGAATTTTTACGAAGAAGTGGATAACCCCGTAGGGGTGAAACGATTGTAGATCAAAGAGCATCTTGCGTTCTAATCCCGAAGGGATGACATAAAAAGCATGTCATCCCTTCGGGATTTTTCAATTCGATAGTCCAGGAGTATTGAATAGTTATGTCGTTGAACAATCGGACAGTTACGATTATCGGCGCGGGGTTGGCGGGACTATCTGCCGCATATGATCTGCATCGCGCGGGTTGGAAGGTCACGGTGTTGGAGGCACGCGAACGCGTGGGCGGACGCGTATTTTCAGTCCGCAAATTTTCGAATGGACTGGTCGCCGAGGGTGGCGGTGAATTCATCGATCAACAGCACGCGCGCATGCTGGCTTATGTGAAAGAGTTCAATCTATCGTTAGGAGAGGTCGGCAGTTGGCGCGGACAAACTGACGATTGGGGCGCTTACGAAGGTAAAGCGGGGCTGGGACATGATCCTTCTGTGTGGGGCTTTGACCTGGATGGTGAATTTGAAAAAATGTGGGTCGCGCTGGCAGAACTGGGGAAACAAGTGCCCGACCCCATGCATCCCGAATCGGCACCCCATGCAGAAGAGTTGGATAAAAAATCTTCTGCAGATTGGATCGAGGCACAAAGCGCAGTGCATCCCTTGGGACGTCAGGCTTTCATAGATCACATCCGCTCCGAATATACCTGCGAGCCTGAACGTTTTTCACTGCTTGATCTGGCGCGCAATGCCGCCATGTATTACAGCAAGCCGGGCTTATACAAATCGACGTACCGCGTCAGCGGCGGGAATGACCAGATCGCGCGTTGTATCGCAGATGTGTTGTCGGATGTGCGGATGAATGCTGTAGTGACGACGGTTAGTAATCAGCCGGACGGTGTCTCTGTCACTTACAAGCAAGGCGACGTATTTCATACGATCTCATCTGCATTTGCCATCCTGGCGATTCCATTAACAACCGCGCGTTTGATCGAATTTGATCCGTCACTGCCGACTGCACATCAGCGCATGGTCAACGAAATTTCCTATGGCGCGATCACCAAGGTGCTGATCGAATATCGTCAGCGCTTCTGGAAGGCTAAGGGGTGGAACGGCCGCTTGTCCACCGACCAGCCCATCGTCCAGACCTGGGAGGCGACGAGTCATTTGCCGGGTGAGCATGGCATCCTCACAGCGTACACGGGCGGCGAACCCGGCGTGAGACTATCCGCTTTATCGGATGAAGAGCGCATCAAGTTGGCGGTAGCGGTCATCGAAAAAATATTTCCCGGCTCATCGGACATGATCGAGAACACTGCCACAGTAGCATGGAACAACGAACCGTTCACACGCGCCTCCTATATGGCACTGGCACCGGGTGAAGTGTTGTCGCATTGGCAGACGTTGTTCGAACCGGCCGGGCGTTTGTTCTTTGCAGGCGAACATGCCACGGCGCTTCAAGGTTTCATGGAAGGTGCAGTGGAGAGTGGTCAGCGCGCGGCGAGGTTGATCGCAAGATCAGGCGCTTGAAAGTGCGTAACAAATCCGTGCCTCACCGCCTCTAAATTGTTGATGGTATTGCGCGCCGAAATTCGCTACAATAGATATGAAGTTCGTTCAATGCATCTGTATTTCAACCTATCAAGGAGGAAGATTATGTTCAGCAAGAAAAGTTTGTTCATTGCGATCAGTTTGATTGCGGCGTTAAGTATGACCCTCGCCGCATGTGCTCCAACGACCGCCGCCTCGACGGGCGGGGTATTACGCTGGAGTTTGGAGGGCGTGAATGAGTTGCCCGCCCTGGACCCGCCGCTGGCGGGTGCGTCACAATCGGTGGGTGTGATCAGCCTCGTGTTCGAAGGCTTGGTGCGGCTCGATAGCGACCTCAACATCGCTCCGGCTGGCGCGGAATCATGGGACGTGAAAGATGGCGGTAAGACGTTTATCTTCCACATCCGCAAGGGACTGAAGTTCGCCAACGGCGACCCGGTCACTGCGGAAGATTTTTCGTATTCGCTCAACCGCGCCTTCGGCAAGGACTTCGCCAACGGTAACGCCGGTTATTATCTCTCGAACATCGTCGGTTCTACCGATGTGACCGAGGGCAAGGCGGCTACGATCAGCGGCGTGAAAGTGATTGACCCGCAGACGCTGGAAATCGATCTGCAAACTCCGGCGGTCTATTTCCTATACCAGTTGACCTTCCCGGCTTCATTCGTTGTCTCGAAAAAAGCGGTGGATGCCAACCCCACCACTTGGACTGATACCGCCTATGGCACGGGTCCGTTCATGGTGAAGGAATGGAAACATAACCAGTCGATCACGCTGGTGCCGAATCCTAATTACTGGCTGGGCAAGCCGCAGTTGAGCGAGATCGATATGCCGTTCATTCAGGATGCGGCGACGGCGCTCAAGTTATATCAGACCGGTCAGCTCGATATCATGGGCACGTACAATTTCCCCACCGATCAAATTTCAACGGTGGCGAATAATCCTGATTTCAAGCAGTTCAATCAATTCTTTGTCGCGTACATTGGCTTCAATAATGCGCGCGCGCCGTTCAATGATGTGAAGGTGCGTCAGGCGTTTGCCAAAGCCGTGGATAAGGATACGCTGATCAACAAGGTGCTCGAAGGCGCAGTTGTCCGCGCGGATACGATCATTCCACCGGGCATGCCTGGGTACAATAAAGATGCGGTTGCCATCCAGGCGATGAATGTGGCAGACGCGAAGCAACTGTTAGCGGATGCAGGCTTCCCGGATGGCAAAGGTTTCCCGAAGATCGCGCTCTCGATCAATAATCAAGACCCGAACTTCCCCAAGATCGCGGCGGCGTTCCAGCAAATGTGGAAGGAAAATCTCGGCGTGGATGTGCAGATCAATACCGAAGAACTTTCCAAATTCAATGATGACTTGACCGCGACCGCCAACGACCCGACGTCTGCTTCGGCTATGGATTTCTATATCAGCGTCTGGGGCGCGGACTATCCCGATCCGCAGAACTTTGTCTCTCAGCAGCTGCGCACGGACGTCGGCAACAATAACGGACATTACTCCAACGCCGAGTTTGACAAGCTGGTCGATCAGGCGGATATCGAACCCGATCTACCGAAGCGTCTGCCCATGTATCAACAAGCCGAAACGATCGCGTTGACCGAAGTCGGCTGGCTGCCGCTCTATTATGGCAAAGCCAACTTGCTGTTCAGCAGTAAAGTGAGCGGACTCGTCGTAACGCCGCAGGGCATCTTCCCGAAAGTGGATTGGACGAAGGTGACGGTCAGTAAATAAAGTTTAATAGATGACGTCCCGCAAGTTTCATACTTGCGGGACGTTTTTTTATATGGAGTGGGTAAGGAATGGTTTCGCATAAATCATAGTTGGCTGGCTTCGGCAGGTTCGGAATTTGGTTTATTTCTGTCTTGACGAAACAGAACGTACGTTCTACAATTTCATAAAGGAGAAACCCCATGCGAAAAATTATTGTGCTTGAACATATCTCCCTGGATGGTGTCATACAAGCCCCGGGCGGGCCAGACGAAGATACCAGTGGCGGCTTCGCGTATGGCGGGTGGATAAGTCCATATTCCGACGAGATTCTTGGAACGGCATTGAGAAAGCAGATGAACATGCCGTTCGATCTGTTGTTAGGGCGCAAAACCTTTGATATTTGGGCGCCGTACTGGCCACAACATGCGGATGCATGGCCCGGCGTCAACACGGCGACCAAGTATGTCGCCTCGCATACCATGACGACTAGTGCATGGCAGCCGTCTGTGTTTTTAAACGGCGAGATTGCAGAAAAAGTCGCCAGGATCAAGCAACAGCCGGGACCGGATCTGAACGTTTGGGGAAGTGGCAATCTCCTTCAGACGCTGATCAAGCATGATTTGGTCGATACGTTCTGGCTGATGATCTATCCGATCACGTTGGGCAGTGGAAAACGGTTGTTTGCCGATGGGTCAATCCCGGCAGCGTTCAAGGTGACGGAAAGCATCGTCGGCTCGACTGGCGTCATTGTCGTGAATTACGAGCGTGCAGGCGCAATCACAACTGGAAGTTAAAGTGGCAGGATATTAAAGACAGCTGTGCTGCGTAAGGAGAATAGGTATGAAGGCAGAAAACATAATAGGACCCGCATCGATCGTTGATAAACCCGAAAGGCCATATCTCGGAATACGCTTTGAGACGCCTTTCGGTGGAATGTTTGCCTTGGTCACGAAGGCCTTGAAGGAATTGCGGAAGTGGAGCAAAGAGAACTCCCTCTCTGATGAAGGCCCGTACTTTGTAAGGTATTACCATTGTGATATGAAAAGTATTATGGATGTTGAGGTTGGGTTGATGACAAATTCTGGCATTGTTGGCCAGGGACGCATTAAACCGGGTTCACTTCCGAAAGGAAGGTACGCTACTTTGGTCTACAGAGGAAACGGACTTCGAGGTAATCAGGCTCTCATGAAATGGGCGACCGACCACGGGATCACATTCGATCCACTCATTGTCGGCGAAGTGGAATCGTATACATGCAGGTACGAAGCTTATCTAACAGACTATCGTATGGAATCGAGAAAGCTTCTTTGGGACGTCGAGCTGTCGATAAAGGTTGCCGATGATTGAACCTAACATCTAACAAAATGTGCGAGAAATCCATGGCCCGTTGGGAGTTCAAATGGCAGATAACCATATGGTTGGGCGCTTCGCTGTGAACAATAAATCTTGATAAATAAAAGCATGTTCAAGATGCAGTTACGTTTATTGAACTGTGTTGGAAATCTGGGCAAAGGAGATTTATTATGAACGAACTTGAAAAGCCAATTTTGCAAGTATTAGACGCCTATAAAGCCGCCGTGAACGCAAAGGATGTTGAGACATTCGTTTCGCTATATGACCAAGATGTAGTGGTTTTCGATATGTGGGGCGAATGGTCATATAAAGGCGTTGAAGCATGGCGAAAAATGGTGGTAGATTGGTTTGGTTCACTAGGCAGCGAACGGGTTATTGTTGAAGCAAATGATGTTCAAGTAATTGCAGAGAACAATATCGCGATCATCCACGCATTTGTTGCCTTCAAAGGAGTGTCCGCTGAAGGAGAAGAGTTGCGTACTATGCAGAATCGATTTACATGGATACTGCAAAATAGAAAAGGTG
>JBDTWO010000156.1:0-11645 GCA_040006635.1 Chloroflexota bacterium
TGTCGCCTCCGTATAAGTTCCATTTTTACCCCACTTTAGATGCAATCGCCCTGTAGAAACCAGTGATATAATCTGCGCGTCCGAATAACCAGGAGCGATTGAAATGACAGATAGCCTGTAGTCCATAACAATTTTCAGGGCACTAACCCGCTGTGACGATCCGCGTCAGCATCATGCTGGCGCTATCAGCCGAGGCTTGCCCTCGGTTTTCTTTTTAACTACTACAGGTCACTTATGCTTACAGCACATCACCTCCACAAAACCTACGGCATCCAGCCCATCCTGCAAGACATCTCCTTCAGCGTCAGCAACCGTGAGCGCATCGGTCTCATCGGTCCCAACGGCTGCGGCAAGACCACGCTCATGCGCATCCTCGCGGGCATCGAACAACCCGATTCTGGGACTGTCGCTTCCACGCGACCCAACCTACGCATTGGATATCTCGCCCAAGGCATGGACTTCGACCCCGAACAAACGCTTCAATCTACCCTCAGCCTGACTCCTGTTTCCCAAGCTGACCTCGAAGCTGAGATCGAATCCCTCGCCCACGCCTTATCATCCAACCCAAATAACTCAACCATCCAACAACAATACGACCTCACCCTCACTCGACTTTCGACCTTCGACGTTCGACCCGAATCTATACTCGGTCCACTCGGTCTCGCAGAACTTCCCCTCGACACCCCCATCGCCCACCTCAGCGGCGGACAAAAGACTCGTCTCATGCTGGCAGGCGTTTTGTTAGAAGAACCGCATTCACTATTACTTGACGAACCCACCAATCATCTCGATATCGAAATGCTTGAATGGCTAGAGAACTGGCTCAATCGCTTTCAAGGTGCGGCGCTCATCGTTTCACATGACCGTGCGTTCCTCGACAACACTGTCACATCAATTCTTGAACTGGACCCATTGACACACAGCACAAAATCCTACATTGGCAACTACGCCGATTATCTTGAACACAAACTCGCTGAACGCGAAAAGCAATCGCAAGCCTATCAAGACCAACAAGACGAGATCGCACAACTCTACTCAGCCGCCGCGCACATCCGCGGGCTGACTAAAATGAAGAAAGGCGGCAAAGCAGACAGCGGCGATAAATTCGCCAAAGGCTTCTTCGGCAACCGCGCCACCAAAAACACAGCCGGACGCGCTACACACATCGAAGCGCGGATCGAAAAACTTCTCACTGCTGAACGCATCGAAAAGCCCAAACAAAACTGGCAGATCAAACTCGACTTCGGCGCACCTGCACATCAATCCCGTTCGCCTCATTCGAAAAATCCAGAGAAGCGAACGGGACAGTCCAAAGATGTTCTGATCGCCGACTCACTCTCTATTGGCTACGCGCCAGACAATCCTTTGCTTGAAAATCTGAATCTCTACATCCGAGCGGGACAACGCATTGGACTCACTGGTGCTAACGGAACCGGCAAGACGACTCTGATCCGTACGATCGCAGGGAAACTGCGTCCACTGGCGGGCAGCTTGCAGCTTGGTATGAACGTCAAGCTCGGATACATGTCACAAGAGCAAGAGTTGCTAAATCCAAATCTAAATGCGTTGCAAACCATCCAAAGCGTGGCGATGTTGAACGAAACTGAAGCAAGAAACTTCCTGCACTATTTTCTTTTCAAAGGTGACGATGCGCTTCGTCCGACATCCGAGCTTTCATTTGGCGAACGCGCCCGCCTGCAACTCGGATTGCTCATTGCACAAGGCTGTACATTTTTATTGCTCGATGAACCCATCAATCATTTGGATATTCCCTCGCGCGCGCGCTTCGAAGAGGCACTTACCAATTTCAAAGGGACGATTCTCGCTGTTGTCCACGACCGTTACTTCCTCGAACGTTTCGCCTCGGAAGTGTGGAACGTGAAAGACGGGAAGATTGAGAAGTGGTAATGTAATGCGACATAAATATCGCGTTACAAGAAAAACTATGAACCCCATATCCCCCACATCCTACCCTGCTGTCAACGAGATTCTGAAGCGCTTGTTCAATGACGAAAAAGGAATCCTGCAAGCTCAATTCATCGGCATGTATCTCTTCGGCTCGCTCGCCAACGGTGACTTCGACGAACACAGCGACATTGATGTGCTCGTCGTTACAAATGCTGAAATTTCAGATGCCACATTTTCAGCCTTGAAAGCAATGCACGAACGGATCAGCAAACTTGATTCGCCCTGGGCGATTCAACTGGAAGTTTCATACATTCCGCAAAACGCCCTGCGTCGCTTTGACCCAACGGACAATCTCCACCCACACATGGATCGAGGATACGGCGAGACGCTCCATATGATGATCCACGCCAGCGACTGGATCATTCAACGTCATCTTTTACTTGAGCGCGGAATTGTCATTACCGGACCTGAGTTAAAAACATTGATCGACCCTGTCTCACCGGATGAAATGCGCCAAGCCATCGTAGAGGTATTACCGTTGTGGGTTGATCCAATCCTTGAGGATCAGGCTCAGATCAAAAGCCGCGGCTATCAATCGTTCATCGTACTTTCGCTTTGCCGTATGCTTTATACGCTCCAGTATGGTACTATCGTGTCGAAACGGGTCGCCGTACAATGGGGACAAGACACACTAAACAATAAATGGACAGCTTTGATCCAACGAGCCTGGCTCGGACGGCAGAATCCCGGGCTTGAAGCGCAGCTTGATGATATAAACGGAACGCTGGACTTGATCCGTTATACGCTTGAATATAGCAAGCAAATTGAAACATAAAACCATGGAGCCGCAAGCTCGCATCGTACTCAGGACAAAGAAAGGTCTCTCTTTGATAGTTAATCGCGTGACATCCTACCCCGAAATAAACAAGCTCCTCGATCTGCTGCTTTCACAGACAACACTCGTATTAGGGAATCAACTGGTTGGCATGTATCTATACGGCTCCCTCGCCAGCGGAGACTTCGATCTCGAAACGAGCGATATCGATTTTCTCGTGGTCACCACCAGTTCGCTTTCCGATAAGACCATCGCTGATCTTGAATCCATGCATCACCGCCTCTGGAAAAGCGGACTCAAGTGGGCTGCAAAACTGGAAGGCTCCTACATCCCCAAGCGGGATATCCGCCGCCACGACCCGCGCAGTGCACCCTGCCCCACCGTCAACGAGGGACAGTTTTATCTGGATCAACGCGGCAGCGACTGGATCATCCAACGTCACGTCATCCGTGAACAGGGCATCGTACTGGCAGGTCCCGACCCGAAGACTTTGATCGACCCGGTCAGCTCGAACGATATCCGCAAAGCAGTGAAAGGCGTGCTGCAAGAGTGGTGGTTTCCGATGCTCGAAAACCCCACCTGGTTGAAAAATCACGGAATTGAATATCATGCCTTTACCATCCTCACCATGTTTCGAGCACTATATTCTTTGGAACATGGGACTATCGTCTCCAAACCGGAAGCCGCACGCTGGGCACAGAAAAAGCTTGGCGGAGAGTGGAGTCGCGTGATCGATCAGGCGCTTAACTATCAAACCAGTACCGCAGAGTTTGACCTTTACAACAAGTCGCTTGAGTTGATCCGTTTCGCCAAGGAGCAAACTAAGAAATAACGGCGGGCAGTTAATGAATACAAATCGCTTTCAAGTCATCACCCCTACTGATCTTGACAATTACGATTCGCACGCCGACAGAATCGCAGAGGCATCTTGGCCCGAGTTTATGTTGCACGATTCTGTCGCCAACCAAAACTGGCATGACCTTTTCGACCGCTTCAACGAATATCAATTTGCGATGTGGGACACAGAATCCAACCGCATGGCAGCGATGGGCAATAGCGTCCCGTTTCACTGGGATAAAGACCTCTCCGAGCTTCCTGAAGGCGGCTGGGACTGGGTTTTCCTGCAAGCGATAGAGAATCACAAAAACGGTGTTGTGCCGAATATCCAATCTGCCATTCAAATCGCGATTCATCCCGATTATCAAAGCCAGGGATTAAGCGCCAAAATGGTCAAAGCCATGCGCGCGATCGGAGAAGCCAAAGGCTTCAAACAGCTCGTTGCGCCGGTGCGACCGAACCAGAAGAGTCAATATCCGCTCACGAACATTGACGATTACATCAAGTGGACAACCGATGAAGGCTTGCCTTTCGATGCGTGGCTGAGAGTCCATGCGCGGGCGGGCGCACGGATCATCAAACCTTGTCACGAAGCCATGACTATCCGCGGCACTCGCGCCCAATGGGAAGCGTGGACGAAGATGAAATTTCCGCAAAGCGGAACGTATTACATCCCCGGTGCACTTAACCCAATGAAGATGGATATCGAAAAGGATGAGGGCGTTTACGTCGAGCCTAATGTGTGGATAGTGCATGAGATTGGGTAGCGTATAATTACGCCAAAAGACGAATATTTCAGGGAGTGAAAACGATGTCTTCAAAATGGATGCTTTTTTCTACTAAAGTGCTTCTGCTTATACTGATACTTATTAGTTGCACAACAAAAGCCACACCGCCAATAAACACACTGTTTGCCCCTACACCAATAGCGACTCTTATTCCAAGTATCACACTAACACAAACCCCTGCACTAGGTTGCTTACCAACCGAGTCTTCCGTTATCTCGGTAGATGGTGGGATATTATTCTATGAGCAAGATGCATCACAGCTTCCAATCACTACCCGTGTTTGGTATTGGTCAAACACTGCGCCATCTCCTCAACTCATTCTAAAACATATATCATCAGCGCCAATATATTTATCGCCAGATGGTAAAAAACTCGCGTGGCATGAATATGACGCCAATCACTTTACAGTTTACGATTTGATTTCCAAGACATATGAATACTTTCCTTGGCAAACTGAATGGCAAACAATTACTGGTTGGACAAAAGACGGACTCATTTCAATTCTTGTAGATTACAAAGCTATATACGAGAAAGGTGTCATATCAAAATATGCTTATTATGATGTGCAAACACAATCCTTTACTAATAAAACACTTTCCCTTGATTTAACAGGGTTTACACAGGATAAAAGTTCTCGCGACCCACAGGACGGATTCGCTGTTACAGATCCAACAAATTCCTTGGTACTTTTTACAAGTAACGAAGGAAGTTTGGGAAAGCTGATTTTGCTAGATACAAAATCCGAGCAACGACTATGGGAGGAAACTGCACAATACCCCTTTTATCCATACCCGAATTGGACTTCCGATGGCAATCAGGTAGCATTTGTACTTTACAAGGATGGTCGCACCATAATTTACACATTGACTCGGGATGGGAAAAATATCAAGGATGTTGGAGAAGGATCACCTCGAGCTGTTGTGCGCGAAATCAATTGGTCGCTTGATGATAGTTATGTTTATTATGCTAATTGGAAAACTATAGAAACAGGTCCTGCATTTATCATAAATATAGCTACAAAAGAAACGAAGGAGATTTGTACTCAGGTAGGTTATTCGTTTTTGAATGGGTACTGGCTTCCAAACAATCGGTTTGCCTATATTGTATATAAAGGCGAGCAAGATCAACCTGGAGTCAATGAATTAATACTGTTAGACATTAAGGGTTGGACAACAAATATTGTTTATCAAACAATAACAAATAAAAATCAATTGCATAAATTGAACTTTATTGGATGGACACCCATTACTAATCCATGAAAACAAAGTGCTCTAACTTTATGCCTGCTTTATAATTACTCCATGAAAATAAATCGTGTGCTGGCGCTCGTCTTCGCCTTTTGCCTTTTTGCCTGCCAGCCAACCACTCCTCCTACTGTTACAATCATCGACAACGATAAAGTCATCACGCTTCAAACGGATGAACGTGTTCCTTCGGCGTTAATCGCTCAAGCGGGAATAACTCTTGCACCAGCAGATCGGGTGCTCTCCAACGGACTCCCCATCGCGCTTAATCAACCAATTACTCAATTACCAATTACCCTCCAACTCCGCCGCGCGGTGAATTTGACGCTTATCACACCCCAAGGACAGCAACGGCTTCAATCCTCCGCATTTACGGTGGGCGAAGTTTTACAAGAAGTGAAGATACAACTTCAAGTAAGCGACAAGGTTGATCCGCCTGTAGATACATCCATCTCAAATTTACCAATTACCATTTACTACTATCCCTCCCGTCAACTCACCGTGAGCGTGGACGGGAAATCGATCACGATTCAATCGTCCGCGCGGACGGTTGGGGAGGCATTGGCTGAGGCTGGGATTCCGCTGCTCGGGCTGGATCAGGCTATTCCGTCGGAGAAAGAGGCGTTGCCAGTTGACGGGCAAGTCAAAGTTGTCCGAGTCAGTGAATCTGTTTTACTGGCGCAGAAGCCCATCCCATTTGAAAGTGAACTGGTCGCGTCGGCAGATGTGCCTCTCGATCAAAATCAAATATTGCAACCCGGCGAAAACGGGCTCACTGTACAGCGCATCCGCATTCGGTATGAAGATGGCAATGAAATTTCGCGCTTGACCGAAAATGAAAGCGTAGTGCGACCGCCGAAGAAACGCGTGCTTGGGTATGGCACAAAAGTCGAGATCAAGACTGCCACTGTGGATGGCGTGCAGATCGAATATTGGCGCTCGGTGCAAATGTACGCCACATCGTATTCGCCGTGTCGTTCGGGCACCAGCAGTTGTTCGTATGGCACGTCCAGCGGCATTCGGTTGACGAAGGGCATCGTGGCGTTGCGCTACAGTTGGTATCTCAACATGGGCGGGCAACAACTGTATGTTCCCGGTTATGGGTACGCCACTGTGGGGGATGTCTGCGGCGGTTGCGTGGGCAAGCCGTGGATCGATCTCGGTTACGATGAAGATAATTATCAACAATGGAGTTCGTGGGTCACCGTGTATTTTCTCACGCCGGTGCCAGCGAACATTTTGTATGCGTTGGAATAACCAGCGTTGAGCAACTTTCAAAAAGCCGCCGCAGCATTTCTCAGCGTGATTGCCATCGGCATCTTTGCTATGATCATTTGGGTTTATGCGACGAAATGGCAACAGCCGCTTGGACCCGCCCTGCAAATTCAGACGGTGACGCCCTTCCAGATGCCGCCCACGTGGACTCCCAACCCGGATACGACAAGCGTGCTTCTCGCTTCGCGCACACCGCAGCCTGCTTCAGTCACCCAAGCCGTTTTGCCCGCTGGCACATCAACCGACTCTTTCGGTTCATGCGGGTTGCCATCCACAATAACCATACTCGCCATCGGCAGCGATACGCGCGGCGATCAATATCTTTATGGTCTGGCAGATGTGATCCGGTTGATCCGCATTGACTCTACGATTCCCAAAGTCACTGTGCTCGAATTTCCGCGCGATCTATGGGTTGAGATTCCCGATATCGCTGACAACCTGAACGGTCAAGATCACGAAAAATTAAATCAAGCCTATCTCTATGGCAACCCGGGCTTTGGGTACACCAACGACCCCGTGCAAGGTCCCGGCTTGCTGGCACGCACGCTGACATTGAATTTCGGAACGCACATCGATCATTATGCGGCAGTCAACATGCGCACTTTCGTCAAAGTCGTGGACGCTGTTGGCGGCATCGATGTAAACCTGCCTGAAACTATAGACGGGCGCACCACAGAAGACACGAACGAGCGCTTGCTATTTGAGAAAGGCGAAAATCATCTCAATGGCACACGCGCCCTCACATTGGCACGTACCCGCATCGATGGCGTCTTCCAACGTGCAAATCATCAAGACGTGGTATTGTGCGCCCTGCGCAAAAAACTTATGAGTCCGGCGATTGTTGAAAACATCCCGGATCTCATCAAATCCTTTCAAGGCGCGGTGCAAACCGATCTTAGCCCACAGCAACTCAGTCAGCTTGCCTGCCTCGGTACCGACTTACAGCCCGGAAATATCATCTTTACGAGTTTCCCTGAAGACATCTTCATACAGGATCGGATCTATGATCCCGTTTTCAAAAAGGATGTTTTTGTCTGGAATGCCGATTATGATATTCTGAAAGAATATGTCAACAAGTTTTATGCGGGTGAGTGGCCGTCGCCCATAACGGTCATCACCAATAACAACAAAGGAGAATCAATCCATTGTCAATGAATGAAATCCCGCCTCTCAATGCCTCCGCCGTACTCAAACGTCACGGTTTGCGCGCCGATAAAAGTCTCGGGCAAAACTTTCTACAAGACCCTTTCGCACTCGCAGCCATCGCCTCCGCCGCAGAAATTCAACCCACGGACACTGTGCTCGAGATCGGTCCCGGGCTTGGCAGTTTGACTCGTTATCTAGCCGCCTCTGCCAAACAAGTCATCGCGGTCGAGCTGGACTATGACCTGCTCATTCCACTCAAGGCAGTTCTCGCCCCGTATAAGAATGTCCGCGTGGTACATGGTGATATTTTAAAACTTTCCCCACAAGAATTGGTTGCTGAAAAAGATTATATCGTCGCGGCGAATATTCCATACTACATTACGTCGGCAGTCATTCGTCATCTTCTCGAAAGCGACCCAAAACCGCGCCGCATCGTGCTCACCGTTCAAAAGGAAGTGGCTGAACGCATCTGCGCCAAGCCCGGTGATATGAGCCTATTGGCATTGAGCGTGCAAGTCTACGGCAATCCCCGTATCGCGGCGCGTATCCCGGCGAATGCATTCTTCCCTGAGCCGAAAGTCGATTCAGCCGTCTTGAGCGTGGATATTTATCCGTCCCCGCTGATCAAACTAGAATTATTGGAATCTTTTTTCAAGTTAATCAAGGCTGGGTTCAGCCAAAAACGAAAGACCCTGCGTAACTCACTATCATCGGGCTTGCACGTCTCAACCGCTATTTCGGAGGAACTACTCAAGAAAGCGGATATTGATCCCATGCGCCGCGCAGAGACATTGAGCATCGAGGAATGGCAGACACTTTGTGAAATAAAAACTGACAGTCACGAGTAAGTAACTGTCAGTTTGATCTTATTCTTCAGCCTTGATTTCATGAGGATGGCTTTTGTTGCGCATGTCACGGTAATGCCAGCGCACATCCCAGATTCGCATTGCGGCTTCCAGTTGGATCTTCAGCGACATTTTCGACTTTCCAAATCGCCGGTCTTCAAAATGGATGGGGACTTCTACAATATCATACCCCATCAGATACGCCACGTACGCCATTTCCACCAAAAAGATGTAACCGCTGGATCGAATCCGATCTAATGGCATTTTTGACAATGCCTCCTGCTTCCACATTCGAAAACCTGTCGTCACGTCATGGAGTGGAAAGCGCAGGATAGTCCGCGCATAATTGTTCCCAAAACCAGATAAAAACTTCCGCCAAAGCGGCCATTCCTTGTCCAGCGATCCGCCCATTACATAGCGAGAACCGATCACTACGTCACAATCCATAATCCGACGCGCCATCTCGATCAAGACATCAGGATCATGGGAAAAGTCTGCATCCATCTGCACAACGGCTTCGGCGCCCATTTCAAACGCCTTCTGAAACCCTTCGATATAGGCAGAACGCAATCCAAGCTTTCCAGCGCGGTGCAACACGTTCACACGTCCCGGATTCGTCTTTGACAAATCATCGGCAATTTTACCGGTACCATCGGGACTATTATCATCCACGACCAGTACGCTCAAATCTAGTGGCAACATAAATAAAGCGGAGACCAGCTTGGGCAGGTTCTCCGCTTCGTTATAGGTCGGTAAAACAATCGTAATTTTCACACCTGTTTACTCAATAACTCTTTCTTTAGTTGTTCAACACTTGAAAATTGTCCAAATACAGAAGTCTTTTCAGTAACCTTAATCGAAAGCCGGTTCGGACTTTTGGAAGCTTGATCGCGGTCTTTAATCGGATAGAAATAATCGAGTGATTGTTCAAGCCGGGATCGAATCCGCTCACGAAAAGGCGCCAAATTTGCTGGGGTTACCACAACGATGAAGTCCGTTGGGCTAATGTGCCCCAGGAAATCATCAGGCGAACCTGTCTCTTTCATCGTGTTATGGACCATGAGGCTAATTGCCCGCAACACATCATCAGAAGCTACAAAGCCATAGGCTTCACGAAACGAATCGAGATGGCTGATTGCAATGTGTAATAACGACCAGCCGCTTTTGTGAATAACATCAGAAAGACGTTCGTCCACCAGGGGACCTTCTGGCAAACCGCTAACCGGATTGGTGAGCGAACCCTGACTTACCCGCTTCAACGCGTTTCTCACCCGCAAGCGCAATTCCTGCACATCGAAAGGCTTGGTAATGTAGTCGTCCGCGCCAACTTCAAACCCCTGTAATCGGTCAATACGCTCACGTTTTTCGGTTAAAAAGATAATGGGGATTTCATTCGTACGTCTATCACCACGCAATCGGCGTGCAACCTCATAGCCGTCAATATCAGGCAGTCGAATATCGAGAATGATCAGATCAGGGAAGATGGTTTGGCCTGCACGTACACCATCTTCGCCCCAGTTAACAGTAAAGACCTCATACCCCTGAACGCGGAAGTATGCATTCAGCATTTCTGCCACGTCAAGATCGTCTTCAACGATCAGGATTTTGGGTTTGGCTTCTGCCACATCAACCCCGCTTTACGAAATTGGTTCTTTCTGGATAACGAACTCGCAGACCGCGTCACCAACAGCAACGCATTTTGATTCATTCACACGGAATTCGTTGCCACCAGAGACCCACTTCAACGCTTCCTGCAAAATGCCAGTTGCTATGTAACAAACTGGTTTATCTACATTCGTGCGTCCCCAGCAAACGGGACATTTATGGATCGTCCAGATATACTCTGTATCTTTTTCTTCTACTGTGCTGTATTGATCACTAAGTTGCGAGAAAATTTTAGCGAATGCCGGCAACCCAATTCGAAGCTTGGATTGAAGCGGCAAAACAACAAATGCCAAATCTGCCGCACCTGCCAACGCGCCAAAATTTTTCAGGGCGTCGCCAAAGGTCGCACGCCCAGCACGCAACGCTAAACCACGGCCTCCGCGCGGACCGTACATTTCTTCCAAAGCAGTCCCAATTCCAGAAAGCTCGGCAAAGTCAAAGCCCTTATCAAGGTTGTCTGGCGGGTAATTTTCAATATAATTATTTAAGCCACCCAGATTGAGGATGGCATTGAGACCATTTTTACCCATCACTTCTTCAAGCGATTTGATAATGATCAGTCCGAACTTATTGGGATAATATAAACCGGTTTTTTGAACAGGACTCATGCTTGACTCCACTTAGATCAGTTTCGCCAGATCTTCGGCAGCGCGCTTAATGTCCAAGAAGATCAAGCCTAATTTTGCTTGTTCACGCGCCAGCGCGGTGAGAACAGCCTCTTCCCCTACCGACATTAGAACAACATACCCTTTTTCGCCTTTGATGTAAACTTGCTCCAACGTGCCTCGCCCCAACTCAGATGCAATTCTTTCACCGAGTGAAAGCATTGCCGCAGACATCGCAGAAACGCGATCTTCTTCTACACCTTGAGGCAAGGCAGAAGCAATGCTAAGACCATCTACGCTTACCACTGCAGACGCCTCAATATCAGGGGAAGATGCCTGCAATTCGCGAAGACGATCAACCATTTGTTGCGTACGTGATTTGGACAAAACAGCCCTCCTGCACAGAGATAAATTCCAGCCAAAAGGCTAGTGAAATTGCACTACATTTAGAATTGAGGATAAATTTACCCTAGTGGACAAAAAGTGTCAAGCCAACA
>JBDTWO010000157.1:0-11634 GCA_040006635.1 Chloroflexota bacterium
GATGGGACGCTCTTCCCTCTGCCCATCACCCTGACCGCGGACCCGAAAGAACTGCCGACCGTTGGCGAAGAGCTTGCCCTGCGCAGTGCTAACTTCGACTTGATCGCCGTAATGACCCTCGATGAGGTCTATCACTGGGACGCCGAAGTGGAAGCCGCACACGCTTACGGCACCACGGACTCAAAGCACCCGATGGTTTCCGAGATGGCACGCTGGAATAAGGTTTGCATCTCTGGCCCGATGAAAGTCGTGAACCTCCCCAAATATTATGACTTTGTCAACTTACGCCAAACGCCTGCTCAGGTACGCACCATGCTCGAAGAAATGGGACATGATAACGTAGTCGCGTTTCAAACTCGCAATCCCCTGCACCGCATTCACGAAGAACTGACCAAGCGTGCTGCTACACAAGTCAACGGTTCACTGCTTGTTCACCCCACAGTCGGCATGACTAAACCCGGCGACGTAGATCACTACACCCGCGTCCGCACCTATAAAGCGTTGGTCGATAACCACTACGATCAGAAAAGCACCATGCTCAGCCTGCTCCCGCTTGCGATGCGCATGGCTGGACCAAAAGAAGCAATCCTCCATGCCATTATTCGTCGCAATCATGGCGCGAATCACTTCGTTGTAGGACGCGATCATGCTGGGCCGGGAAATGATTCCACGGGCAAGCCGTTCTACGGTCCGTATGACGCGCAGGAATTGATGACCAAGTACGAAGCCGAACTCGGCGTCAAAATGGTCCCGTTCGAAATGCTCGTCTATCTGCCTGATGAAGATCGTTATGTCGAAGAGAAGGATGTTCCCAAGGGCGCGAAGGTTGCCAACATCTCCGGCACACAAGTCCGCGATGATTATCTTGCCAAGGGCAAGTTGCTCCCCGAATGGTTTACCCGCCCCGAGACCGCTGAAATTCTGCGCGAGATGTATCCTCCGCGTCACAAGCAGGGCTTCTGTATCTGGTTCACAGGTTTGAGCGGCTCCGGCAAAAGCGCCACAACCGAAGTACTCACTTCCCTCTTGCTCGAACGCGGACGTGAGATCGCCATCCTCGATGGTGACGTGGTGCGCACGCACCTCTCCAAAGGTCTCGGCTTCAGCAAGGAAGACCGCGATACCAACATCATGCGTATCGGTTTTGTGGCTGGCGAGATCGTGCATGCTACCGGTGCAGTCATCTGCGCGGCGATCAGCCCGTATCGCTCCACTCGTCAGGAAGCGCGCAAAATGGTCGGCGAGAACTTCATCGAAGTCTTTATGGATACCCCCGTGGAAGTCTGCGAACAACGCGATGTCAAAGGTCTCTATGCCAAGGCGCGTCAGGCGATGGTCGATGGCAAGCCGATGGGCTTCACCGGCGTCGATGATCCCTACGAACCGCCGATCAATCCTGAGATCACCTTGCAGGGCTTTGGCTCAACCCCCGAAGAAAATGCCCGCACGATCATCAAGTATCTTGAAACTGAGGGCTATCTCAAGAACTAACATCACGATACGCAGTACGTAACATGGGGATACGTACTGCGTAATTTTTTCCCTTAAGAGTGAATATGACCATTCAAGAAAAATTTAACCTCTCTGGACGCGTCGCCATCGTCACCGGCGGCGTGGGATTACTCGGAACAGAATTTTGCAAGACACTTGCCGAAGCGGGTGCCGCCGTTGCTGTAGTGGACTTGAACGCTTCAGCTTCGCAAGCCGTAGCTGATACGCTTACGAAAAGCGGATACCAAGCCCAAGCCTTCGCTGTCGACATTACCAAACCAGATTCCGTGAACGCGATGGTTGGAAATGTGCTCTCTGCTTTCGGGCGGATCGACGTTCTCGTCAACAGCGCGGCGCTCGATCCCAAGTTCGATCCAGATGCCGTGAAAAAAGGTATTACCCCCGGCGCATTCGAAGACTATCCGCTGGAGCAGTGGAATGCCGCATTGAACGTGAACCTCACCGGCATGTTCCTGATCACGCAGGCTTGTGTCAAGCCGATGCTGGCGCAGGGCAAAAAAGGCAGCATCATCAACATCTGCTCCACCTACGGGCTCAACGGTCCTGACCAGCGTATCTACATCAAGGATGGCGAACGCGTGGCGTTCAAGCCTGTCTATTACACCGTGACCAAAGCAGGTGTAATGGGTTTTACCAAATATCTCGCCGCCTACTACGCCGGGACCAATATCCGCGTGAACGCGTTGACTCCCGGCGGCGTGTTCAACAATCACGAAGACTATTTTGTGAAGAACTATTCCGCCAAGACGATCATCGGACGCATGGCAAAGAAAGATGAAATGAACGGCGCCTTGTTGTTCCTCGCATCGGATGCCTCATCTTACATGACCGGTAATAATGTCGTTGTTGATGGAGGTTGGACAGCTTGGTAGAAGATAATTAGAGATTAGATGAGTAGAGATTAGTTGAGAAATCGCCTAACCCTCTACTACTTTCTACTCTCTACTTTCTATTCTCTGTTCTCTAACCCCATGACCCACATCCTTGCACTCATCCCCGCGCGTGGCGGCTCGAAAGGCATTCCGCGCAAGAATATCAAAGACTTCGCAGGTTATCCGCTGATCGCGTGGAGTATTGCGGCTGGTTTACAGGCGCACACCGTGAACCGTGTCATCGTCTCGACTGATGATGAAGAGATCGCATCTGTCGCACGCGCATACGGCGCAGAGACACCGTTCCTGCGCCCGCCTGAACTTGCGCAAGACCGCACAACGGACCTGCCGGTATTTGAACACGCCCTCAAATGGTTGGAAGATATTGAAGGTTATAAACCTGATATCGTCATTCAACTGCGCCCCACATCGCCCATCCGCCCGAAGGATTGTGTGGATAGCGCGGTCAAGCTCTTGATCGAACATGCCGATGCTGATTGTGTGCGTGGTGTTGTGCCTGCCGGGCAGAACCCGCATAAGATGTGGCGCTTCAATGGTTACGACAAGCCTATGAATCCATTGCTTGAAGTGGAAGGCATCGCCGAACCTTACAACGCCCCGCGTCAGATCCTGCCGCCAGTCTATTGGCAGACGGGACATATTGATGCGATTCGCGCTTCTACGATTACAAAAAAACAATCCATGACAGGCAGCTCAATTTATCCGCTTGTGATTGACCCGCGTTACACGGTCGATATAGATACACCTTCAGATTGGGGAAAATACGAAACGCTCGTCTATCATGGCGGGCTGGACATGGTAACACCTGGTGACAAGTCGCGCCGCGGCATGCCAAAGAAGATCGAGTTGGTCATCTGTGACTTTGACGGTGTCATCACTGATAACAAAGTGTGGACTGATCAAGATGGCAGGGAAATGATCGCTGCGTATCGCAGTGATAGTCCGCGGATCAGCGAGTTGCGTGCAAAAGGCATCGATGTAATGATCATCTCCTCGGAGCCGAACACTGTTGTAGCGGCGCGCGCGAAAAAGATGGGGGTGGAGGCAATTCATGGGGTCGGGTTGCAGGATAAGGGTAGAGTGATGCGCGAAGTCTTGGCGCAGAAAAATATCCCGGCTGAGAACGTCATCTATATCGGCAATGACCTCAACGATCTGCCGTGCTTCGAAGTCGCGGGCTGGTCTGTGGCAGTTGCGGATGCCTTCCCCGAAGTGATCCGCGCGGCAGATTATGTGCTGACGAAAGCGGGCGGGCAAGGCGCGTTAAGAGAATTGTGTGATTTGATTTTGAAAGACTCGTAGTGGCGACTGAAGTCGCTAACGACTGAAGTCGTTACTACTTTTAAGGAGAAAAAATGGCTCGTGAAATAAAATTTGGAAATCGCAAGATCGGTGACGGATACCCTGCATACGTGATTGCGGAAGTAGGCATCAACCATAACGGCGATCTGGAAATCGCCAAGAAGATCATCGATGCAGCGGCACATGCTGGCGCGGATGCAGTGAAGTTCCAGAAGCGCACGCCCGAAGTTTGTACGCCGCTCGATCAGCAGTCGCAAATGCGTGAGACGCCCTGGGGCTACATTACCTATTTGGATTATCGTTACAAGGTTGAGTTCAACGAAGAACAATATCGTGAAATCGACCGCTATTGCAAAGAAAAGAAAATTGACTGGATGGTTTCGGTGTGGGATGAACCCTCCGTGGATTTCATGGGACAGTTCGATACTCCCGCTTATAAAATTCCGTCCGCTTCGTTGACCGATCATAACCTGTTGAAACATGTCCGCAAGACGGGCAAACCTGTGATCATTTCATCGGGTATGTCCACCATGGACCAGATCAAACGCGGTGTCGATGTAGTCGGTGATGAAAATCTCATCATCATGCACTGCACCAGCACTTATCCCTGCGAACCGGAAGAGTTGAATCTGCGTATGATCGAAACACTTCGCAAGGAGTTCCCCAAAAGCCCGATCGGTTATTCGGGTCACGAAGTAGGGTTGGTGCCTTCCGCCGTTGCGATCGCACTGGGCGCTACCTCCATTGAAAGGCATATCACCCTGGATCGCGCCATGTGGGGCAGTGATCAAGCCGCCTCCGTGGAACCGGGCGGCTTTGAACGCCTGGTAAAATATATCCGCGTGACCGAAGCGGCGCTTGGGGATGGCGTCAAGAAAGTCTACGAATCTGAAAAAGGTTCGATGAAGAAACTCCGCCGCGTGGTCAACGAATAGTTCTCGCCAGGCAAAGGCTTATTCTCAGCTTGTAATTCAAAGGGTGACCTATATGGTTGCCCTTTTTGTTTATAATACATCTAATGAACTTCAACGATTTCCTCACTCAACGTATCAAGCGCGGAGTTGTCCGCCGACTCAACAATTTCAAGATCGCATCCAAGGCGCACGAGGTGGCTCGCAAAGAACCGCAGCCCCATGGTGCGCCAGTGATCTTCTTCAAAGCCTCCACCGGCATCGACGATCTTTCATGGAACAGCGGTTTCCATTTGCTGGTCTCGTGGGCGTTCCGCTTGCAGGGCATTCCCGTGGTTTATTTTGCGTGTGACGCTGGCATGAGCAAGTGTGTGCTGGGGACGAATCGCGATAATCCACATAAAGAAATGCCGTGCCAATCATGTGTGTATCAATCGAAAACCCTATACACAAATTTACCAACTCTGGATGATATTCAGGAGCAAGCTTCTGGACTCCAGAGTGGAGTACGCTGGTTTGATTATCAACGCAACGCACAACTTGCAACAGCCATCGAGAGCCTGTCGGTGCAAGACCTCATGATCTTTGAATATCAAGGCATTCCTCTCGGCGCATTATGCATCCCTGGTTTGCGTTGGGTGTTGCGAATCCATCATCTGAATGACGATGAATCGACACGTTATCTGTTGCGGGAATATATTTTATCGGCGTGGAATGTGGCGCAGAAATTTGACGCCCTGCTCGTTCAGACTCAGCCTCGGGCTGTCCTTGTTTTCAATGGGCAGTTCTTCCCCGAAGCGACCGCGCGCTACATGGCACAAAAACGCGGCATCCGCGTGATCACGCATGAAGTGGGCTTACAACCAGCGACAGCTTATTTCACCGATGGGGAAGCGACGGCGTACCCGATCCACATCCCTGATGAGTTCGAATTGAATGATGCGCAAAACGCCAAACTCGATGCTTACCTCGCAAAACGTTTTCAAGGCGATTTCACGATGGCAGGTATTAAATTCTGGGCGGATATGAAAGGACTCGACGAAGTATTTTTGAAAAAGGCGGAGGGCTTCAAGCAGATCGTGCCGGTCTTTACCAACGTCATCTTTGATACCAGTCAGCCGCATGCCAATACAGTTTTTGAAGATATGTTTGACTGGCTGGATCTGGTACTTGAAGAAATTCGTTTACATCGCGATACGTTGTTCGTGATCCGCGCACATCCCGATGAATTACGCGTTCGAAAATCCAGCCGCGAGACGGTCGCAGGTTGGGTATCCAGCCGCGGGGTGGATAAAGAAGCGAATGTCATCTTTGTGAATCCGACGGAAACGTTGAGTTCGTATGAATTGATCCTGAAATCCAAGTTCGTGATGGTCTACAACTCGACCATTGGCTTGGAAGCAGCGATCATGGGCGCGGCGGTTTTGTGTGCAGGCAAGGCTCGTTTTACACAATACCCCACTGTGTTCTTCCCCCAGACGATCGAAGATGTAAAAAATAAGTTGAGAGAATTTTTGGACACCGAGAAAATCGAGGTGCCTGCGGAGTTCAAGCGGAATGCACGCAGGTTCTTGTATTACCAGTTGTTCAAAACATCTTTGCCGTTTGAAAAATTTCTTAAACCCTCTGTCCGCACAACGCAGACGAAATTAAAAACTTTTACATTGGATGAGTTAGTGCAGTCGGAGTCGATGAGGGTAGTATTGGAGAGTATGCTCAGTGATGGAGATTTCTTGTTGAGTTGATAAAATCCTATTTACTTAACATCAAAAATTACTTAACAAGGCTGTAAACAAAAAAAACTTGAAATTCTAGTGGAAGCAGGTATACTATAAAAACTTCTGAGGACGGTCTTCAGAACATAAATAAAAAAACTATTATTTGAAAGGAATTAAAAACATGTTATTCGCTCCCAAGGAAAAAGGTCAAGGTTTGGTTGAGTACGCGATCATTCTCGCGCTCATCGCCATCGTCGTGATTGCTGTTATGACCACGCTCGGCAAGAAGGTCAACAACACCTTCAACATGATCGGCAACTCGCTGACCGTGTAATTTCAACATTTGTAACAAAATTAAGAAAAACAAAAAGAGCGCGCAAGCGCTCTTTTTGCATTAAAGATGACCGAGTACGACATTTTCTGTCAAGTTGGGTAGTTAGGAACAGTGCGATGATTCTCTTTTGAAACAATGATTTTTAGGATTCGCTTTTTCTCAAAAAGAATTTGGTAATTTCTTCTGAAACCGCAGGGACCAACGCCAGCCCGAGCACGACCATCCACTCACGGATAGAGGGAAGATGGGTATTGAAGATCGGTTGTAGGAATGGCACCACGGTTACAAGAATAAGCAAGGCCATCGAAAGTCCGACAGCGTATTGCATATAACGGTTTGAGAAAATACCGATCTTAAAGATCGAAGCGCGCTCAGAACGGACGGTGTAGGCGCGGAACAATTCAGCCAGCGACAGCGTAAGGAATGCCATGGTCTCGGCAGTTTGCACATCCACGCCGCGCCAGTCGTGTTGCATGAGGTAGACAAGCGGATTTGTACCTGCGGGGATGATCGCGCCCGCTTCCAGATGCCAGATCAAGCCAAGCACGAAGGCGGTGAGCACGGCACCGGTTTGCGCAAAGGTTTGAATGATAATGCCTATGCCCATCGTACGATTAACGATCGGTTCGGATCGGGCGCGCGGCTTGCGATCCATGATATCCGGGTCGCCTTTTTCCATCGCGAGCGCAAGTGCAGGTGCACCATCGGTGACGAGGTTGAGCCATAAAAGTTGAATGGCAGTTAGCGGAGCGGGTAACCCAGCCAGGATGGCTAGGAAGATGATCATGATCTCAGCCACGTTTGATGATAAAAGGAAGAACACGAACTTGCGGATGTTTGAGTAGATGATGCGTCCCTGCTCCACGGCAGAGACGATGCTGGCATAGTTATCATCAGTAAGCACCATATCGGCGGTTTCTTTTGCCACGTCAGTACCGGTGATGCCCATCGCCACACCGATATCAGCGCGTTTGATGGCGGGGGCATCATTGACTCCATCGCCCGTCATTGCCACGATTTCATCATTGGCTTGAAGCGCATCCACGATACGCATCTTATGTTCAGGGGAAACGCGGGCGAAGACATCGGTATCCTCGATCACTCGTTTGAGTTGATCGTCACTCAATGCATCCAGCTCTGCGCCGGTCAGCACGTTTTTGCCGGGGCGTAACAGCCCAATCGTTTCGGCAATAGCGCGGGCGGTGTTGGGATAATCACCGGTGATCATCACGGTACGGATACCGGCATGACGTGCTTGTTCAAGTGCAGGTTTGACCTCTGTGCGGGCTGGGTCGATCATGCCAACCAGACCGACAAAGACAAGATCCTGCTCCAATTTTTCGGCTTTGATCTCATCGGGGTTATCGGGAATATCCTTCTCCACGCGGTAGGCTAACCCCAGCACACGCAGAGCTTCCTTAGTCATTGTGTCATTAGCATCGAGAATGCGTTTACGTCCGGCGTCATCCAGCGGTTGAGACTCATCGTTCATGGTTTGATAACGCGAACATAAATCTAAAACAACATCGGGCGCGCCTTTGACGGCGATCACATCCCAATCTTTCATCTTGTTATTTTGAAATGGAGATGGGTCTTCAGGACTCGGCTCGCTGACATGATGAATGGTGATCATGCGCTTGCGTTCTGAATCGAACGGCACTTCGTTCTCGCGTGGATAGGCTTTGTCAATCTCGATGTGCAAAGCGCCCGCTTTCGCCGCAGCGACAAGTAACGAGCCTTCGGTTGGGTCGCCAACGATACGATAGGTTGGTTGCTCCTGGCTGGCGCCGGTGGTTTCAATCTCTGAATCGTTGTTCAAGACACCGAGCCAGAGCGTGGTGAGTGCAGCTGGATAGGTTGCAATATCCACCGGTTTGTTATCCACAAGAAAATCGCCTTGTGGAACATAGCCAGTGCCGGTGATGTTGATGAATTGCCCATCCGCCCAGAGACGGGTGACGGTCATTTCGTTTTGGGTCAATGTGCCGGTCTTATCGGAACAGATCACAGTGGCCGATCCAAGCGTCTCGACGGAGGACAACTTGCGGATGAGTGCGTGGCGCTTGATCATCTCCCGCATGCCGAGGGCGAGGGAAATCGTCACGACCGCGGGCAGTCCCTCTGGCACGGCGGCGATCGCAAGGCTGATGGCGATGATAAAGACTTCGGTGATCTCGGTTGCATATTCACGCAAATAAGCCACTGGACCAGTGAACAATTGATTGATATTTGTTTGGTTAATGAGCGCCACAATAAAAACGATGGCAACCAGGAAAAGCGCGGCGACGCTCAACGATTTGCCGAGTTGATCGAGGCGCCGTTGCAGCGGTGTCTCTTCGGTTTCCACGTTTTGGAGCATGGTGGCGATCAAACCGAGTTGCGTGTGCATCCCCGTGCTGGTGACTACGCCGCGCCCGCGTCCATAAGAAACGACCGTCCCCATGAAGGCGGTGTTCTTGCGGTCACCGAGCGGGACGTTCTTCTCCAAAACCGATGCGGCGTTCTTCTGTACCGCAAGTGATTCACCGGTCAGCGACGCTTCTTCCACCCGTAAGTTGATCGCTTCTAATAAACGTATATCTGCAGGAATGAAATTGCCCGCTTCGAGAAAAACAAGATCACCCGGCACCAATTCGTACCCCGGAATGGCTTTGCGATGTCCATCGCGCATGACTTGGGCGTCGGGCGCGGCGAGCTTCTTGAGTGCGGCTAAGGCTTCTTCAGCGCGGCGTTCCTGGACGATGCCCAGCACTGCATTCAACACCACGATCGCCATGATCGCGGCGGCTTCCACATAATCGCCGAGCAATGCGGAAATGACCGAGGCAATGATCAGGAGGATCACCACAAAATTATTTAATTGTTCCCATAACGTTTGGAGGAAGGAAGGCCGCGGCGCCTCTTGTAATTGATTGGGACCGTGTTCTGCCAGGCGTTTCTGTGCTTCTTCAGTCGTTAATCCGTTATCGCGAACTTCAAAATGATTGAGAACCTGTTCAGGGCTTAACGTGTGCCATTCATGTCGGTGTTGCTTAAAAGCGTCGCCTTCTTGGGTCATATCTTTTCTCCAGGAATAATTTTATGCGGCGGATACCAACAAAAAGACCACCACACATGCAGATGTGGGTGGTCTTGCCAACGCTCGAATGCGCACGGATCGCCGATGGCATGCAGAGCGTGCCAATGGGATGACGACGGTCCATCCTGTGGGGGAACAGGCGGCTACTCCCCAACCAATTTCAGTGTACTCCAAATAAATAGGCTGTCAAGCCAGACCGCGTTATAGTTTTGTTGGCAGATTCAAACGTCAGCTAGGATAAGGCTTTTTCCATCCAGACCAGGTGCGTGGTCCCGAGATGAGGCGCAGGCATCCCGGCAATGTGGAATCCGATTTTCTCAAAATAACTGGTGGCTGTGATACGTGCCATCGTCCCAATGGTTTTGAAACCGCGGGCGAGGGCACGTTGTTCGACTGTTGTCAGTAGAAGATGCCCAACACCTTGACGTTGATGATCAGGTGACACTGCCAAATGTGAAACGTAACCCACCTCTTCTGATTTTTCATATAACTTAACTACGCCCACCACATTCCCCTTTTCATCAACTGCCATGAAGTGTTCGCTGATCGGTTCGTAATCATCCTTCTCGGTGCCTTTGGGATGGCCCCACGGTTCACTCAGGACTTTGTACCGCAGGGCATAGTAGGCTTTGAAATCGTCATGCGTGACAGGTATTTTGATCGTGTACATGTTTACTCCAATCTATCAAACGGCTTCAGGTTCAGAGGGAGATTTGAAGAGCGCAACGATGGCATTAAACAAACCGCGGAACGGGGCGAAGATCCAATCCACCAGCTCGTTGATAATGCCGATGCCCTGTGCCAGCCAGTTCAACACAAAACGGAACTTCTGCAAAAATGGACTGTGGGCATACGCGAGTGCCAGCAAAATGGTGCCGATCGAAATTGCGAAGCGGAGCATATCGGGAATTTCAATATGCCAGATCTGTTGTAACGCCAACTCAATACCGATGTTGAAGACCAGTACATATGCGGCTTGTTGTAGGATCGGTTCGCGTTGTACCGCATAACTAAAAACGCCCGCGGCGAAACGCATGGTGAGAATACCGATTGCCACACCGATCATCACCACCCAGAGTTTATTGGAGAGTGAAACCGCGGCGACCACATTATCGATACTGAAGATCAAGTCCATGGTCTCAACGGTTAATACCGTGGCCCAGAAAGTTTGCACCTTGATGGGTTTGATCTGTTCATCATCTTCACTGCCGCCGCTGGATTTATCCTCCAAGTTGTCGAATGCCAAATGGATCAGGTACGCCGCGCCGAGCAGTTTGATCCATGAGTTATGAATGATGAAGCTTGTGAAGAAGAGCATTGCCCCGCGCCCAACATAGGCGCCCAGCAAACCGACACGCAAGGCTGCCAGGCGCTGATTGCCGAGGATGGGATGTAGCCATTCGCCGAAGCGCTGCAAGGCTTTGGGCCATTCCACATGTTTGTCATCCGGCAAAGGCGAAACCAGCGCGCCGATCACTGCGGCATTATCAATGGAGAGGATGCCTTCCAGAAAGATCAACTGTAAGATGATTACAAAAATGGGACCAAATTCACTCATAGCTTCTCCGTAACAAGGGTTTCTATTAAAAATAGACCGCCACGCCTCCGTGACGATCTATCGTATGCTCCTTGGTTGAACCGAGTCTACGCCTCGTGCAAGGGTCTGTCAATGTGACATAAATAATCTATCCGTTAGGTTCGATTTTCGTTCCGGCAGGGATCAAGGTATCCTTGGCGATGACCACGATACCATCGCGCACGAAATACAGCTCATGGTCGATATCCTTATCGCGCGGGAAGGGCTTGATCACCACACCATCGCCGATCTGTACATTCTTATCGAGGATCGCCGATTCAATGTGACAGTTCCTGCCGATGCCCAGCG
>JBDTWO010000158.1:0-11374 GCA_040006635.1 Chloroflexota bacterium
TTTTATTTGACTGGATACCGTTCGCGATTGTATGTTTTGCGTTCCTTGTCGAGTTGGGTAAGCAGATCGTCCAGCGTGACGTTATCTTCTCTAAAGTTCTTCTCCATGCGGGTTGTGATCTTGTTCAGGCGCGAGGGTTTGGTGGTCAGCAGTATTTTTCCTCCGCCCAGATCAATCAGCGAGATGGTTTTGCCTTGCGCAAGCTTGTATTTTTCGCGCAATGCGGCTGGGATCGTGATTGTCCCTTTGCTTCTAATTTGAATGGTGGCTGTCATAGTTTTTACTCCAAAGATCTTGATTGATTATATCCGTTATTGCCTCTAGGGATTGAACTATCAAATCCGCGGCAGGCTTTGATGGGGTAGTAGATGAGAGCTGAAAGAGTTGTGGACATGAGTGCAATTCTACTCTGTATCAAAAGTCCCCGCCGCATGGATGGGGACTTCGTTTCTTCTGCGCAAGCAAAACAAGATCTATTTCCTTATTTCACTTCTTGCTCATTCACTTCTTCCATAAAAAGACTATAGCTCAACCACAGCGCGGCTAAGAGATAATGATCTGATTCGGGCTTGGTCTTTTCGGCTGACAGGCTATTTGCCAATTGATCGAGTTCTGGCGTATTTTCAGCTTCGACAAATCCTGCACCAGCCGCGTGCCAATCCCATTTTTGAGGTATGGGAATATTGGCTTCTCGCGCCGCGTTCATGAGAGTCTCGATGAGCTCCTGCTGCTTTTCTGCCCACAAACAAATGATCGTTGTGGCGAGTTCGGCATTGGATTTGAATTCTTTAACGACGTGGTTTTTTACGATCAGAGGCGGAATACTTTGGAATGAACGGAACCCATTGACCTGGACCGCCTTCTTCAGGATATCCATTGCGAGCTTGTTTAATTCCGGCGAGGCTTTTGGAAGCTGACTCAGCGCATCTGCAACTACTTGTTGACGATAAGGTTCGTCCATCATTTCGTTGACTTGGATCCAGGGCAGTACATTTACTTCTGTCATATTATTTTTCCTTTAGAGAGTGTTTCTTAAGTGGTCAACAGACCAGTATGTCACCCTCCCGAAGAACATTGGGGCGATGTGAGGGAGCGCTTTTCTGCGACCGAAGTGTCTCGATTACAGAGTGCGAGATGCTTCGTCGCTGGAGAACGCTCCTCAGCATGACATGCAAAAGGGCTTTAAGAAACAGCCTGTTATAAACTTTATAACGCCACGCCCATCACCGCGACAAAATGCGCAGCCGCGGCGAGCAAGACGAAGATGTGCCAGATCTCATGAAAGCCGAAGACGCCGGGTTTGAAATTGAAGATCTTGGTCATATACACGACCGCGCCCAGCGAATAGATCACGCCGCCGATGATCAGCCAGACCAGCACCCACGCGGGCAGTGCTGCGAGCATTTGTCCAGCCGCGCCGATGCACAGCCAGCCCATGATCAGGTAAATGCTGGCATTCAACCAGCGCGGCGCACGGATGTAAAACACCTTGACGATAATTCCTATAATTGCCAGCGACCAGATGATGCTCAACATGCCCCACTTCCAAAAGCCGGTGAAGGCGTTCACGCAGAATGGAGTGTACGTCCCTGCGATGAGGAAGTAGATCGCGGCGTGGTCCACTTTGCGGAAAATTTCCAGTACTTTATCTTTTACCTGCACCATGTGATACGTGGCGCTCGCCGAAAACAAGAAGATCAAGCTCACGCCATACACCACGAGCGAGATCACTTTCGCTGGCGCTCCCCAGCCGACGATCAATAATGCGATCAGTCCCACCAACGCCAAAATTGCGCCCGCCCAATGGGTGAGACTGTTTGCCGGTTCACGAAGTTTTTTCAACATAAATTTTCCTCTTTCTTATTTCGCGCAGAGCGGAGCCGCATGTTTGTGCGGCGCAGACGAAGCGCGGGAGTTATATGCAACCTCGCCCTTCGACTTCATTCCTCGCTGTCGCTCGTCATTCCGCTCAGCGCGGAGATGCCAAAATAACTAACAACAAACTTGACTTCACTTGCAACTCTTTCATTTCTACTTTGAAGCCTGCCTCAACGAACGGCGCGCGCAGCTTCTCTTTCACTTCTGCCATTGGATTCACTGGACTCTGGCGCGTGATACGGAACAAAAGCGACATCGCCCGCTCGAGCAGTCCGCGTCCGTTTTGCAGCGCAACCGGCAGGACAATGAACCTGCCTCCGTCCGAAAGGCATCTTTTCACCTCGAGCAGGGTCTGCGGGTCATGGATATATTCCGCCGGGAAGGTGGCGATGACGGTGTCGAACGACGCGTCTGCGAAGGGGAGTCCTTGTGCGAGGGCGCGGGCGAGAGTCGCTTTGCCGGAGGTGTTGCGTTGGGCGAGGCGTCCCATCGATGTAGATTCGTCGATCGCAACCGAATCCAAGCCACGGCTGAGAAGGATGCGCTGCAAGTGTCCGGGTCCATGACCAATCTCGAGGATGCGAGTCCCTGTGATGAAGGGCAGAATGCTTGCGACCCAGTTTTTCCACTGGCCCACCGAAACGGTTGCCGCGACAAGATCGTAGGCGAACGCGAGTTGATGATAGAGCAGGCGGAAGAAAAAACGCAGCAAGTGTTTCATAAATAAAACAAGGGTTTGACCGAAGCCAAACCCTTGTTTTGATTGTACATCGACTTAGGCAGCGGGGGTATCGCCTTCAGACTTCTTGTTCTTGCGGACAGAGTCGATGGCGGTCTTGCCGCGTTCGCGCACATCATCGTAAACTTCTTTGCTGCGCTCGCTCACATCTTTGACGATGGCTTGTCCGCGTTCTTTGGCGCTGGAATACGCCTCGGTGCTGCGGGTGCGGACTTCTGCGGCTAGTTCGTCTGCACGCTGGCGGGCGACCTTGGCAAGTTCTTCGGCGCGGGCGCGGGCATCGGCGGCGGCGGCTTCGGCGTGGGCAAGCGCTTCTTCAGCCGATTGCTGAGCCTTATCGCGCAGTTCAATGGATTTATCCTTGATCAACGCGCGGGTTTCTTCGCCGGTTTGCGGGGCAAAGAGCAATGCCACTACGGCACCGCTCAAACCACCTACAATGAAGCCAACGAGAAAAGCTCCAAATTCATCATTATTATCAGACATAGTAACCTCCTTGGGGTTAGGGTTTGTTTTTTATGAGACCCTAAGGGTTTTAGAAACCCTTAGGGTCTAAATCACTATTTCTTCTTGAGACCCATTAATTCTAACATACGGGTCAAGCCAGCCAAATAGCCATTGAGCTTGACCACGGGTTCAACGACGTTCTCGCCCAAAAATTCAGCCGTGCCGCGCAGGTTGTTGACCGTTTCGCTGGTGGCTTTGAGGATCGGGCGGACTTCGTTCTGCAGCAGGTTGATGAGGCTTGCCAACTGCATGACCAGTACGATCATTGCCACGCCGATCACCAGCGATTCAAGCGCGACCACGATGATGAATACATCCCGGATCTTATCGGTGGGGGTGGCGGGTTGCAATAGGAAGTAGATCGCCACGCCGAGCAAGACCAGCAAAATGACCGCGCCGATGCCGACGGCAATCATGGTGCGCTTCATCTGGCGCTCTTTTTCCAGTTGTTCAGGCGTGAGTTGGGGGGTGGTTTCGGGTGTTGGGAGAGGTGTTGCCATGTTTTTATTATAGCATTTTTATTGTTAATTTCTTGTTATAACATTCCGAGAAATTTTATTTCATGGGACGCAGTTCTTTTTATCCAGGCTGTGCGCATGGACTTTTTATCAGTCACCGCGTCCTTGACCGACCAGGGTTTCAGCTTTTTTTCCTTTTATTAAAGTGCTCAACCTGTGTTGCTTTGCAATACGCCGGTGCGTGTGATGCCCGTGTATCCAATTCGGTTCTTGACTTTGTGAACCATTCACGATATTATAGCACAACCGACCGTTCGGTAGGGAGCATTCGTGACCAGAGAAGATATTTTAGAAGCCGCCGCGCAAGTCTTTCGCCAGAAAGGTTTCCATGGCGCATCCATGTCTGATATTGCCGCCGCCGTGAATTTGCAAAAGGCGAGCCTGTATCATCACGTTACCTCCAAGCAGGAGATCCTGCTTGAGATCCTGGACCGCGCGCTTCAATTACTCCTTGACCGCATTTCCGCAATCACCGATCAAAACATCCCAGCTGATAAGAAACTGCATTTGATGATCCGCGAATATTTGCTGATCTTGATCGAAAACATTGACCTTGCCACGGTCCTGCTCTTTGAGCATCGCTCCTTGGAACGCAGGCAGCATGCACGGCATGTTCCCAACCGCGATAAATTTGAGTCCTTGTGGAAGGATGTCATCGCTGAAGGCGTGAGTAAAAAACTCTTCAAGTGCGACGATCCCGGTCTCACGGTCCGCGCCTTGCTGGGTCTGCTGAACTGGACGATCACCTGGTACCGTCCCGATGGCGGCAAGAGCATCGAAGAGATCGCCGATAATTATTCAAGCTTGCTCCTGAACGGTTTATTGAAATGAGTGCGAAAATTCCCTTCGCCACTTTTGAAACTTCAAGCGGAGCGAAAATATTTCGCATCCCGGTTGAAGCTTTTCCAAATTTTTGGGCGTGTGCTTACCTTGTCCAAAACGCGCAGGGTGTCTTTCTGATCGATTGCGGTTCAGGCACGGAGCCATCGCACAAGAATTTATTAGAAGGTTTGGCGCAGGCGGGTTTTCAACCTTCAGATTTAACTCACATCCTTTTGACTCATGCTCATATCGACCACTTCGGCGGACTCTCCAAACTAAAGCCGCTTACCCATGCGAAGATCGGATGTCACGAACTGGACTTGCAAACCGTCGCATATCACGAAGCGAGACTCGCACTCATCAGCCGCCGCCTCGCTTCTTTCCTAGCCGAAACCGGACTCGCTAAAGAAGAAGCTGAATCGCTCATCAGCATTTACCGCTTCACCAAAGCCATTTACCAATCTGTCCCTGTGGATTTCACCTACAACACACTCAACGAACATGTCCCAGCGTTCGACATGATCCATTTGCCCGGGCATTGCCCCGGTCACGTTGCGCTGCGCTTGGACGATGTCATCTTTTGCGGTGACATGGTTGTGGAAGGCGTCACCCCGCATCTTTCACCTGAATCCATCAATCCCTACAGCGGACTCGATCACTATCTCACGTCCCTCACAAGATTTCAGGAATGGTCTAAGTCTGCTCGCCTGATCTTGAACGGTCACGATGACGTCATCACCGATCTGCCCGCCCGGATTGATGCGACTCATAAAAATCTGCTGCGCCGCATTGGCAAGGCAGTCACTGCATTAAGTGAACCGCTGACAATTGCCGAAGTGTCCACAGCGGTCTACGGTAAGACCAGCGGCTATAACCAGTTGCTGGTGATCGAGAAAACCGGCGCCTATATCGAATATCTTTACGAGCACGGACTCATTGAAATCACGAACCCCGAAGAATTAGAAAACGGACAGCCCGCGCACTACCGCCGTTTACGCGATATTCCTGATTCCGATATTCTCCCGAAAGCGAGGAACCATGTACTCATTTGAACCAACTGAAGAACAGCAGATGTTGATCGAAGCGGTGGGGAAGTATGCAAGTAACGATTTACGTACCGCCGGGCACGAAGCGGAAGAGAGCCGCGAACTGCCAAAGAAACTGGTGAGCAAGGGTTGGGAGCTGGGCTTGTTACAAGCCTCCATCCCAGAATCTTATGGCGGCTTCGGCGAGCGCAATGCCGTCACCGGTGTGCTCGCCGTTGAACAAATGGCTTTCGGCGACCTGGCTGGCTCTCTTGCGGTGCTGACGCCGAGTCTCTTTGCAACACCGATCCTGCTCGCGGGCAGTGAAGAGCAAAAGCAAACTTATTTGCCGAAGATCATTGAAGGTGATTGGAACCCATACACTGCGGCATTGATCGAATACGCCTTTGACTTCGACCCCAATGCGTTGAAGACCATGGCATCCGCGATCGGCGATCACTTCATCTTGAACGGTGAAAAAGCCTTCGTGCCTTTCGCTAAAGATGCCGAAACGATCCTCGTCTATGCCGACTTGGATGGCAAGACTCAAGGCTTCATTATTCCAAAAGACACCGAGGGATTGACCATCTCGGACGAACGCGAAAAGCTGATGAGCCTGAATGCGCTTCCGTTGTATCGCGTCAAATTGGACTCGGTCAAAGTCCCTGCTGCGGACCGCTTGGGCGGCGCTTCAGGTCATGACTTTGAGCCTGTTCTGGCTGCAATGCGCATTGCCACCGCTGCGGCAGCTGTCGGCGTGGCGAATGCCGCCTTCGAATACAGCAAGAACTACGCGAAGGAACGCGAGGCTTTCGGAGTCAAGATCGCTCAGAAACAAGCCATCGCCTTTATGCTCGCCGAAATGCGGACCGAGATCGAAGCCAGCCGTCTGCTCACATGGGAAGCGGCATGGAAACTTGATCAAGGAAAAGATGATGCTTTCACCGAAGCCTATCTCGCCGCTGTGGGTGCCGCAGACATGGCGATGATGGTCACGGACCGCGCCGTGCAAATCCTCGGCGGTCATGGCTATATCCGCGAGCATCCCGTTGAGATGTGGATGCGGAACGGACGTGGCTTCGCGATGTTTACTGGGTTAGCTATCGTCTGATGTCGTTGCGAGGGCGACAGCCCGAAGCAATCTCCCACATGATTCGGGATTGCTTCGTCGGGCTAAAGCCCTCCTCGCAATGACATAAATCAAGGAGTTGAAAATGCCTATCGAATTCGAATCACCTAAACCGATTGCCCAAACACAGTTCTTGTTGAAAACTGTTGCCGATGAAATGATGCGACCGAAGTCGCGTTATTTCGACGAGCACGAACATGAGATCCCCTGGGACTACATGGAGTTCATGCACACCGCCATGAAGGCGATGGGTGCTGGGTCACTGACTCCCAAGGTAGAAGACGGGAACGGTCACGACGGTACTGAGAAGAAAGAGAAACGTCCACCGATTGGCTATCAAATGCTTGCCGCGCAGATCGAAATGCTTTCGTGGGGCGATGTCGGTATGTATCTCATCACCCCCGGCGGCGGACTGGGTGCTGCGGCGGTCCAAGCTTCAGGGACGCCTGAGCAGCGTGTGAAATTCCTGGCCCGCTTCTCAGGAGAAAAGCCCGTTGTTGGTGCCATGTGCATGACCGAGGCCGGTGCAGGTTCAGATACCTCAGCGATTCGCGCACGTGCCATCTTGGATGAAAAAACCAACGAGTGGATCATCAACGGCGAGAAGATCTTTGTCACCAGTGGCGATAAGGCTTTTACGGAATATGAAAAATTAGGCAGAGGCTTTATTGTGGTTTGGGCAAGCATTGACCCATCCGCTGGACGCGCAGGGATGCGGGCTTTCGTCGTTGAATCGGGGACGCCCGGCGTGCGTATTGCCAAGCTTGAACATAAACTCGGCATTCGAGTCAGTGACACGGCTGCGATCTCGCTTGTCGATGCGCGCGTACCGTATGAAAATATTCTCGGCAGTCCAACCGTTGAGAAGAATACAACCGGCTTCAAAGGCGCGATGGCGACCTTCGATGCGACGAGGCCTCTCGTGGCCGCATCAGGTATCGGCGTGGCAAGAGCCGCGCTTGAATTCCTGAAAGAGAAACTGGCTGAGAATGGAATCCAAATTCGATATGGTCTTCCTCGTCAGAAGTTGACCTCCATCGAGCGCGATGTGATCGACATGGATATCATGCTCAAGTCCGCGTGGTTGATGGTGGTCAAGGCGGTCTGGATGGCGGATAACAAAAAGTCGAACGCGCTCGAGGCTTCGATGAGTAAAGTGAAGGCGGGCGATGTGGGTACGAAGATCACACAGAAAGTGGTTGAGATCCTGGGACCTCTCGGTTATAGCCGCGAGTTCCTGGCTGAGAAATGGTTCCGCGATGCGAAGATCACGGATATTTATGAAGGTACGGGACAGATTAATCGGCTTGTAGTTGCAAGACATATATTGGGTTATTCAGGTTCTGAATTGAGATAATACGTAGGGGCGAGGTCTTCTCGCCCCTACGGAGGAATAATTTATGAAATATCAAATACATAAGGCTGTAGTAATCGGCTCAGGCACAATGGGCGCATCCATTGCGGCGCATCTCGCGAATGCGGGTGTGCCAGTGACGTTGCTCGACATTGTCCCCGAAGGTGCAGTGGGCAAAGCTGTGCGCAATAAGATCGTCAACGAAGGTTGGGATCGTTGCCTCAAAGCCAAGCCCGCCAATTTGATGTCTGCCGAATTGAAGACGTTCGTGAAGCTCGGCAATCTCGAAGATGACTTTGGTGTGATCGCGGAAGCGGATTGGATCTGCGAAGCCATTATCGAGAATCTCAAGATCAAGCAGGCGTTGATGGCACGCATTGACGAGGTCCGCAAGCCGGGTGCGATCGTTTCTACGAACACATCGGGTATTCCAGTGACTGCCATTGCCGAAGGGCGCTCGAAAGAATTCAAGAAACATTTTCTGGGGACACATTTCTTCAATCCGCCACGATATTTGAAGTTGCTGGAAGTGATTCAAACCAAAGATACCGACAAAGCCGTGGTTGAATTCATGAGTCACTTTGGCGAGTATCGACTTGGCAAGGGCATCGTGTTGTGTAAGGACACGCCCAACTTCATCGGCAACCGTATGGCGTTTGGAACGGGCGCGTTCGGCATGGACTTCATCTTAAAGAATGGTTATACCGTCGATGAAGTGGATTCGCTCACCGGTCCGTTGATAGGACGACCCAAGACGGCGACCTTCCGTTTGATGGACTTGGTGGGCATCGATGTTTGGGATCACGTGGGACGCAATCTCGCGCCGCTGATTCCATATGACAAGCTCGGGCAGGAATATCTCAAGTCTGAAGCGCCGAACAAGTTGATCGCCACTTTGATCGAACGCAAGTGGCTTGGTAATAAGACCAAAGTTGGATTTTATAAAGAAGTCCGCAATGCAGAAGGCAAGAAAGAATTTTGGTCGCTGGACTTGAACACGCTTGAGCATGTCCCGGCCGGCAAACCGCGCTTTGACTCGGTCAAGGCGGCGAAAGATGTCGAAGTTTTGGGAGACAGGCTCAAGGTCATGTTGGAGGCGGATGATAAAGCGGCGCAATTGGTCAAAGCATTCACCTATCAAGGCTTCCAGTACGCATCGTCCATCATCCCCGAAGTTGCCGACACCGTGAAGCCGATCGATGATGCAACTCGCTGGGGCTTCTCGCATGAGGCGGGTCTGTTTGAGATATGGGACATGCTCGGAGTCAAAGAGACTGCGAAGAAGATGAAGGCTGCTGGGTATCCCGCTGCCAAATGGGTGGATGCCATGCTCAAGGCTGGCGTCGAGTCGTTCTATCAATATAGGAACGGTGAGAAGGTGGCGGTGTACGATGTGGTCAAGGGCAAGTATGCGAAGTTGAAGAAACCCGAGGGTGTGGTTGTTTTGAAGGGACAGAAGATCGTGGCTCAAAATGCGGGCGCGACTTTGCATGACATGGGCGATGGTGTGGCTTGCCTTGAGTTCCATACCAAAATGAACGCGCTTGACGAAGACATCATGAACATGACCGTTGAAGCTTTTGACCGTCTCGATTCAGATTTCGATGGACTCGTGCTTGGCAATGAAGGAGAGAACTTTAGTGCGGGTGCGAATTTGTTTATGATGGTGGTCGGCGCGCAGCAAGGCATGTGGGATATGCTCGATCATGCTACGCGTAAGTTGCAGGATATGAACATGCGCATGCGCTATTCACCGAAGCCGGTGGTGATTGCTCCAGCCGGACTCACACTCGGCGGTGGTTGTGAAATTACCATGCATGGTTCGCGTGTCGTTGCCGCAGCCGAAACCTATATCGGACTCGTTGAACTCGGCGTGGGGGTTATCCCGGCGGGCGGCGGTACGAAGGAAATGTTGCGTCGTATTCTCAACCCGGTAATGCGTGTTGAAAATGCTGAGCCATTGGCTGCGTTGCAAAAAGCGTTTTTGCAAATGGGTCAGGCGAAAGTCGCGACTAGTGCTGAAGAAGCACGCGGCATGAATATTTTGAATCCGCAGGATCGCATTGTGTTGAACCGCGATCATTTGCTTGCCGAAGCCAAGAAGGAAGTTCTGCACATGGTCTCGGCGGGTTACAAGCCGCCTGCACCTGAACCCATCTATGCGGCTGGGCGCGATGCGCTTGCTGCAATCCGCATCGGCGCGTGGATGTTCAAGGAAGGTCAATACATCACGCAGTACGATCATCACGTCGCGGGTAAACTTGCGTATGTGATGTGCGGCGGCGAGCTCACAAAACCCGCGTGGGTCAGTGAGCAATATATTCTCGATCTCGAACGCGAAGCCATTCTCTCGCTCTTTGGCGAAGAGAAAACGCAGGCGCGCATGTGGTCCATTTTGCAAACGGGTAAACCGTTACGAAATTAGGAATTACAAATTAGGAATTAGGAAACTGGTATGGCGTACGATACAGAATTACCTTTTGATGAATGGGTTAAGACCTTGCCTGTGTCATTGCGAAATGACCCATTGTGGAAATCGGCTTATTATCGTCTTGCCATGTATCTCTATGACTTGGTTTGGTTGGATTCTGTTTTGATTAACAAAGATTTTCGTGGACGTGAGATCGTTTATCAAATCGTTAGGTCGGCTGGCAGTGTATGCGCCAATATGGAGGAATCCTATCGTCGCGGAATTGGAACTCCCGATTTTGTTCGCATCATGCGTATTTCGCTTGGTGAACTTGGGGAAACCTAGGGTTGGTATTTCCGCGCTCGACATATTCTCGGTAATGAAACACTGGATAAGCGAATCAAAATAATTCAGCAAGCCATTGCGCTAACCGTAACCGTCATTGACCAAAACCGCCGTAAACGCTAATTCCTAATTCGCCATTTGTAATTTGAAGGAGAAACTCATGACAAAAGACGCAGTAATCGTATCCGCAGTACGGACTCCCGTAGGCAAAGCCAAACGCGGAGGACTTGCCACGGTTCGTCCCGACGAAATGTCTGCTACAACGATCCGAGCCTTGCTCAAGCGGACACCGAATCTCGACCCCGCCCAAATCGAGGACGTAGTCATCGGCTGTGCCTTCCCCGAAGGCGAGCAGGGACTCAACATGGCGCGCATGATCGCGTTACGTGCAGGCTTGCCGGACTCTGTTCCCGCTGAAACCATCAATCGTTACTGCGCTTCGGGCGTACAGTCCATTGCGCACGTGGCGTATGCTATTCAAAGTGGACAGATTGAAATCGGTCTTGCAGGCGGAGCCGAATCGATGACGATGGTGCCGATGGCGGGCTATAAGTTCTCGCCCAATCCGCATTTCGCTCAGGACTTGCCGCACTACTACACCAACATGGGACTCACCGCCGAGAACGTCTCGGTCAAATATGGCATCA
>JBDTWO010000159.1:0-11173 GCA_040006635.1 Chloroflexota bacterium
GCTTACGCATCGAAGATATTCCGCTGACCGATATCGAATGGGTACGTCCCGCCACGGACCTCACCCAACCGTTGATACTGCCGACGTTTCGTCTGCCCGGCGGAGTGCTCGGCGCACGCCGCCATCGCGACCTGGGCTTGGTTGAGTTCATCGCGGCAGACACAAAGAATTTAATTCTGATCGCCACTTCAAAACGTATCTTCGCCATTTCGCCCAAAGATGCACCAGCGCTCGTCCGCACGTTCGCGCGTGCCACTGAATTGGGCAGTCTTACGCGGGCTGAACCGAAATCGGAGTATCCATCTTTCATTATCACGCAGGCGTGGGAAAGTCCCATTGCACGCTTCTTGTGGATGAGCGGTCTCTTTCTTAACCTCGGTCTGGTTGTGTGGGTCGGCATCTTGATACCCGCGCTTACACAAGTACCTTTCGGGTTCAATGCCTTCGGTATACCGAACGAGACCGTCCCTGCCGTGCGTTTGATCATCCTGCCACTGATCAGTACGCTGATGTTCATCATCGGTCTTGCAGCGGGTTTATATTTTTATCGTTGGGAGAAACAACGTCCGCTGGCGTTCATGGTGTGGATCTCCAGTACGATCTGTGCGTTGTTATTCTTAATGGCAGTTCTATTTCTCGTCACTACCCCCATCTAAATGCAAATCATCATTGGATTTATTCTCGCGATCATCATCGCATTTCTGGCGTATCGCGCGCGCAGTCTTAACGTCAGCGGTGCGATTGCGGCGACCATCGTTGGTACCGTCGTTTGTGGTTTTGGCGGGCTGTCTTGGGCAATTCTCCTGATGGCTTTCTTCATCACTTCATCGGGCTTGAGTCGCATGTTCAAAAACCGCAAGCAGGGCCTCAATGAAAAATTTTCCAAGGGACATGAACGCGACGCAGGTCAGGTCTTCGGCAATGGTGGGCTGGCGACGGCTTTCGTGTTGGTCCATGCCCTTTATCCAGAATCAACTATCGGCTGGGTCGGATTCGCCGCGGCGCTGGCGGCGGTCAATGCGGATACGTGGGCGACCGAGTTGGGAGTCCTGAATCCGACTCCGCCACACATGATCACGGATTTAAGCAAGCGCGTCGAAAAAGGGACCTCGGGCGGGATCTCATTATTTGGAACTTTTGCTTCGCTGGTAGGTTCTTTTGTTATCGCGTTACTCGCTTCGCTGCTCACTGATAACTGGTCACTTCTCCCACTGATCACTTTTTCCGGACTCGCCGGCTCGCTCTTCGACTCATTTCTCGGCGCGACGGTGCAAGCGATGTACTACTGCCCCACCGATAAAAAAGAGACCGAGAAACATCCGCTTCACACCTGCGGCGCAGCGACTGTTCAAATCCGCGGCTGGCAGTGGCTCGATAACGACTGGGTCAATTTTGCATGCGGTGCGTTTGGGGTGCTGGTTGCGTTGATCTTGATTTAACAACAAACAGGGACAGCACATCACGCGCTGTCCCTGTTCCTATTCAAATCCTATTTACTTCTTATCACTCGGCTTATTCAACTTGCGGGTCATAAATCTCCATATCAGCCAGAAGATAAATACGAACGGCGCCAGCACAGGGATAACCACCACGACCATCCAGATCAGGAAGTCGATCAGACCCCGATAGGTATTTGTAACCGTATGCGAAGCATCTTTGAACGTCTCGCCAGGTTTCCAAGGTGTGGATGTGAAGGTGGGGCGCGGCGTCAGAGTGGGCGCGGGCGTTGTAGTGGGCGTAGCTGTCAGGATCGGGAATTCGGGCTCAAAGTTGACAGTGATCGTCGAAAAGGATGAACGATCCGCCAGATAGTTCATCCGTCCCTTGATCTGCTCGATCTGACCTTCGATATCCGTCAGTTGTTGATTGATGCGCAAGGCTTCATCCACCGTTTTCGCATCTTTGAGAAATTCCTGAATGCGGGCACGCGTGGCTTCCAGGTTTTCCACTTGTGACTGCAAATCCACGTATTGATCGGTCACATCTTCACCAGTGGCATTCTCATCCAGCACACGGATGGATAATCCGCGCAGACGGGTGAGCGCCTGTTCGAATTGGTCCACAGGGATGCCGATGGATATGGTGGAATATTTCAGATTATTGCCAAAGTAATCCTGATACCAAACCCGCGAACTGATGATATACCCGCCCAAGTCACCGATGATCTGGGTCGTGCGGTCGATCGCCACATCTGTATCTTTGACCAGCAGTTTGACATCCGCGTTCTTGATGATCTTGCGGTTGGAGTTTTGGACCACAACATTTTCTCCTGAAGCGTTGCTAATCTCAAATGCTGCCGAGGTGGGGGCAGCCTGGGCAACGATATCGGGAGCTTGAGGGGCAGATTTATCAACCGAGGCTGGTGCTTCCATCACAGGCGCTTCCGTGGCGGCAGCAAAATTCTCCATTGGTGGCGCTTGAGTTGCAGCAGGGGCAGCACCACCACACGCGGCGAGAACAATTAGTGCCACGAGAACAATTGCAATCAGTAGAGCAGGACGATATTTCATATTTTCCTCCGGGGATATAGGATTCGGCGTTAATGAGGTGACGATACGCTATCTCGAAAGGTTCCCCGACAGCAAATCGGAAGTCGAATATGCATACCCAATAAAAACATCTCTCACCCGGACGATTCGTCAGACGGATGCCACATGTTTATCATAGGGAAATTTGAATCAATAGTCAACTGGCATTTGTCACATATTCATAAACAAAGACCGCGAACTTTGGAAAGTCCGCGGTCTTGTCTCAATTCTATTTTGCACCGGCGGGAAGACCCCGCCCCTACTTCAACACGACATCCACTTTCACCACGCCCGCCCGGTCATGTTTCGCAGTCAACTTGACCTTCGACCCTTTCTTCGCCTTGACCACCCATTCAACTTTGACACGGTCGCTCGTGCCTTCATCGCCTTCATCCGGGTTGACTGGTTTATAAGCGCGACCTTCAAGCTCACCCAGTTCTTCACGCTGCTTCCCCGATTCTAGAGAAGCACCTTTAGGTAATTGAATCTCAGCGATCACGCCACGCGTCATTTTCTTTTCAAGGGCTTTCTTCGTCACATAGGTTGGGAGCCAGCCTTCGTTTTGGATCACGAACCGGACGCGGAACGAATCCGCTCCGAGGGGGGTCATTTTCGTTTCCCACAGGGCAAGCTTGGGTGAGATGAGAGCGTGCCACACAATCCAATCGGCAAACGGACTGATTTCCTTTTCCAAAAATTCCAGCGGCGGATTCGTCCACATGTTCATCGAGTCCCAGCCGCCCAATTCCACTTTGCCGAGCTGCGGATGTTTGTAAGCGTGCCAGTTCACGAAGCCTTTACCCTTGAGCACTTCATCGTTCCACTTGAGCAACTTGAAATCATCTTCAATGGGATGCTCGCGATACCACTCAATGAATTTAAATTTCTCGATGCCTGCCTGTTTCATCGGGCTCCAAAATTCAACCGTCCATGAGAATACGCCGACGTGGTCAAACGTCCACGTGTCGAAGCCGCCCGCGATCGCCTGCTTGGGATGATATTTGAATTCATGAAAAACCGATACGTGTGGATAGGTCGTGAGCTCGGTGCCCTTCTCGCCGATCTTTTGATACGTCCACAGATCATCGGTGGGAAAATCATCATCGGGACGATCATCATACGGGCGCAAGATGACGCCGCTCATGGTGTGAAATGAAACCGTGCCGGTGATGTTCGGATGCTTCGCAATGAAATCAACCAGGTTGCGCGCTTCGGGTTCGCTCGCCGGATACGGTCCCGCACCGCGTTGATCTGATTCAGTTTTCCAACCGGCGGGGAAGTTGCGATTCAGATCCAAGCCCTGTTTGGGTCCGCGAATGTTGATCGTTACGCCGTCATAATTTTTCAGCAAGCCTTCCGGCAAGATGCGATAATACTTGCCGCCGGTTTCGATTGGGTCACGACGAATCATCAAGCGCGCGTCATCGGGATGCACCTTCCACGCGCCGCTCGGGTCTTCGATACGCATCTGCAAAATCCGTCCATCGCCATCCAAATCTTCGCCCCACACCAAACCATCCAGCGGATCATCCGTGAAAGGATATTCGCGCGTGCTCGAACGGATCATCTTCGGCTTATCTGCCAGCGCCCATTCCGCGCCATCGGGGTTCACGCGCGGCACAATATAGAACGCACGCGTGTCTAATGCGCGTTTGGTTTTGTCGTCCGTTTTATATTTCGTCACCAAAGAATGGATGAGATGCAACGCCGCAGCAGACGCGGTGACTTCAGACGCATGGATGTTGCCATCCACCCAGAACGCGGGCTTCTCCGCATCTTCCCCCGACTTGAAGTTGGTCGCTGTTACGAGCCACACATCCCGCCCCTCATAGCTTTTTCCGATCGACTCCAAGCGGATCAGATTCGGATATTCCTTGGCATACGCCTTCAAAAGGCGTGTGAGTTCTTCGTAGCGATAGAAGCGATTGAATTTGGTGTTAGGCATAGAGAGTCTCCTTGGGATTAAATCAAAAGAGACACAGCCAAAGCCATCGTGCTTTATCGCTGTGTCTCCATATTGGTTTCATAGGTCTATTGTAGCAAACTTTCGATTTGCACACAGTGTTCTTTTCGTAGGTCGCTATTCAGCAAAATTATTAAAGACCATTTCATTTCAGCCTTTCAGTGACGACCAACGGCTTTTTCCGCCAACCATCTCGCGTAGATTTTACGACCAGCTTTGATAAGTCTGCGGGATAGATATTTGCATGTTGCGGTAACTCATCGATCGGCATCCAAATGGGGACATAGATACCTTCATCAGGATCGTTCGGGTCGGAATCGGTGAACTCTTCGCCGGTGCCCGTTCCAAACTCGCCACTGACATGCTCCACCAAAAAATAAATCTGCCGACTCTTCTGCCCAAGCTGGATCTCCGCCACTTTTTGTTTGATCCTCACTTCGATGCCTAACTCTTCCATGGTCTCACGGATGGCGGCTTGTTCGGGCGTCTCACCTTCGTCCATGCCGCCGCCGGGAAACACGAAATAATCCAACCCAGCACGATGACGTTCGATCAGTGCGACTTTGTTATCCTTGATCAGTACGATGCCAGCACGGATTCTCATCATAACCTCTCAAATTTATCTACTAATGGATGCGGTCCAAATAAGCGAAAACGTGGAACAGAGCAGCAACCTGTAAGGCGTGTGGAAATTCACCGCGTTTCATCATTGCCATTAATTCATCCAAGGGCACAAGGTGCACTTCAATATCTTCGCCATCGTCGAGACTTTGCGTTGTCACTTTTTCAGCATTCAGAGCCAGATAACAGTACATCGTATTGGTCTGTAAGGCAGGGTTGGGATACAGCTGCCCAACCTCGACAAACTCCGAAGCTGTATAGCCGGTCTCTTCAAGTAGTTCCCATTTCACGCCCTCGAGTGGATGCTCGCCATCTTCCACCACCCCACCGGGGATTTCCCACAATACCTTTTCCACGCCGTGGCGATATTGTTTGATCAACACAACTTCGTTATTTTTCGTAAGTGCAATCACATTCGCCCACGAACGGAACTCAAAAATGGTCGCGTCCAAGAACTTTCCGTTGGGCAACTCCACTTTATCCAACCGCAGTCGCGGACGGAAATAGCTCGACTCTAAAACTTTCCATGGTTTAAGAGGCATATCCTATGCGTCCTCAGTCTCTCTTGCCACACGATTGATCTCATCCATTGAGGCGCCTTTGGCTTTTTCAAGCCGCTCAAAGCGTTTGGTGAATTGGCTCATCGCGTAATTGACAAAGTCCTCTTCTACCAATCCAAAAGGCACCACTTCATAACGAGCAAACGCATCACCGATCACACCGATGGCAGAAGGGAGCAGCGTGTTCATGTGCATTTGAAGATTATCCCATTCATCGGGATGTTCCGCGATCAGACGGGACAATAGATACACACCATACGCAATATGACGGGACTCATCTTGCTTCAATAATGCGATCCCTTTTCTCAGCCCGGGGAGCAGATCATTGCGTTCAAGCATCGTAAAAAAGGCGTGATAACCGGTCTCTGCCAGGACGCCTTCCACGACCATGTTGTACGTGACCGAAGCAGCGATCTGATTCGCTGGAGAGGCGTCGGCGCGCAAAGCATTCAACGCCGAAGGCAATGCTTCATAAAACAATTGACGATAGTTCTCGCCATGATAACGACTCAAGTCCACACCAGCTTCCGCAACTTCATCCATAAACCTTCGAAAGAAATCAGTATGTTTGGCTTCCTCGAACAGGAACGTGGTGAGGAACATTTCCTCTTCCAGCCGTCCTTCCTGAGCGATGGCTTGAATCAGCGGCAGAAGATCCAACGTCACTGCCTCTTCTCCCGCCACGAACATCGACAACAGCAGCCAGATCAGATCCTTTTCTTCATCTGTGAACCCAGCCCAATCTTGTTTGTCCTTTGTGAAATCAATATCAGAAGGATTCCATATTCCGAGCCGTTTGGCTTTTTCATACAAACGCATCGGCGGGAGTTCACGGTTCAGTCCGCGCGTGGTGGTGGCAAAAGAGATATGAGTCATCGAATTCTCCAGTGTTAAACAAAAAGCGGAAAGTAATTCTGTGATTATACAAGACTACTTTCCACTTTTTGTTTTACTATTTCCCTAAAATCTCTCCATTCGCAGCGGACGCAGATCGAATGCCGTCTCTTTGCCGTTGATCAACTCTGCCACCACCTGCCCGGTACCCGGTCCCAGCGAAAGACCAAGCATCGCGTGACCAGTAGCAAGCACAAGGTTGGAATGACGCGGCGAGCGTCCGATGATGGGCACTCCATCGGGCGTCGTCGGGCGCAGTCCAGCCCAAGTCTCTTTGATGTCCAACTTTTCATCCAACCGCAAATATTCGCGCGCCGAATTTTCTAGCCGCTTGATCCACAGCGGGTTCGGCTCCATGCTGTAGTTACCCACCTCAAGCCGACCCGTGAAGCGCAAGATCGTACCCATCGGCGAAACGGCAATGCGGCGTTCCCCGAGGATGAGCGCATGACTCGGCATGTGTCTGTTCGCAGACATGGTCAGGCTGTAACCGCGCGCAGGCTGGATGGGAATATTTAATTTCAGATCACGCGCCATGGACGGGGTCAACGCACCTGCCGCCAGGATGACTTGCTCCGCTTCAAACTCAGCCGAGGCTGTTTTCACAACCCGAACCTTGCCCCCCGCTGATTCAAATCCTGTGACAGGCGTATTCTCAAACATCTCCGCACCCAGCGCGCGGACACGTTCGCTCAACAAGTGGAGAAACACCGCGGGATTAAGATGTGAGTCGCCGGTGAAATGCACGCCACCGATGACATCGTCCAGCGCGGCAGGTTCGACTTCATGGATTTTCGTTTTGTCATACACACTGACTGGAATTCCATGCTTCTGCATGAACTCGCCTTCGTGCTTACCGCCATTGAAGGCTTCTTCGGTTTTGTATAAAAAGAGCAAACCTTTTTCTTGATAGGAACAATCGAACTTTTCTTCAGCGATCATCTTCGCAAAATTCTTCGCGCTCAATTGACCAAGATCATTCAACGGTTTGATACTGCGCTGCACATTGGCTTCACTGCATGCCAGCACAAACTTCAACAGCCACGAAAGATAATTCGGGTCGAGGCTGACCTTCATCCCAAACGGACTGTGCGCCGGGTCAAGCATCCACTTGAGGGCGGAGGTCACCACGCCCGGTGCAGCCAGTGGAATGATATGACTCGGTACGATATGCCCCGCGTTGCCCGAGCCGCTCCCTTTGCCAATTTCTTTTGCATCGAGGATTGTTACTTTACGCCCCGATTTTAGGAGGTAATAGGCGCAACTTAAACCTACAGGTCCGCCTCCGATGATGAGGACATCTGTTTTTGTTGTCATTGAAGATTCCTTTTGAACCGCGAAGCACGCGAAGATCGCCAAGAAAATCTTATTAAATCTTTGCGTTCTTAGCGCTCTTCGCGGTTAATTAAATTCCGTTTGCGAATGGATCGCGCTCATCGACCAATATCGTCCCCTCAGACATGACCCAGGCTTCGCCGGTAATGGTCGGGATGATCTTGTCACCGTCCAATTGGACACTGCCTTCGAAGATACTGCCGACAACGCTTTGTTGTTTCCATGTTTGACCTATTTGCAATTTCCCATCGGCGTACAAGCAAGCGAGTTTTGCACTAGTACCTGTTCCGCAGGGCGAGCGGTCGTAGGCTTTGCCGGGACAAAGGACAAAACTCTTGCTGTCGGCATCGGGCGTGGATGTGAACAACTCGATATGGTCGATCTCCGCGCCGTTCGCGCCGGTGATTTTGTTTTCGGTCAATTGCTCGCGCACGCGCCATGAGAAATCTGTCAGCGCTTCAAGGTTTTGCATGGACACGTCCATGCCGTGGTCGTGGCACAGGAAGAACCAGTTGCCGCCCCATGCCACGTCGCCGTGAATGGTTTTGCCGTCAACGATGACAGGGATGTGCGTCAGGTGGCGATAGGAGGGTATGTTGCGGACGGAGACTCGATTCGGGTATATGTCGTTGCGAGGGCGTTCTTTGCCCGAAGCAATCTCCTCATTCATCGGGAGATTGCTTCGTCGCTCGCTATCGCTCGCTTCTCGCAACGACATATCATGTAATGTTGCTTCAACAACTCCAACAGGAGTTTCAACGCGGATGATGCCAGGTTGGACTTTGCCCAAATAGGCAAGCGAGGCGATGAGACCGATTGTGCCGTGTCCGCACATGCCGAGGTAGCCGACGTTGTTGAAGTAAATGACTCCGAACTGACAGGTCGGGTCGGCGGGCGGGACGAGGTACGCGCCGACGAGCACGTCCGAGCCGCGGGGTTCGTTGAGGACGGTGCGGCGCAGGTCGTCGTGATGCGTTTTCAGCGTGGATAATTTATCAGCAACGGAACCAGTTCCAAGGTCGAAGGGCAGCGAGGTGATCAGTCGCGTGGGTTCGCCGCCAGTGTGGGAGTCTAAAAAAGGGATTCTTTTTATCATGTGGTCATCCAAAAGAACTAACCACTGAGACACGAAGACACTGAGAAAACCAAAAAGAAAAACTCCGTGTCTCTGTGTCCCCGTGGTTAAAGGGTTTTGAAAATGCGCTCAAATTCGGCACGGTCTTCAGCAGACAGTGGCAGCAGTGGCTGGCGCGGATTGCCAACAGGGATGCCTTGCAACTCACAACCGACTTTGACCTTTTGGGTGTAGCCGCCGCTTTCCATGTTGCGGAGGAGCGGGAGGAGTTTGTCCATGTGTTTGCGGGCGGTGACGAAGTCGTTGTTGAGTGCGGCTTCGAGAACGTTGTGATGTTCAAGTGGAGCGCAGGAGGCGGCGCCGCCGATCCATGCGGTGGTGCCCCACAGGAAGTAGTCGAGCGCCTGATCGTCGGAGCCGCAGATCATTTGATAGCGGTCACCGTAGCGCAGACGGAACTCGTAGACGCGCGACATGTCGCTGGAGGCTTCCTTGATGCCGATGACGTGATCGTATTTGGCGAGACCGTCCATCACTTCGTAGCCGACTTCGGTGCCCGCACGCCAGGGGAAGTTGTAAAGCACGATGGGAATTTTGACGGCTTCGGCGACGGCTTCATAATGCGCGAGCAGTTCGCGCTGGTTGGGACGTGAATACGGCGGGACAGCGACCATGAGCGCGTCGTAGCCCATGCCCTCGGCAAGCCGCGAGTAGCGGACAACGTCACGCGTGGCGCCAGAGTTCGTGCCTGCAATGAGCGTGGCACGTCCGTTGACTTTCTCTTTGACGAATTTGAAAACATCCAGCCGTTCGGCTTCGGTGAAGGCGTAGACTTCGCCCGTCGTGCCGCCTGGGACAAAGCCTGCGATCTTGTTTGCAAGCAGATACTCGATCAGTTGTTCAAGGACGGGGTAGTTGATGCTTTCGTCGGCGTTGAAGGGGGTGACGATGGGGGCGTATATTCCTTTGAGTTTCATATGTGCTCCAGTTTCAGGTATCAGGTTCCAAGTTTCAAGTTAGAAAGTTAGAAGGTTTTTGAAGTTTACTTCCCCCAATGGAAGTGGGCAAGAGCAATAATTCGGAAATCAGAAATTCAAAACCTTTCAAGAGAGAACAGGGGACGCCACCACACGAAAACCGAAGTTGAAGAGATCGATGTGGAGGACGTTGCGGTAGGCACAGCGCGCGTACTTAACATTGACGTCGAAGGAACCACCGCGCAGCACACGGGCGTCAGAAGCCTTTTCATCTTCGCGTCCATCATTAACTTTGTATGGGTACTCTTTCTTCAAACTATGCGTCCATTCCCAAACATTGCCCGACATGTCGGCACAGCCATAAGGCGAATCACCTTGCGGGGAATAAATACCAACGGAGGTTGTGCCGCTTTTTCCGCCTTCGCTGGTGTTGCATTTATTTTTATCAAAAGCATTGCCCCAGGGAAATTCGAGAGATTCGCCCTCACCCCCAGCCCCTCTCCCCGTGGGAGAGGGGAGCCAGCGCGCGGCTTTTTCCCATTCGGCTTCGGTCGGTAAACGCAAAACCAAACCAGCAGGCAATTCGGCTTTGAGCAGGTTGTTCAGCCACTGGCAGTACGCCATTGCGTCTGTCCATTTGACATAAGTAACGGGATGATCTTTTTGCTTTTCCCAGCCATCCACGGGATGTTTGATACTTTTGGATTTTATGTAGGCGCTGTATAGTTCGTTCGTCACAGGAAAACGCGCCATCCAGTAATCGTAGGGAATGTCAACGATGTGCTGTGGGCGCTCATCATCATAAACAGAGCTATTTTCTTTGGTACTGCCCATCAAAAACTTACCAGAGGGTACGCGCAGTAATTCCATGCCATTGGAAAGGGTGAGTTTGTTTGGCGGGGTGACAACCTGCGCAGGTTTGGGCGTTTCAATGGTGGGTTTCTGTTCGATTAGTGCAGGTGATTCGTAGGTCAGGCTTTTAGCCTGACTTTGTTTCAGGGGAGATGATTCTGTCGGGTTGGAAACCCGACCTACGGGAGCAGGCGTTTCAAATTTCAAGTCCAATGAATCAGCGCGTCTTCTCAAACTAACCAGTAATCTTTGTAATCCACGTTCGCGTTGACCTTCAAAATAATCCGCATATTGCCAAGGGCGCAAACGGCGCGGCGGGTCACATTCTTCCAAACGCACGGGCATAATATATAAAGTGCCTTCGGGTT
>JBDTWO010000160.1:0-11158 GCA_040006635.1 Chloroflexota bacterium
AAAAAGGTACCGGTCGCGCTCGTCAAGGTTCCCGCCGTGCAGCACAATGGGTAGGTGGCGGACGTATTCATACGCCTCATCCTCGTAGTTATGAACAACGTATGCCTAAAAAGATGCGTCAGGCTGCGCTGCGTTCTGCACTTTCTGCCAAAGCAGCTGAGTCGGAACTTGTCATCGTAGATGATCTGAGATTAGATGAGCACAAGACGCGTTTGATGGTAAACGCACTTAACAGTCTCGTTGGCACTTCATCTGCTCTTGTTGTCATGCCTGAAAAAGATCAAGCCTACGAGATGGTCATGCGTTCTGCAGATAATCTCGAAAGTGCCAAAGTCTTACTGGCTGGCTACATCAATATACGTGATTTATTCACCTATGACAAGTTGGTCTTGCCAATCAAGACAATCGATGCTTTGGTAGCGAACCTGGGATAGAGATATGAACTCGATATATGAAATCCTCCGCCGTCCTCTCGTTACTGAGAAATCCAGCTCGCAATCTGGCAAAATGAACCAGTATTCGTTCATTGTTGCTGATGCAGCCACGCGCACTCAGGTAAAGGATGCAATTGAAACCCTTTATGATGTAAAAGTTGTGCGCGTAAATATTATCAATGCCCCAGCCAAGCGTGGTCGTAGACTTCGTAGCCGCCGCCTGCTTATTCGTAAAGGCGCTTTTAAGAAGGCGATCATTACATTGGCTGATGGACAAACACTTCCAATATTTGAAGGGGTGCAATAATGCCCGTAAAAAAATATAAACCAGTTACACCCGGTACTCGTGGGATGACTGGTTACACCTTTGATGAGATCACGAAGTCAACGCCTGAGCGTGCATTGCTCATGCCTCTCCGCAAGAGCGGCGGTCGCAATGCACAAGGCCGTGTTACCGTTCGCCATCGCGGTGGTGGACATCGTCGCTCTATTCGTATCGTGGATTTTAAACGTGAGAAGCATAATATTCCTGCCAAAGTTGCGGCTATTGAATATGATCCGAATCGCACAGCACGCCTTGCGCTCCTCTTTTATGCGGATGGCGAGAAGCGCTATATTATTGCGCCACTAGACATCAAAGTTGGTGATACGATTATGACTGGTCCTGGAGCTGAAATTCGTTCAGGTAACTCGCTCCCAATTTCGAATATTCCAGTCGGCACCCTCATCCATAACATTGAGATAAAAGCGGGTCGTGGTGCTCAGATGGTTCGCTCTGCTGGTGGAGCAGCTCAGTTGCTGGCGAAAGAGGGCGATTTCGCCCAAATCCGTATGCCATCTGGTGAAGTTCGCTTAATACATCAAACATGCTATGCAACCATTGGCCAAATTGGTAATCTTGACCATGGCAACATAAAGCTTGGTAAGGCTGGTCGCAGTCGTCATAAGGGCATTCGCCCAACCGTTCGCGGTTCTGCGATGTCCCCGCGCGACCATCCACATGGTGGTGGTGAAGGCCGTCAGCCGATTGGCTTGGCTGGTCCGAAGAGCCCGTGGGGCAAACCCACCCTGGGATATAAAACCCGCCGCAACAAAAAGACCGATCAATATATTGTTCGCCGTCGCAGTAAGAAGAGCCGCTAAAAGGTAGAGGTACGATATGTCACGATCATTGAAAAAGGGTCCTTTTATAGAACCCAAGTTATTAAAAAGAGTTGAAGCAATGAACCAAAAAGGTGAAAAGAAGGTATTGCGGACCTGGAGTCGCGCAAGCGTGATTTTCCCTCAAATGGTTGGACACACGATTGCTGTTCATGACGGACGTCGACACGTCCCGATCTATATTACCGAGAACATGGTCGGCCACCGACTGGGCGAATTCGCCCCGACGCGTACTTTCCGCGGCCATATGGCTGGCGAAAAAGCCGCCGCTGCGTAGGCAAAGGAGAATATGAAGAATGCATAATATACAAGCGCATTTGCGCTCTCTCTCAATGTCTGCCCAGAAAGTACGCCTTGTGGTTGATTTAGTGCGTGGTAAGAACGCTAATGATGCCCTCGAAATGCTTCGTTTTGTTAACAAAGCTGCTGCTCTGCCTGTCCGCAAGCTGATTGCTTCGGCTGTGGCAAATGCAGAACAAAACTATGGCGTGAGCCGCGACGATTTATATGTGGCACAGATCTTTGCAAATGAAGCCACTACTCGTAAATGGCGTCGGTTTGGTGCACGTGGACGTTTCAAGCCAGTATTGCGACGAAATTCGCACATTACCGTCGTATTGCGTGAGCGCGCGGCGTAACCGGAAGACAAGGAGAAATCATGGGTCGTAAAGTTCATCCGATCGGAATGCGGCTTGGCATCAATCAAGGTTGGCAGGGGCGCTGGTTTGCGGAAGGTTCGCAATACCGCCAGCAGCTTCACCAGGATTTTGCCATTCGTAGTTTGTTGATGGGTATAACCTCCAAAGGCGGGTCGGCAAAAAGTGCCGATGTACGTAGACTTCGGAAAGATCTGCCCGATACGATTAAAAATCGTAAAGCTGGTATCTCGCGCGTGGAAGTTGAACGGTATCCTGGAAAAATTCGTGTTTCGATCTTTACTGCCAAGCCCGGCATTTTGATTGGCCGCAAAGGTGAAGGCGTCAAGAAGATTCGTCAGGCTCTCGAGACCCTGGTTGGTAAAAAGGTTGACCTTGATATTAAGGAAATCACTTCTCCCGATACCGATGCGATGTTGGTGGCTTATAACGTTGCTGATCAATTGGAACGCCGTATTGCTTATCGTCGTGCGATGAAGCGTGCGATTCAGCAGGCGATGAAGCAAGGCGCTTTGGGCATCAAGATCATGGTCGGTGGGCGATTGGGCGGTGCCGAAATGTCTCGTGATGTTCATTTACGCGATGGACGAGTTCCGTTGCAGACATTGCGCGCAAATGTTGATTTTGCCCTGGCTGAAGCCGCTACAACCTATGGTCAGATCGGTGTGAAAGTTTGGATCTACAAGGGTGAATCAACTCCCGAAGTGGAAGAAAAGGTGGAGGCGACCGAAGGCGTTTATGTGAGCGAATAGCCACATAACATAAGGTTGCTTTCAAGAGGTACTGATTATGTTGATGCCAAAACGTGTAAAGTGGCGCAAGCAAATGCGCGGCCGTATGAAGGGTAAAGCCCTGCGCGGTGCTGAGGTTAGTTTCGGTGAATTCGGTTTGCAGGCGTTGGAGCCCGGTTGGGTAACTGCACGGCAAATCGAAGCTGCGCGCAGAACGATCGTTCGCGAAATGAAACGTCGCGGTAAGGTTTGGATTCGTATTTTTCCTGCCAAGCCGTTTACGCATAAACCACCTGAAACCCGCATGGGTTCAGGTAAGGGAAATGTTGAATATTATGTGGCTGTGGTTAAGCCAGGTCGAATCATGTTCGAGGTAGGTGGCTTGGATGCCGAAACTGCAGTGCAAGCGTTGAAGAATGCACAATATAAGTTCTCGATTAGGACGAAAGTCATAGCCCGCCATGAAGCAGGAGAGCAGGCATGAAGTCTGTGAAACCGAGTGAAATCAGAAATTTAAAGTCTGGCGAAATTGATATAAAGCTGGCAGATGCGCGTGAAGAGATGATGAAGTTGCGCTTCCAGCAAGTAACAGGCCAATTGAGTGATAGCAGCCGTCTGCGTAGTTTGAGGCGTGAAGTCGCCCGTATGCAGACCATCCTGCGTGAGCAGGCAACTGCCGAAGTTGTAAAAGGTGAAGCATGAACAATCGTCGTCGAATCGTTGGTGTGGTCACCAGCAATAAAATGACCAAGACAGTCGTGGTTGAGATCACGCGCGTGTTCCGTCATCCGCTTTATCGTAAGGTCGTTCATACGAGCAAGCGCGTGAAGGCGCATGATGAAATTGGCTGCCAGATTGGTGATGAAGTACAGATCGTTGAATCTCGCCCCTTGTCGCGTGATAAGCGCTGGGTGGTGGAGAGCGTCGTAAAACGTGAGATCCGCACTGCTGACAGCGGCGTTCCTGATCTGAAGGTGGAGGAATAATCCATGATTCAGCATGAATCTAGAATGAAAGTTGCTGATAATTCCGGCGCACGTGAGTTGCTGGTTATCCATGTTTTGGGTGGCTCCACCCGTAGATATGGCAGTATCGGTGATGTAGTGGTTGCGTCTGTTAAATCTGCCGCCCCGCAGGGTGGTGTGAAAAAGAGCGAGGTAGTGCGTGCGGTTATTGTTCGTGTTTCGAAGGAATATCGTCGCGAAGATGGTTCTTATATTCGCTTTGATGATAACGCGGCAGTTATTCTTGATGCTGATGGCGTGAATCCCAAGGGCACCCGTATTTTTGGACCTGTCGCCAGAGAACTTCGTGAAAAAGGTTTCATGAAGATCGTTTCCCTGGCGCCGGAAGTGCTTTAGGGTTTAGGAGTTAGGTATGAACGTAAAGATTCGCAAAGGTGATACCGTAGAAATTATCAGCGGACGCTTGGAAGATAAAGGTAAGCGTGGTGAGGTGATCAATGTTTTTCTGGATGATCGCCGCGTGGTTGTGCAGGGTGTGAATATTCGCACCAGACACCAGAAGCAAGTGCAAACCCAGGCAGGTCGTAATATGAATCCGGGTCGTATTCAATTTGAAGCCCCGATCGATATCTCGAATGTAATGCTGGTTTGCCCGAAGTGTAGTGAACCCACCCGTGTGGGTGTGCAGCGCAATGATGATGGTGCTCATCGCGTGTGCAAGAACTGTCAGACACTGGTCGATTAGCCGCGGAGTGATGATCAATGAATAGAATGCAAGAAACATATAACAATGAAGTTATCCCGGCTTTGCGTAAAGCGTTTGATTTCAAGAACATTATGCAAGTGCCCCATATCGAAAAAATCGTAATTAATATTGGTATGGGCGAGGCGATGGATAATCCCAAATCCCTTGAAGCGGCTGTTTCCGACCTGACCATTATTACTGGGCAAAAGCCCATTATGAACAAGGCGCGGAAGAGCATTGCTAATTTCAAATTACGTGAAGGTCGTTTGATCGGTACAAAGGTGACTTTGCGTGGTGAGCGCATGTGGGCTTTCCTGGATCGTTTGGTGAACACCGCGCTTCCGCGTGTGCGCGACTTCCGTGGTGTGTCTGCCAATGCTTTTGATGGACGTGGTAATTACACTCTGGGTCTTCATGATCAATTGATTTTCCCCGAGATTGAGTATGACAAAATTGATAAGCTGCGCGGTATGGAAGTTACGATCGTAACGACTGCTAAAAATGATGATCAGGCACGTGTGATGTTGAAGCTGCTTGGTATGCCGTTCAGCAAGAAGGAAGCGTAAATTATGGCGAAGAAATGCATGCAATACCGTGAAGCCCGCCGTCAATATGCGAGCCAGGTTCGAAATCGTTGTGTCCGGTGCGGACGCCCGCGTGGATATATCCGCCGTTTTGGGTTGTGCCGCATCTGCTTCCGCGAGATGGCTCTGCAGGGCAAAATTCCAGGCGTTGTTAAGTCTTCATGGTAAACGGATAGAGGTAATCGCATGACTATAAATGATCCAATCTCTGATATGCTGACCCGCATCCGCAATGGCGTGATGGCTGGTCATACGCTGGTCGCAATGCCCAGTTCAAAATTGAAGGTCGAAATTGCCAAGATCATGAAAGATGAAGGCTATCTCGAGGGCTTTGAAATTGTCGACGGTGAACAGGTAGTTCAAAAAACATTGCGCCTGAAGATTAAATATGTTGGTGATCGGCGTGCTCGCCGCCCTGTAATTTCAGGGATTGAACGTATAAGCACCCCTGGTCGCCGCATTTATACAAAGAAACAAAATATTCCCTGGGTTCTTTCTGGTATTGGTGTTGCTATCATCTCTACCCCTAAGGGTGTTATGACCGGTGCTCGTGCCCGACAGTTGGGTGTGGGCGGCGAGATCCTTTGCAAGGTTTGGTAGAAAGGCAGGAGGTACAAGTGTCTCGCATAGGACGATTACCTGTATTAGTACCGGGCGGTGTACAAGTTAATGTACAAGGCTCGAATGTTCACATCAAGGGTCCCAAAGGTGAGATGAAGCGAACCTTCTCGTCACTGGTGGGGATCGCCCTTGAAAATAACCAAGTTGTTGTCACGCGTAATTCGGATAATGCTGAGGAACGTGCTTTGCATGGCACTACCCGTGCTGTAATTGCGAACATGATCCATGGAGTAAGCTCTGGGTTTACAGTAACCTTGGAAATCGAGGGCGTGGGATACCGTTCTGAAATGGAAGGCAAAACTCTTGTCTTGCATGTTGGTTATTCTCATCCTGTCAAAGTAGAACCGCCTGCTGGCATTGTGTTTGAATCAGATGCTAAAGCCCGCCAAATTAAGGTGAGTGGCTTTGACCGTGAAGCAATTGGGCAGGTCGCGGCTGAAATTCGCGGCGTTCGCCCGCCCGAGCCTTATCATGGCAAGGGCATTCGATATGCTGGCGAGAAAATTCGTCGCAAAGCCGGTAAGGCTGGAAAGGGAGCCAAGTAAATCATGGCTAATAAGTCTCGTTCCGATGCACGCGCGCGTCGTCACGCACGTGTACGCAAAAATTTATCAGGATCAACCCAACGGCCGCGCTTGAACGTTTTCCGCAGTCTCTCTGGGATTTATGCTCAGGTGATCGATGACCAGGCAGGTCATACTCTCGTATCTGCATCTACAGTGGATGCAGAGTTGCGTGAGAAGATAAAGGGCATGAAGAAAGCTGAACAAGCCAAGTTGATTGGTGAAACAGTTGCCAAGCGCGCCAAAAGCAAGGGGATCGAATCCGTTGTTTTTGACCGCGGTGGCTATCGCTATAGTGGACGTGTGAAGGCTCTTGCAGATGGCGCTCGTGAAGGCGGCTTGCAATTCTAGGCTTGAGTGGAGAAAGAAATGGCAGAATACAAAAAAACTGAACAGCAGAATTTCGAACCACAGGACCAATTCGAAGAGCGCGTCATTGAGATTGCCCGTGTTGCAAAGGTAGTGAAAGGCGGTCGCCGCTTTCAATTCCGTGTGACTGTCGTGATTGGTGATAAAAAAGGTACGATTTCAATGGGCGTTGGCAAGGCTAATGCAGTGCCCGATGCAATGCGAAAAGCCTCTGAGCGTGCCCGTAAGAATATGCAGGTTGTAAACCTTATCGGTACAACCATTCCTCATGAAGTTTTGGGGAAAGTTGCTGGCGCGCGCATTATGCTCAAACCTGCATCCCCTGGTACCGGTGTTATTGCTGGCGGCGGTGTGCGTGCAGTTCTTGAAGTGGCTGGCATTCGTGATATTTTAACTAAATCTCAAGGCAGTGCTAATGTTCTCAATGTTGTGCAAGCGACTTTTCATGCGCTTGGGCAATTAAAATCCCCCCAGGAAGAAGCGGCTCGCCGTGGTAAAAACCCCAGTGATTTACTCCCCTTCTGGGAACGGAGGAAGAAAAATGCCTAAAGAACAGGTCAATAACAAGACCATCCGTGTGACCCTGGTTAAAAGCCCGATCGGTTATACCTATGATCAGCGGGCGACTGCACGGGCGCTCGGTTTACGCCGTCTGCACCAAACAGTGGAACATAATGACAATCCTGCACTGCGCGGGATGGTTCAAAAAATTATCCATTTAGTTCAAATCGAAGAGTAGGAAAGAACGATGAAACTACATGATCTCGTGCCTAATCCGGGCACCAAGAAAAATCGAAAACGCGTTGGTCGCGGTATTTCTGCCGGGCAAGGTAAGACTGCCGGTCGCGGTACCAAAGGTGAAGGGTCGCGCTCTGGTTCAGGCGGTAAAGCTTATCGCCAAGGCGGTAACCTACCTTTCTATCGGCGATTACCTTTCATGCGTGGACAGGGATTTACTCCATTGAATCGGATTGATTTTAATGAAGTTAATTTGGATCAACTCACCGCGTCTTTCAAAGCTGATGCTGAAGTGACCCCCGAAGCTCTCGCAAACGCCCATCTGTTGCGTGACTCAAGAAACCCGATTGTGATTCTGGGGCGTGGTGAATTAAATGTTGCCTTAAAAATACACGCCCACCGTGTCACTGCCGGAGCCAAAGCCAAAATTGAAAAGGCTGGCGGTAGCGTGGAACTGATCGCTTAATCTTCTGACGTAGAGGAATCTCAACATGCCTGAAAAGAAACAATCAGCCTGGCGTTTTTTGTGGCGCTCGCAGGATATTCGGAAGAAGTTGCTCTTTACTCTGGGCATTTTGATTCTTTTCCGTATAGCCGCGAATGTGCCTGCGCCTGGCGTTAATCGCACTGCTTTGGCGGCTTTTTTCCAAGGTGGTGGAAGTGGTGGTTTCTTGGATTTTCTAAACCTGCTTTCGGGTGGAACGATATCCAAGTTTTCTGTACTATCAATGGGCGTGTATCCGTATATTACGGCCCAGATTATTTTGCAGTTGCTGATTCCAATTATTCCTTCATTGCAAAAGCGGATGCAGGATGACCAGCGCGAGGGGCGCCGGTGGATGGAAAAGTGGACATATTATCTTGCCGTTCCCATGGCAATGCTCTCAGCGATCGGGCAAATAAACACCTTCAATTATTTCGCACAACAACAGATCGGCCAAGTAGTTATTCCTTTTGGATTTACCTCTGCACTTTGGTTATCTTCAGTGACAACTTTGTTGGTTATGACTGCTGGTACCATGTTCGCCATATGGCTTGGCGAGTTAATTTCGGAGTTCGGAATTCGCGGACAAGGATTATCTCTGGTGATCTTTGCAGGTATTGTTTCGCAAATCCCCGCTAATTTTGTATCTCTCTGGAACGATGAGTTAAACCGTTGGACGTTAATTCCGGCCATGGTGGTAGTTATCGTCCTGACAATTGTTGCGGTAGTATATGTTCAACAGGGTCGCCGTAACGTACCAGTCATGTATGCACAAAAGAGCGCGATCTTTTATACCATGCAACGAGGCAAGTCCGTCCGCATGCCTCAACCTACCCTGCCTTTGATGGTTAATTTATCAGGCATGATCCCGTTGATTTTTGCAAGCGCGCTTTTACAATTTCCTGCCATTGTCGCTGGTTTTTTCATCAAGTCGAATACTGAATGGGTGAAAAACTTTGCGGCGAGTGTACAGAGCTTCTTTAACGCCACAGGGACAAACTCCTATGGTTACTGGATTTTGTATTTCATCATGGTTGTTTCCTTTACATACTTTTACACAACCGTGCTTTTTGAACAGCAAAACTATGGTGACAATTTGAAACGTTCAGGGGCCCAGATTCCGGGTGTCCATAGTGGTGCTGCCACCCAAAAATATTTAAGCAGAATCCAAAGCCGGATTACCTTACCTGGTGCATTATTGTTGGGCTTTGTTGCGATCATGCCGTTTCTGTTGAAGTTGTTTATACCTGGCGCCGCAAATAGCGCGGGAGTTTTCCTCCTCTCATCTTCAGGTTTGCTAATCGTTGTCGGGGTTGTTCGTGATACCTTTATGAATATTGAGGCAGAACTTAAGTTGCACGGCTATCAGGAAAAGCTACTCATAAACTAGGAACTCTGCACATGACTACATTCATTGTCATTTTGGGTCCTCCTGGTGTTGGCAAAGGAACACAGGCAATAATTTTATCTGAGCGAACGGGACTCGCGCACATTTCTTCCGGCGAGCTGTTTCGCGAGAACATTAAAAATCAAACCGAGCTTGGAAGACTAGCCCAAACCTTTATGAGCAGAGGGGAGTTGGTGCCTGATGATGTAACAATTGGGATGATACGTGAACGCCTTGGTCGTCCCGATTGTAAGATTGGCGCTATTTTAGATGGATTTCCGAGGACCCCTGCTCAGGCAGATGCACTCGATGTTATGCTTTCAGAGTTTGATGGACAAGTGGATGTAGTCCCATTTATTATGGGTAATGATGATGTGCTTGTAGATCGATTGGGCAGCAGATGGACTTGTCGGGCAAATGGGCATATTTTTAATCAAAAATTCAGCCCTCCCAAAGAAGCAGGCATTTGCGATCTTGATGGTTCTGAGTTGTATCAGCGAGATGACGACAAGCCTGAAACCGTAAAACGTCGGATTCAGGTTTACTTGGAGCAAACCGCCCAGTTGTTATCTTATTATCGTGACAAAGGCAAGTTGATAGAAGTTGATGGAATGCAAACTATCGAACAAGTAACACAAACTATGGTAGTTGGGTTGAAAAAGTAGATGATATGAGTTGGTCACGCCAGATTCATTTGAAGAGTTCTGCTGAACTTGATGTTATGCGAGAAGCTGGGCGCATTAATGCAAATGTGCATGCAACAGTAAAAGAACTTTTAAAACCCGGTGTTTCGACAGCTGACCTCAACGCGGCTGCTGAGGAAGTGCTGAAGAAACATGGCTGCATATCGCCGTTCAAAGGTTATGGTCGTCCGCCGTTTCCATCATCCATAACAGTCAGTATCAATCAAGAATTAGTCCATGGTATCCCAAGCAAGCAGCGAAAGCTAAAACATGGTGATATTGTCTCAATTGATTGTGGAACGGTTTTGGATGGCTTTGTGGCGGATTCGGCGTTTACTGCTGGGGTGGAAGATATATCCCCACAAGCGCAGGAGTTACTTGACGTTACGCAGTCAGCATTGCATGCAGGGATCGAAAAAATGCGTGCAGGCAATCGTACCGGTGACATCTCTGCGGCGATACAGAATTATGTCGAAAGCCGCGGTTTTTATGTGACGCGCGAATACACGGGTCATGGTGTTGGGCGTCAGATGCATGAAGGACCGCAAGTTCCGAACTATGGCAAGGCGGGCACGGGGATGCTTCTCAAGGCTGGCATGACGATTGCCATTGAGCCCATGGTTTTGGTAGGAACGGCTGAGACAAAAGTATTATCTGACCAGTGGACTGTAGTATCTGCGGATGGGTCTTTGACAGCGCATTTTGAACATACGATCGCTGTCACCGAAGGAGAACCTCGAATCCTGACTGTCCCTTGACCCGACGCAATATCTGCGTATTCTGGACGAAAATTTGATGAACGTGTATAATTAAACCCTTGGCTATTCGTAATGAAATAGCCGTTGGCAAGGAGAATTGTTGAATGAAAGTTTCACCGTCAATACGGAAGCGCTGCGCCAAGTGCAAAATTGTCAGGCGCAAAGGCAGAGTGTTTATTATCTGCGAAAATCCAAAGCATAAACAGCGACAGGGATAGTGTGAACTATGGCGAGAATTGAAGGTGTCGATCTGCCCCGCAATAAGCGGGTGGAAGTTGG